>CAZZBU010000003.1:32499-77067 GCA_964652315.1 uncultured Bacteroidales bacterium
ATAATACCTTTTTTCAGATTTTCGATCTTATTCTTATCAATGTCAACACAGGTAACATTTACTCCGGTTTCGGCAAAACAGGTACCGGTTACCAAACCAACATAGCCGGTACCTACAACGGAAATTTTCATATTTATTTATTTTAGTTTTGATGTTTCAACAGCAAATTAACATATTTCTGTTTATACAATAAAACTTAATTCCATTGAAATGCGATTAGTGCAGCTAAAATTCAATTTATGAACGATAAAATGATTTTTCAGTAATATTTTAAAAAATTTTTACTTTTGAAACTTCCTAATAAAACGAAGCAAAATGATATTATTAAAAAACATAATAAAATACACCCTTTTCCTTGGTTCGGGAGTATTGATATTCTGGTTAATATACCGTGACAGGGACATGGAACAATTCTTAAATCTTATTAAAAACCTGGAATACAAATGGCTGGTTGTATCTGTTATCCTGGGAATACTGGCTCATGTTAGCCGGGCATTTCGATGGAACATGCTGATAAAACCCCTGGGATATCGGCCCAAAGTCTACAATTCATTTCTTGCTGTCCTGGTATTGTATCTTACCAATCTTATCATCCCAAGGGCTGGCGAAATTACCCGTTGTACCGTGCTGACCAAATATGAAAAAATACCTACCAGTCATCTTATTGGTACCGTAGTAACAGAACGTATTGTTGATACCCTTGTCCTGTTTCTGATTGCCATCGTGATTTTCCTGACCAATTCCGACATCTTTGTGCGCTTTTACACCAGCCACCCAGAGATGCAGGACAACATAAAAGGGTTGTTAACTTTTAAAAGCATTGCAATAATTCTATTCTCAGTACTTTTTATATTGGGATTGCTTATTTTCATTACCAAGAGATTTAAAAACAACAAAATATTCAATAAGCTTCGTGGCATAAAAAAGGATTTTATAAAAGGGATAAAATCCATCAAAGATGTTAAAAATAAACCCATATTTATTGCACATACGTTATTTATTTTCCTCATGTGGTTATTAATGCTATATGTGGTTTTCTGGGCCTATGAACCAACCAAATACTTATCATTAAACGTTGGTGCTGTAACCTTCCTCATGGGGGGATTAGCCATGCTTGCTCCGGTACAGGGTGGGATCGGGCCATGGCATTTTATGGTAAGGGAAACCCTTTTTTTATATGGAATAAGCAGGGCGCATGGAGAGGATTTTGCATTTGTAGCACATTCTACAACCAATCTCATTTACCTGGTAATTGGTACTATAGCCCTGATCATACTGCCGCTCGTTAATTTAAAGCGATCTAAAAATGATAATTTAATTAAGGTCTAAGGCCATGCAGAACCATTTTTTCCGTGTTTCATCGGATTCCTTTTTTTAGATGGAATTATTTTCCTGTAAATATACTAGCATTTTTTAAATAATAATCTTACTTTTGCACCCTTAAATTAACACAAGATAATGTCTAACCCATTAATTATTAATTAATTTTACATGGCAGATAACAAAGAAAACAAAGGAACTCCACAGGACGTTGAGAACAAAGAGATGGAGGTAAATGAGCAAGCCAAAACAATTGAAAATGAAAATGTTGAGGCTAAAGATGCTGACAAAGAACAAGAAGAAGTAGCAGAAACTACGGACAAAACAGAGGAACAACCAGAAGAAGCCACGGAAACTGAAGAAGCAACCGAAGATATTACAATGGCTGACACCGAACAGACAGAAACCGAAGATGAAGACGTGGAAGAGGAAGAAGATGATGAAGATGCTCCTGTTCTGATCAGGGGCAAATCTTATGAAACAAATTCACTGGAAGATTTCGACTGGGATGCTTTTGAAAAAGATATTGATGTTCAGGAAGAAGAAGACCGGTCGAAGTACGAAGACATGTACAAGGACACCCTCTCTACAATTGCTGAAAATGAGGTTGTTGACGGAACGGTAATCAGCATGAACAAACGCGAGGTTGTCATCAACATTGGATATAAATCCGAAGGTGTCGTCAGCCTGAACGAATTTCGCTATAACCCTGATTTAAAACCGGGAGATACCGTAGAAGTTTATGTTGAAAGCCAGGAAGATAAAAAAGGCCAGCTTGTACTCTCACACAAGAAAGCCCGTGCGCTTCGCTCATGGGATCGGGTCAACGAAGCCCTTGAAAAAGATGAAATCATCAAAGGTTACATCAAATGCCGTACAAAAGGTGGTATGATTGTGGACGTGTTTGGTATCGAAGCCTTCCTTCCAGGTTCACAAATTGATGTAAAACCCATTCGCGATTATGACATCTACGTTGGTAAAACCATGGAATTCAAAGTGGTGAAAATAAACCACGAATTCAAAAACGTAGTTGTTTCACACAAAGCACTTATCGAAGCTGAGCTTGAACAACAGAAAAAAGAAATCATTTCCAAACTTGAAAAAGGTCAGGTACTCGAAGGCACTGTTAAGAATATTACCTCTTATGGTGTGTTCATCGACCTTGGTGGCGTTGACGGTTTGATTCACATTACCGACCTGTCATGGGGACGCGTGAACCATCCTGAAGAAATCGTTGAACTCGACCAGAAACTCAATGTGGTTATCCTGGACTTTGATGATGATAAAAAACGCATTGCCCTCGGTCTTAAACAGCTTACACCTCATCCATGGGATTCACTTGATGCTGAACTGAAAATTGGCGATAAAGTGAAAGGTAAAGTAGTGGTTATGGCTGATTATGGTGCATTTGTTGAAATAGCACCTGGTGTGGAAGGATTGATTCACGTATCTGAAATGTCATGGTCACAGCATCTGCGCAGTGCACAGGAGTTTATGAATGTTGGCGATGAAATTGAAGCGGTAATCTTAACCCTTGACCGTGAAGAAAGAAAAATGTCGCTTGGCATCAAACAGCTTAAGCCGGATCCATGGGAAAACATTGAACAAAAATACGCCCTTGGCTCGAAGCATACAGCTAAAGTCCGGAACTTCACCAACTTTGGTGTATTTGTTGAAATTGAAGAAGGTGTTGACGGATTGATTCACATTTCCGATCTTTCATGGACCAAAAAAATCAAACATCCGGCTGAATTCACAGCAATCGACGCTGAGATTGAAGTGGTTGTTCTTGAAATCGATAAGGAAAACCGTCGCCTGAGCCTCGGACATAAACAGTTGGAAGAAAATCCATGGGACGTATTCGAAGATCTGTTCACTGTTGATTCCATCCACGAAGGTACAGTTGTGGACATAATGGATAAAGGGGCAATTGTAGCGCTTCCTTATGGTGTTGAAGGTTTTGTTACCCCACGCCACCTGGTTAAGGAAGATGGTTCCAGCGCAAAGGTTGATGAAAAACTTCCTTTCAAAATTATTGAATTCAACAAAGGAGCAAAAAAAATAATTCTATCGCACAGCCGCGTTTTTGAAGATGAGAAGAGAGCCGCTGACGGTGCTGCTAAAAAAGCTTCAAGCGATGCTACCAAGAAAGCACAAGCAAAAATCAAGAGCAATCTTGAGAAAACAACGCTTGGTGATATATCAGAATTAGCTGCTTTAAAATCAGAATTAGAAGAAAAAGAAAAAAAATCAAAGAAAAATTAGTATATTGCATCTAAATCTTAAAAATCTGCAAAATGGAATTCAAGATTGAAAAGCTGGACAATCATACACTGATTCAGGTTTTAGAGGAGAAACTTGATACTCATATTGCTCCTACACTTAAGTCAGAACTGGTTTTGGTATCAGGAAATGGTGAGAAAAATATCATTTTAGATTTAAGTAAGGTCAGGTATTGCGATTCGTCCGGTTTAAGTGCAATTCTGGTTGCAAACCGTTTATGCAAGAATGCCAATGGTACTTTTGTGTTAACAGGATTAAATGATGCTGTAGAACGTTTAATTACTATATCGCAGTTAGATACAGTTTTAAACATCACGGATACTGTAGAAGAAGGTACGCAGCTGATAACCAGTGCGTAAAACATTAAATTCGACGTTAATGTGAAGTTTAGTCTTCGAATTTTAGGTAGTAGCTCTGCATTGCCTACTTCTAAACGATTTCCCAGCGCTCATTTGCTTAATGTAAATGAGCGCTTTTATTTAATTGACTGTGGTGAAGGCACCCAGATGCAATTGCGCCGTTATGGGGTAAGGTTTGGTAAGTTACATGAGGTTTTCATCAGTCACCTGCATGGCGACCACGTGTTTGGAATATTCGGTTTACTATCGAGCCTTGAACTTATGGGAAGAACCTCGCCCCTGACTATTTTTGCTCCAAAAGACTTCTCAAAAATTCTGGATTTTTACAAAAGCACTTTTGGGCAAACCCGGGGTTTTCCTATCAATTTCAAACCTTTGCCGGAAGAAACAGGAATAATATATCATGACAAACGGGTTAAAGTCACCTCTTTTCCTCTGACCCACAAAGTACCCACCTTTGGATTCCTTTTTAAAGAGAACGATAACCCAAGAAACATTAAAAAACCCGAAATTGAAAAGCACAACCTTACCATTCCGCAAATCCTGAAATTGCGCAAGGGTGAAAATGTAACAACAGAACAAGGTGTGCCCATCCAAAGCAAAGAGGTTACTTTACCACCCTATCATGCACGAAGCTATGCTTACCTTACCGATACCATTGCAAAAAACTCTCTGGCAAAACTGCTTGAGAATACGGACCTTCTTTATCATGAAGCAACTTTTCTTCATGATGACCTGAAGCTGGCCCGTGAAACCTGTCATTCCACCGCCAGGCAGGCTGCTGAATTTGCCGAAAAAGCCGGAGTTAAAAAGCTTCTTATTGGTCATTTTTCAGGAAGGTATAATAACAGCGGACTTTTCACAGAAGAAGCCCGTGAAATATTTCAAAACACAACAGGAGTAAATGATGGAGACGAATTCGAGGTGGAACGGACACGGGAAAAAGAATAAATTCCGGTTTCTGGAAATGTTTCTTTTTTGTTAAAAAATACCTCACAGATTCCTGTAAAATACTCCGTGACCTTACCTGAGATATAGTATCTTTGCAAATTTAAAATTGATAAATTCTATACTGTGCAGGATAAAATACTCATTCTCGATTTTGGTTCACAATACACCCAGTTAATCGCCAGAAAAGTGCGCGAACACAACGTTTATTGTGAAATTGTTCCTTTTAGTAAAGATGTGGAAATGACACCTGAAATAAAAGGAGTCATTCTATCAGGAAGCCCTTCAAGTGTCAGGGATGAGGGTGCTCCGGTTGTTGATGCCCGAAAATTCCGTGGTCAGGTTCCTGTGTTGGGTATTTGCTATGGAGCACAGTTGATGATTCAGCAAAACAAGGGTGAAGTAGCACCTTCAAAACACCGTGAGTATGGCCGGGCAAACCTGGTATGGTTCGAAAAAACTTCGCCTCTGTTCCAACACATTCAGCTACATACCCAGGTTTGGATGTCGCATGGGGACACCATCATGAAAGTACCCGATAACTTTTCCATAATTGGCAGTACTACAGATGTCAAGGTTGGAGCCTATCATATTGATCAGGAAAAAACCTATGGCATACAGTTTCATCCTGAAGTATATCATACCACAGAAGGAAAACAAATTTTAAAAAATTTTGTGGTGGATATTTGCGGTTGCAAACAGGACTGGACCCCGGATTCATTTGTAGAATCCACCATTGCTATGCTACAGGAAAGAATCGGTGATGAAAAAGTAGTTCTCGGACTATCAGGAGGTGTTGATTCATCCGTGGCGGCAGTGCTGCTTCACAGGGCAATTGGCAAAAACCTGACCTGCATTTTTGTTGATAACGGCGTATTGCGCAAGAATGAGTTTCAGGAAGTAATGGATTCTTACCAGCACATGGGATTGAATGTGATTGGCGTAGAAGCAAAAAACGAGTTTCTAAGCGAATTAAAGGGCATTAGCGATCCAGAGCATAAACGTAAAACCATCGGCCGGGTATTCATTGAAGTCTTCGACCGGGAAGCACACAAAATAAAAGACGTAAAATGGCTGGCCCAGGGTACCATCTATCCGGATGTGATCGAATCAGTTTCGGTAAACGGCCCTTCGGCCACCATAAAATCGCATCACAATGTGGGCGGCCTGCCGGAAAAAATGAACCTACGCATTGTTGAACCTCTGAACCTCCTTTTCAAAGACGAAGTAAGGCGGGTTGGTGCAGCCCTTGAAATACCCGATAATATACTCAGCAGGCATCCTTTCCCTGGTCCCGGACTTGCAATTCGCATTCTGGGCGATATCACCGAAGAAAAAGTACGAATCCTGCAGGAAGCTGATCATATTTACATCAATGCATTGAAAAACGCCGGTTTATACCATGAGGTATGGCAGGCCGCTGTTATATTGCTGCCTATTCAATCAGTAGGTGTTATGGGCGATGAACGCACGTATGAAAATGTTGTGGCCTTACGCGCTGTGGGTTCCACCGATGGCATGACCGCCGACTGGTCGCACTTACCATACGAATTTTTAGCCAAAGTTTCCAATGATATCATTAACAAGGTAAAAGGCATCAACCGGGTTGTATATGACATCAGCTCAAAACCCCCGGCAACTATTGAGTGGGAATAATTATTTACTGTTAAACAGAAGCACTGTTGAAATTGGTGATCCAAATCACCCAATTCAGATGAAATATGTCAATCTGAATATAATTACCTTTTTCACTTTATACCGTATAATTACCAGCATATAAAAATCGGTACATTAAGCGAAACGGACCCAGCCCGAGGTATACAATAATCCTGTCTGATACAGGCAAAAGCGTAACTTCCGGGCCTGGTCACATTTTTGTATAAAGATGAAAATACTACTAATTCCAATCTGTTGGTTTATTATTCTAGCCGGAACAGTTCTTCCTGTATATGGGCAGTTGCAATCTAAAACTCCTGATAACCAAACCCAAAAAGTCATTGATGAATACATCGATAAGATAAAAGAATATAAAGTTTCCAGGAATCATCTGGAACTAGCCAAATATTACAATAAACTGGGATTTTTATACTGGGAGCTTAATTCAACCAAAGAAGCTGTTTTGTTCTTTTCCAAATCTATTCAGGTCAATGAAGAAATGGGCAATCAAAATGCCATTAAAAACCTTTTATCAAACCTGGGCATGATCTATTTTGATGCAACTGAATGGGACAATGCCCTGATGTATTTTAATAAGTCATTAAAAATCAATGAAAAGCTAGCCAAAAATGAAGATATCTGTGCTGATTTGGTCAACATTGCCATGACATATCAGGGCATGGGAGATTATGAAAAATCAAATGAAAAACTGCATAAAGCCCTGAGCATAGCGCAGGAAGTTAACAGCATGCCGCTAATAAAAAATTGTTTTAGCATGCTGGCTGAAAATTATGATGCACTTGGCAACAGTAAGAAGTCGCTGGAATACTATGACAAGTATAGTGCCCTCCAGGCGGCATTGCAGAAAAAAGAAGTGACTGCGTTGAAAGCACGTTCCGAGACTGCCGAAGCCAGGATATCTTATAAAGAACAGCAACTGAAAAGCACGGTGGACACTTTATACGAGGTAATCCAGGAAAAAGCGGAGATAGAACTCTTACGGCAACGCGAAAAGGAAATCGCTGAAATGAAAATAGCTGAGGAAAAACGCATCCGGGCTGAGGAAAAAAAACAAAACCGGATGATCTTCGGATTTCTTGCCGGAATAGCGCTGTTATCCATTCTCTTTATTGTGGTAGTGCTGATTCAGATAAGGCAAAAGAAAAAAGCGAACCAGCTCCTGTCACAAAAAAACCAGGAAGTTGAAAAAAAGAATAAAGAAATCGAGAAACAGCGCGACATCGCACACAAACAACGCGAAAAACTCATGGACAGCATTCATTATGCCCAACGTATTCAAAGCGCCGTTCTCCCACCCGAACAGCAGATAAATGAATTGCTGGATGACTATTTTCTTTATTTCAAGCCACGCGATATTGTAAGCGGCGACTTTTACTGGTTGACCCGTAAGGAAAACATTCTGATTCTCGTTGCAGCCGATTGTACAGGCCATGGTGTGCCAGGAGCGTTTATGAGCATGCTGGGTGTGGCATTCCTAAATGAAATAGTGAATAAAATAGCCATTAACAAGCACATCAGTTCATTGCAGGCCAATGAAATCTTAAATCAGCTCCGCGAACAGGTTATTAACTCATTGCACCAGCGCGAAAGTGGAAATCAAAACAAAGATGGCATGGATCTGGCCCTTTGCATAATAGACTACGAACAAAAACAAGTGCAATTTTCCGGCGCTCATAACCCCTTATATATCATACGCAATAAAGAACTGCTGCAGTTCAAGGGTGATAAAATGCCTGTGGGTATGCATCGCAATGCTGAAAAACCTTTTACAAATCATACCATCGAATTACAGGACAATGATCTGTTGTATATTTTTTCTGATGGCTTTCCTGATCAGTTTGGCGGTGAACATGGGGAGAAATTCCTGACCAAACGATTCAAAGAACTCCTGGTTGAGATGCACCAAAAACCGTTGAACGAACAGAAAGATATTCTTGAAGATACCCTTGAAAACTGGAAAGGTGAACGGGACCAATTGGATGATATTCTGGTAATAGGCATAAAATTCACCTCTAAAGTGAAAAAAACTGCTCCGCCTTCCGATCGCAACTGGTCTGATAAACGGATTTTAATTGTAGAAGACACCGATGTAAACTATTTCCTCCTTGCGGAAGCGTTAAAGCCAACCGGCATTCAAATCCTGCGTGCTAAAAACGGTAAGGAAGCCGTGGACTTTTGTGAAACCAATGAGACTGATCTTATTCTGATGGACATCAATATGCCGGTTATGAATGGAAATAAGGCTACAAAGATTATCAAGAGCTTCCGGAAGAACCTTCCCATCATAGCACAAACAGCACAAAATGCAGATGGTGAAAAAGAGAAAAGCCAGGCTGCGGGGTGTGATGATTATATCTCAAAACCAATTGACCTGAAATCATTTCTGAATGTAATCGAAAGGCATTTATTCTTATAATAATTTTTATCTGAAATATTTAGGTAAAATGGTTGTATATCAAAACCTAATTGGATAAAATCCCGTAAAAATATTGAAGGTATTATGCATAAAATCCAATAGACCTGACTTTTGGTTTGCAACGCAGGTCTCGAAAGTTTTTTAAATGAAAATGAATTTTAAAACCCAAAAAATGAAAATTGATTACAGGACGGTATTACTCATTGGTTTTATTCTGGTTGGATCAGCAGTTAACGGACAAACACTAATTACACATAAAAAGAGAATGTATCAATCCCCCGAAGGCAGATTATACATTAACAAGGATTTGCCGGTTTATCTGCGTATTTCAACCTCACCCGGGGAAGATGCAGAATCATTTTTACTCAAAAGTGAAGAAACACCTGAATATTCTAATCCCATGTATTTTGATACAGAAGGTGTAAATACCTTTCAAAGTCCTTCTGCTGTGGATACTTCAACAAAAAAAATTGTATATCCTGAGCGGGATATAGTTTTTGAGGTATATACTGACAGCCGCTCACCCAAAACCCATATCGATTATGGTAAGGTGCTCACTGTCCAAAAAGCCGATACCGTGTACCTGGGCGGACTGACAACTTTCACCCTGGAACCAAAAGATGAAATGTCAGGCATTCAGGCAGTGTACTATTCCATTGACAACAAACCATACCAGGAGTATTCTTCTCCTCTGGAATTCAATAAGGAAGGTACTTATGTTTTCAAAACGTATGCAGTAGATAATGTTGGGAATCATGAAGAAGTGATTTACAGGAAAATAATCATCGACGATTCAAATCCTTCTACCCAGCTTGAGATTGAAGGCGACAGACATGAAAATATCCTTTCAGCAAATTCAGCCATAAAACTAATCGCTTCAGATGAATACGGGATTGATGCCATTTATTATTCGGTTGATGGAAGCCCTGAAAAAAAATATACATACAAATTAAAAGGCAGTTATTTTAGTCAGGGTACCCATGTGCTTACCTATTATTCCATTGACAAACTGGGCAATAAAGAAGGGGTAAAGGAATTTAAATTCTATGTTGACAAAACACCACCAACAATTGTAGAAGAGATTATTGGTAAAACTTTTATAGCGAATGGTCGTGAGTATTCATCCGGTCGATCGAAGCTTAAACTCACCACCTTTGACAATAAAGCAGGTGTCAAAGAAGTTTATTATTCAATAAACGGATCTGAATATCATCTGTATGACAAGCCTTTTTATTTATCGAACACGTCTGGAAACCTGGTTTTAAAAACCTATGCGGTTGATAATGTAAACAACAAGAGCGTAGTTGAAGAAGAAAGCACGGTTTCGTCCATTCCTTACATTGACCTTTCGGGCCCTTCATTAAGTCACCGGTTTAGCGGCCCCACATTTGTGCTCGAAGATACTGTTTATATTTCGCGCGAGACAAAAATATCCCTGCACGCCAAGGATGATGAATCGGGCCTTGACCGGATTGAATATCGCATTGATGAAGGCGATTTAACAGATTATACCGAGCCTTTTAGCATTTCCGGGGAAGGTGTTCACAAAATCTATTTTAATGGATATGACAATGTATCAAACAGCAATTTTGGCGAACTGATGGTAAAAGTGGATACAACAGGTCCTGAAATTTACACAAGGTTTAGCATCCCACCCAAGGGAAATGCTGTTATGGATAGTGTAAACGTGGTTAGTTATCCTCCACACCTTGTGTTGTTTCTCTCGTCCACTGATGAACAGGTAGGTGTTGAACGCATGTATTATTCCATAAATAACGGACGGGAAGTTCCCTACAATGGGTTAATAAGCAATTTTAAAGCCGAACAACGTTATCAACTCAAGATTAAAGCTTTGGATAAACTTGGAAATGTAAATGAATCATTGCTTGATTTCGGTATAAAAAATTAATAAATTAAGACAGTGAAGGTTTATCGGAATACTTAAAAATTATTATACTTTTGCACTTACAATGCATAGATATACATAATGGGACCATTAAAAATTGAATCTACGAAATTCACTCCAAAGATAATCTTTGACCCTGAAAATCATGTTTTTCTGGTGTCAGGGTTTTCTTTACCGGAGAATGTAGCAGATTTTTATGCTCCTGTCCTGGAATGGCTTGATGAATTCATTAAACTAGTTCCCGAAAAATCGGGCTATTTTAATTTCACTTTCAGATTAATCTACTATAACTCAGGCTCTTTTAAGGTTATTATAAATATGTTGATAAAAATCGTATCCTTAAAAAAGAAAAAATCCTGTAATGTATGCATTGATTGGTATTACGATCAGGAAGATAATCACCTGAGGGATATTGGAGAAGAATTGTCAGAATTAGTGGGCCTGCCTTTTAATTATATAGCAAATTAACCTACAAATCAGTCTTTACGCTTTTCAGAGTGAGCCGGGATTTTATTCCCTGCCTACGATCCAGGAGGTAGTTTATTTCCTCCTCTGTTATTTCGGGATTGCGAAGTAAGAATTCAATCTCACGCAAATCCTCTTTTAAATCATAATAACTTCGTTCACTGTCCATCAGATTGGGGGTTATTTCTGATTAAACAAATTTAACTAAGTTTTTTCTAACCCTCTCCTCTTTTTAAAAAATTTTACGTTAATTCACGGTTTATTTCCACCAATGACTGAATTATTAACAATCTAGGAACATGGAATTTACCTTAAGGGATGAATATATAGAATTGATTAAGCTGCTAAAAACAACAAAAATTGCTCAAACCGGCGGACATGCGAGAATCCTGGTAGAATCAGGAGAAGTATCTGTAAATAAACACGTTGAACTTAGAAAAAGGGCTAAAATCCGGAAGGGTGACGTGGTTACAGTTGAAGGCCATAAGGTAACCGTTGTATAGAATTTCTTAAAAGTTACATTCGAAGCTTGTGGTAAACATGAAACAAAAATCCAGGCATCAAAAGTATTTTCTTACCGGCATGCTCATTATGGTATTTTCGACAAAAGTCCATGCCCAGACTTTTGATTATGCAGATGGTCCCTTGATACTGGCAGGTCTTTTAATAATAATTCTATTAGCTGTACTTACCGGCTTGTATTTTTCCGCAAAAAAGGTGCGGATTCCTAACCTAAAAAGCTACTTATGGGGCGATATTAAAGTGAAAGTACAGAGAATCAACAAAGAACTGGTAGTTTCCATTCATAACCAATCCGGGAAAACACAGGAAATATATGCTCCAACCATGCATTTTACCAGGGGACGATCGCTCAAAAAGCTCCAGCCGCGCGATAAATATTCCACTTATCCTATAATGCTGACACCAGGCACATTTCATCGGTTTAAACTTGATCCAAAGCGCATGAGAAAACAAATACCCGAATTAAAAAAAATCTGGTATTTCACAGTAGTTGTCTATAATGGAGAAGGAAAAAAAACGGTAAGCCGGGAATGCCGGTTTCGGTAATTTAATGACCTATTCTGAAACCCATTCAGTTTTTTCCTGAGCCGGGATTCTTTTTCTGACTCTTTCAGGAGCATCTTTACGGGCATAACCCAACTGAAAAAAACCCAGGCATTGGTCTTTTGCAGAAAGTCCGAGAAAAGCTTTCATCTCACTGGAATAACATATATCGCCGGTGGATAAATATCCTGCAATGCCATACGGAGCAAGTGCAAGGTAAATGTTTTCAATAACACAACCAGTGGCTACAATTTCTTCAATTTCGGGTATTATGTTGGTATCCCCATGCCGCATACACACTGCCAAAACATGCGATACCTGCCAGCTTTTAATTTTGTACTTCGCTATCTTTTTTTCGCTCAGGGCTTCAGGCGGAGTAATGTTTTGGTAAACCCCAATCATCCCTTTAAAGAATGTTTGGACACCCTTACCATGGAACACTTTAAAAAACCATGGTTGGGTCAGTCCATGTGTGGGCGCCCATACAGCAGCATCCAGAATATCTGATATGATAGCATCGGGGATCTTTTTTCCTTCGATAAAATTATGAGGATAAGTGGATTGACGTAGACCAATGATTTCACGATACAGTGTTGGATTCACAGAAGTCATAATAATTAATTTAACAAATGATTTATCATCTTCATCGAGCGTCATGGCAAGGCTATAATGTCGCTTAGCCACCATCATGGTGGTTGCCACTGACGGCGCATACCCTGTCACTGCTTGAAAACCCTGGCAGTGATTCAACCGCAAAAGTATAGGACATAACACTAGTGTCATATTACGCCTGATCTGACGCCTCAAGGCTTGCTCTTTTTGTTTTTTGCGTCATAGAAACAACCTGCCGGCGGAAATGATGTATGGTATGCCAAGAGTGCCTTAAATACTTTCTGCATTTCCGTCGCAACTTCCGGGCAGGTTCTACTATTTTTTCGTCGCGACGGAGGGGGAGTTCGACGGAACTTTACTTAACCGCCATCTCAACCATGACATGACACCAGAGCAAAACCCAAACAACATGCTAATTGTTCAAGGCATTGAATTGAACAATAAATGTTAAAAAGCAGTAAGATAGAATAATGTCACCAGTATACATCAAGGCTCACGACACTCTTCAACCGCTTTAGAAATTCTTTCCGTTCGATTTCTATAGCCCCAAGGCTCTTTAAGTGATCCGTAGGAGTCTGGGCATCAATGAATGCATAATCCAGCGAACGCAAGTGATTGCATAAATAATAGAAAGCTGTTTTAGAGGCATCGGGTACTTTATGGAACATGGATTCGCCGCAAAAAACTCTGCCCAGGGTCAATCCATACAGGCCGCCCACCAGCCTGTTATCTAAAAAAACTTCCACTGAGTGCGCATAACCAAGAGCATGCAGCCGCATATAAGCCCGGACCATATCTTCAGTTATCCAGGTACCCTCCTGACCCGGACGGGGAACCGTGGCACAGGCATGTATTACCTCTTCAAATGCGGTATCAAAACGAATGGTGAACTTCGCTGACCGGATTTTCTGTTTCAGGCTTTTGGATACTTTCAAGTCTTTTGGATACAATATTAACCTGGGATTTGGCGACCACCACAAGATAGGATCAGGCTCGGAATACCAGGGAAAAATACCCTGAAGGTATGCAGAAAGCAGCACTTCAGGTTCCAGACTGCCGCCATAAGCTACCAATCCCTCATCTTCGGAGTTTTCAGGATTTGGAAAGATATCGTAAGGAAGTTCAAATTTGTTTATTGCCATCCGGAAACTTTTGAATAACGCAAAAATAGATTCCGGGATGCAGAATCACAAATAACAACAGAAGATTATTTGATTAGTAGCGGTTCAACCAACGATAACGTCTGGCATTGTCACCGAATTTGACGGCCATCATGATTTCATGTGAACCAAAGGTGTGTTTTTGGATGGAGTTGAGTGTATAGTCAAAGGCATATCCAAAGTAGAATTTATCGAACCGCAGGCCACCAAAGATAATCATGGCATTTCCTGTACGGAAAGAAATTCCACCCCAGTAATCATCCATGTAATTGAGTTTAACATTAAAATCAAGCTGAGGTGCCAGTCCTTCAGGATATTTTAAAAGAAATGAAGGTTCGATTTCCAGGTAATTGCTGATACCAAATTTATACCCCCCCTGCATATTATAATGCCGTATCATGGCATATTCGCCCTCGCCAATACTTCCAAACTGCAGGGAAGATTTAAACAATTCTGAAGCTGAAAATCCAAAATGATAGCGTGGGTTGTTAATGGAGAAACCAACATTCGCATCCGGAATGTATAATGTGTTGCGGTTTTGATCGAGAAGTTCATCAAACTGATCACCATAAAAATGCACATTCTGGCGGTCCAGACGAAACTGGTAAGCCATAATGGACAGACCAAACGACATGTGTGTTTGCCCCATACGGACAAAATAAGAATAAGTACCCTGCATACCTGTGCGGTCGATGAGCCCGTTCATATCGTTGAACATGTACACTCCATACCCCACATTTCCTGAGCGGCTTGCATGCCGTTTTTTTCTGCGTAACCTGGAGTTACGTGAAATAAAACTGTTTTTTAATATCCGTGATTGCAGGCTGATGGCATGTGTACGCGGGGCATCCTGTATACCAAGCCATTGCTCGCGGGCGGTAAGGTTAATGGCGGTATATCCATCCAGGCCTGCTACCGCAGGATTGATGAGAAAACCATTCATCATATACTGGCTGTAAATCGGAAGCTGCTGTGCAGAAAGCTTAGTTCCGACGGCCATTATAAGAATGATAATTAAAATCGATATGTAATTTCTTTTGCGCTGCACTGTTTTTAACTCTATCTTCAATTCAATAATACTGCTTAGGCTAAACTTATGTTTCACAAAACCGGTTAAAACAAAACCCTGTTTTTATTGTCGCTAGTTTTTTTATCTGATAATGGTAACCGTTCCGGTAATTGGTGCCACCTCATCCACATTAACATCAATAACATAATGGTAAGAATCCATTGGAAGCTCATTGCCATTGCGGTCAGTACCATTCCAGTCGTTGTTGTAACCATTGGTTGTTGAGTAAACCAACCTTCCCCAACGGTCGAATATTTCAACACTGGCATAAGGGAAGATACTTATATTATCGATTTCCCATGTATCGTGTGTTCCATCCCCATTTGGTGTGAATGCATTTGGAATCTGGCCCAGCAGGTCAACAGAGGAACATTCAAAAATATTCAAGGTATCGCCTCCACGGCAGCCATTCTCATCGGTAACCTGTACAGTAATGGTCTGACGGCCCGGGTTTACAGTATAATACTGGCTTACAGAACCATCATGCCAAGTATAGGAATTATAATTGCCGGCATCCAGTTCAATGTAATCATCGCCACAAATGGAAGTATCATTACCAAGGTCAACACTGGGGCCTTGTACAACGCTCACTGACACAGTATCAGAACCTGAACAAGTCCCTGAGGTAACCTGTACCCAGAAGTTGCCTGATTGAGCTGTTGTAATTGATGCATCGGTTGAGCCGGTACTCCATAAATAGGAATCAAAAGAACCTGCATCGAGTGTGGCTGACTGTCCTTCACATATTGTGATATCATCACCCAAATCGATGTTCATGGCCCCTACTTCCACATAAGCATAAACCGGTGCCCCTTCGCATCCAAACTGGCTGATTTCTTTTACCGTTATGAGATGAATACCGGGAACCGACCAGGTAATATCGGCCGTATCGCCATAATTTTCAACATGGATGTTTTCATCATCTACCTCCCAGATAAATACAGAACCAGGGAGCCCTTCCACTGCATAGGTTTCGGTGCTACCGGTGCAAACAGAGGATAATGATTGTCCCCAGGCATGCTTCGTTAGAAGCACACCCAAGGTAATCATTAGAAATATTTTAATCCTTTGTTTCATATTTATATCCAGAGGTAAATACCTTAATTAAAAAATCGTTGGTAACAATTTATTCGTTGGTAATATGCTGGATAGTACCCGTTGTTGGTGTTGGATATACATACAGTGAATATGCATTTGATCCGGCATTTGTTGCATGAATAGCACCATTCTGGTCTTTTACAGTTAACCGGTCATCAACTTGTGTAATGGTAATTGCATAAGACCCAACGCCTGATAATTCATCTGCAGCAATGGGCAGATCAAAAGATTTTCCTGAAGTACCAATATTATCGGCAATAGTTCCAACAACCTTAGTATCAGTAACAGCAGGAGGTGAATTCCCATCAATATCAGTGTATACTATCTCATATTCCACAGTCCATGGACCATAACCGGTAAGGGTTAACGGCACATTATAATCCTGTGCTTCACATGCTCCATTGCTGCCATCATCGGTGGTATATGTTGGAACAGGCAATACTTCTACTGTAAGTGTAGAATCAGCCCCATTACAAACGATGGCATCATTCGCGGCATTAATAGAAAACTCAGCAACGGTAATTTGTTTTGTTCCTGTGGCTGACCAGCCAACACTTATCCGATTTTGAGTAAACAAAGGGCTGCCACCAAAATCAACACCACTGGCTGTTTCAACAATTGAACCGTCAGCAGAAATTTGCCAGTTAAATTGGGAAGGTGATAAAAATCCGCTAGTGACGAATGTCTGTACATCTGCATCCCTGTCAACTTCATAAACTACCTGGCTACCAACTACAACCGAGTCAATGCCGTAAGGGACCATTGTCTGGGCCTGGGCCTGGTTAAATGAAACCAGACCGATAAGCGCCATTGTAAGGATTAAAATATTTCTTTTCATCATTCTAAAATTTATGCGTTATTAAATCTTTGTAATTCGTTTTCTCTTACCTATTATTAGTTATTAGGTAATCTGTAGATTGTACCTGTTGTAGGCTGCTTAAGCAAAGTATAGGTAGTCGATAAATCTGTTCCTTCATTTACATTAAAGAAACCATCTGAAGCAATGTCTTTTCTTGATATGTTATCAGAAATCTGGGTAATTGTTAATGTGTAGGTACCCCAGCTATTCAATTCTGTGATTTGAGACGAAAGGTCAACAACTCCGCCTGATGAAACGGTTAATGTCTCATCGGAAAAAACTGAAGTGGATGTACCATTAAGTGGTAAAAAGTCCAATGATGCAATCACTTCCACTTCTGGTGTAGTGATATTACCATCTATGGCTTGCGTTAAGGTAAATGTAGGTACCGCAGCAGCAAGTGAGCCATTGGTTCCGGCTGCACAATTCGAGGCTGGTTCTGAATCACCATCATCTACAGCTAATGCCGTTGCATCTGGCTGGGCTACAACCAACACCGGGATTGAACTTGGTGTACCAACACAACTTGCCCCATTTTCCTCCGCAACAGTGATATTATCAGTGGTTCCCGCTGTACCATCAACAACAATTTCAACATAATGAATGGTAGCAGTTGCACCTGCAGAACTAATTCCTGAGGGAACCGTCCAGTCAAATGAAGAAACCAGGTCCGTTGTATTTGTGGCATCTGTACCTATTGCCCAATCAGGGTTCAAATCAGCATCCGGAAGAACAAGGTAAGGTACTGTAGTACCGGTGGTTACTAAATCAGGATCTTCTGATGCAGCAGCCCCACCACTATTAGTACCTTGTTGATAAAGAGTACCTTGAGGAGTAGTGACACTCGCGGGTTCCTGAGCCATTGCGCTAATACCATACGCAGCAATTGCGAATACAAGCATTAACATCCTTTTTGTAAAAATCAACTTCTTCATAGCAGTCATATTAAATTCAACTTTTTAAATACAATCATTATTTCAAATAATACACCGTGTTATAACGGCTAACACTCAATTTTACGGAGTGATTTTGCTTTTGTTCCAAATTCCTTATCTATTGCGGGATTCATTCCATAAACATTCCCTTTTATATGATTAAATACTGAATTCATTTAATTAAAAAATAATGTCCTGGTAGTTTACATTTGAGCAACGAACATTCTCGATGTGAAACTTTGTATAATGTTTTGTATTGTGAAAAGACTTTTCGTAAAAAATCAATGATAGTGAGGCAGTTATCATATATTTTGAAATGTTCAATTCTAATTGTATTTTCTATGTTAATAAAATACATTATCTGGTGTTTTTACGTCAGGTTTTTTGTTTTGTTCCAAAATCCTTATATAATGGGACTTTCATTCCACTAACTACTGAATTAACAGGATAAACTATGCAAAGAATTCCATAAAAAAAGCCCGTCTGTTTTTAGACGAGCTTATTTTTTCTAACAATATTTACAATCCATTTATTATCAGTTATTTATAGGTCTTTTATCTCATTTACAAGCTTTTGCAGGCTGTCTTTGGCATTACCAAAAAGCATCCGGGTTTTGTCATTATAAAAAAGATAATTTTCTATCGCGGCATATCCTTTACCCATACCCCGTTTCATTACGATGATATTTTTTGATTCATGGGCTTTGATAATCGGCATGCCATAAATGGGACTGGACGGGTCATCCAGGGCAGCCGGATTAACCACATCATTGGCTCCAATAACCACTGTTACATCGGTATTTGGCATTTGGGGATTAATATCGTCCATTTCCACCAGTTTATCATAAGGAACATCTGCTTCAGCCAGGAGCACATTCATGTGGCCTGGCATCCGTCCTGCAACCGGATGAATGGCAAATTTCACTTCTACTCCCTTTTCCTCAAGCATTTGCACCATCTCATTGCATATATGCTGTGCCTGGGCTACGGCCAGACCATAACCTGGTACAATGACGACCTTTTGAGTATAACTTAAGAGCACAGCAGCATCGCTTAACCCAATTTCTTTAATGGTTCCGACGGATGTATCTCCTGCAGCAGCACCACCTCCACCAAAGGCACCAATAATTACGTTCAATAAGGACCGGTTCATGGCACGGCACATCAAAACTGTAAGGATGGTACCGGCGCTACCTACAAAAATACCACCCAAAATCATAGCCTGATTATTATAAATAAAACCGGCCATGGCAGCGGCAATACCTGTAAAGGAATTTAACAGGGAGATAACTACCGGCATATCGGCTCCACCAATGGGCATAACAAACATTACCCCATAAAGGAGGGATAAACCCAAAAGGATATAAACCAGAATGGCTTGCGTTTCAAAAGGCACATCTCCTATAAGCATATATACCGTTAGGATAACAATTGCTGCCAGTATTAACAGGTTCACGTATGTCATAATACTGGAAAAAATATCCCCCACTTTACCATCAAGCTTACCATACGCAATCATACTGCCGCTAAATGCTACAGCTCCTATTATTAGTCCCAGCAATGTGACTAATGCAGAAGAATTCTGAGGGTTCGAATACTCGATTAATGCTACAAGGGCTGATGCAGCACCACCGGATGCATTAAACAGGGAAACCAACTGCGGCATGGCGGTCATCTTTACTTTTCGGGCAACAATTACCCCAATGATGGATCCGACAACAATGGCAACAATAATAATCATGGCATTTGTCAGAGGTATCCCTGCGCCTGATTCACCATCACGATGCAATAATAATGTGGTAATCATAGCCAGGACCATACCAGTGCCTGCCCAAAAATTTCCTTTCCGTGCTGTTTCAGGATGGCTTAATAATTTGAGGCCAATAACAAATAAAACAGCAGCCAGCAAGTAACTAAATTCAAGAATAATATCTCCTGTGGTGATACTACTTCCCAGTTTCTCTAAAGTTAATTCATTCATCATCAACTACTTTTTCTTTTTCTTAAACATTTCTAACATCCGGTCGGTAACCACAAACCCACCAACCACATTGAGGGTTCCGAATATCACGGCCAGCACTCCCAGTACCAGGTTAAGAGAAATCATGCTTACATCGGCATGCCCAACCAGGATAATGCCACCAATGATAATTACTCCACTAATGGCATTGGCACCTGACATCAAAGGTGTATGGAGTACGGAAGGAACATTGGATATAACCTCAATCCCTAAAAAAATTGAAAGCGCAATGATAAATATTGCTTCCTTATTGCTATAGAAAAAAACTAATGCTTGTTCCATATAATTGATTTTTAGCTTTCTATTATTTGTTTAACCCGCTCGTTTACAATTTCTTTATTATTTGTGATACAGGTTCCTTTTACAATTTCATCTTCAAAATTCAGGTTTAACTCACCTTCTTCACCAATAATCAGTTTCAGGAAATTATTCAGGTTTTTGCCAAACATACGGCTGGCATCCATGGGCATCTCCGAAGGATAATCTGATTTTCCGATAACCCTTACCTGGTTGATTTCAACCACCTCATTATTTTTTGTTACCTCACAATTTCCTCCGGTTGATGCAGCCAGATCAATAATCACACTTCCCGGCTTCATGTTTTCTACCGTTTCTTTTTTTATCAAAACAGGAGCTTTTTTGCCCGGAATCTGGGCCGTACAAATCACCACATTGGATTTCATGGCATGATCCTGAATAAGCTGCCCTTGTTTTTGTTTAAACTCTTCGGTTTGCTCCACAGCGTAACCACCTGCGGCATCATCTTCGCGGGCTCCTTCCACCTCAATGAATTTACCTCCAAGGCTCATCACTTCTTCCTTCACCGCCGAACGCACATCAAAAACTTCAACTACCGCACCCAGCTTGCGTGAAGTGGCAATAGCCTGCAAACCGGCCACTCCGGCACCAAGAATTAAAACTTTGGCAGGACGGATAGTACCTGCAGCTGACATAAACATGGGAAAAAACGTAGGAAGATATGATGCTGCTTCCAACACAGCCTTGTATCCCGCAATCGTTGCCATTGATGATAAAATATCCATGGTCTGCGCACGGGTGATTCTCGGGATAGTATCCAAACTGAATGAAGTGATGTTTGCTTCGGCCAGTTCCTGTACCAATGAATGATTGGTTAGTGGGTTCAACACAGACAACACTACCTGACCGGGCTTAAATTTTTTCACCTCATCACTTGTGAAGGCCGATATCCGGATGACAATCTCACAATCACTGAAAATGCTTTTGGCATCGGTAATTTCAGCACCTACATTTTTATAGTCCTCATCAGTAACAAAGGCCCTTTTGCCAGCCCCCTTTTCAACGGAAACATCCACTTTTTGATTTATCAGCTCAGTAACTCCTTCCGGTAAAAATGCAACACGATTCTCGCCCTGAGGTTCTTTTAACACACCTATTTTCATAATAGATCTACTGTTTATTTATAAGAAATGTTGAGAAACGCAAAGATATACTTTTCTTCGGGTTACGCCATAAAAAGATTTTTATTACCGGTTAAAACCAACATAGGATGTTATTATATCTCCATCCCGGCCGATAAATTAAAATCTGCCTCAACAGATAACCGGTTAAATATCTTCCGTGCATTTCAAATTGTTTAAAATTTGACTATTTTGGCATTTTAGGAAGTGAACAATTGTTTCTAAGATATTTTCCAAAACAGGGGACATCATCAAAGTGAAAAGAAAAATTGACCGGTATTAGTTTAATCATTAGCAAACTAAACACCCAGGGCGATGACTATAAAATCTTATAACGATCCAATGGGACAGGCTATTCTGGATAAAATCCGGAATAAGGCCGAAAAGGAAATCACCATCTTATCTCCTGATTTTGCTAATGACATCATAACCGTGGATTACCTGTTCAGATCATACCCCGACATGCCAACTCTTGAAAAAAAAGCCCTGGATCATGCTAAGGGCAGAACTCTGGATGCTGGAGCCGGGGCAGGAAGCCATGCGTTGTATTTACAGGAAAAAGGCCTGGATGTAACTGCAATAGACACCTCCCCCGGGGCTGTAGAAGGCATGAGGGCCCGGGGAATAAAAAAAGCAATGGAAGCAGATATTTTCACCCTGGAGCATCAGAGGTTCGACACCATATTCCTGCTGATGAACGGTATTGGCCTTGCCGGGACACCACAAGGGTACATCAGGCTGTTAGAGCAATTAAAAAAACTCTTATCCCCCACAGGTGCCGTATATTTTGACACCTCTGATATCCGTTATTTATTTGACAAACCAATACCAAAATGGCAGAAACAGCCAAATGACAACTACTATGGTATTGTACCTTACCAAATGAAATATAAACAGCACATTTCCCCATCCTTTAATTGGTTGTATATCGATGAAAACATGGCTGAAAAACTAGCGCTCGAATCTGGCTACATGTTCGAAATAATCCTGCGCGATGAACATTATGGGTATCTGGCCCGGTTAATAAAGAAATAAAAACATCAGACTACCATGGGTAAAAGATTTGTTTTAGGAGATATACATGGCGCAGGAAAAGCCTTAACGGATTGTCTTGAGTTTTCCGGATTTGATAACAACAACGATCAATTAATCTGTTTGGGAGATGTGTGCGACGGATGGCCGGACGTCCGCAGTTCCATTGACCAGCTGTTGAATATAAAAAACCTCATTTACATCATGGGGAACCATGATGAATGGGCCTGTCAATGGATGAAGGACAATGAGATAAATGATGTGTGGCTTCCTCAGGGAGGTTATGCCACCATGAAAAGCTATCAGGAGGGGATTCCACAGGAGCATATTGACTTTCTTGCCAGGGCTTATGATTATTTTGTCATGGAAAATAAATTGTTTGTCCACGGAGGAATACTCCCTGACATTCCCCTGTCTGAGCAAGGCAGATCCGTATTTTTATGGGATCGTTCCCTGCTTGAAAAAGCCATGAACAGAAAGGACGGACAAATCACTGAATTTGACGAAGTATATTTAGGACATACCCCGACACTGAAAATGAACAGCACCAAACCTTTGAAATTTTCAGAAATAAGAATGATTGATACCGGAGCCGGATGGAATGGTGGCAAACTTACCATTATGGATATCGACTCAAAGGAATACTGGCAAAGCCAACCTGTTCAAACGTATT
This sequence comes from uncultured Bacteroidales bacterium, assembly GCA_964652315.1. Taxonomy (GTDB): domain Bacteria; phylum Bacteroidota; class Bacteroidia; order Bacteroidales; family JAAAOM01; genus CAZZBU01. Next base: position 55,835 of record CAZZBU010000003.1, read on the forward strand.
ATCCAGGGGTAAAAGGACGGGGATAAAATCATCACCCATAGCCCTCGCCCGGTTCATACTAATTGTTAGGCTTTCGATAGGTTGGACCGGTATTGGGTATAAGATTTATCGTGGTGTTCAATACGTCGGTGCCCGTACAGGAGCCATTGTTTTCTTCAATTGTTACCGAACCAGTTGCTGAAGTGGCAGGAGACACTAATTCTGCCCATTGTATTTCGATGGTGTTTGTACCCTGCCCTGAAATAATTGTTCCACCCGACACACTCCAGGTAATAGTGCCTGTGGCATCAGTCAAATAATTCGTAGTTTCAAACTCACAAACGGTGGTGTTACCGGCAGTAATTGAAGGCGTAGGCAAGGAATTCACTGTGACTGTCACAACGTTGGACATTGCCCTGCAACCTGCCCCAAGGGTAGCTAATCTGTAATACGATGTTGTTTGAGTTAACGCACCCGGATATAATGAATTACCTGTGGAATCTGTTACAACCGACCAGGTACCGGTAGATGGATTTGTGCTGTTTGTTGAATAATACCATGAATACGAAATACTACCTGCCGGACTACCTTCCGATACATTTGATATTTCAGAAGCCTGACTTCCTGAACAAATTGTTTGGTTCCCACTGATGGTGCCTGCAGAAACGCCTCCTCCACAAAGTGCCGATTGGAAAAAAGCGTATAATTCCGGGTCGTTTGCCTGCAAGGTAGTCTCATCGCCGGCACTGACGAACCCACTATTGAAATTACCAGAAGGTGATGTATCAAACAGGTAAGTATTGCCAGTCCCACCCAGGGTATAATTATCGCTTGCTTCACCGGCAACAATTACATCGCCTGAATTATCAAATGTACCGTTCGTTCCGGTATAATCACCTAAAACGATTAATATTCCTCCGGACACAACATCCAGTGAAAAACTACCGGTATTAAGGTTACCTGTAATTACCAGGGTGTCACAGATTGTCCAGTTGTTATTATTTAATGTTAAATCGCCATTGAGTGTTACATATCCGTTTATGCATAAGGATTGGTTATGGCCGGTACTACTACCATCGGTTGGTGGAGGTAACGGTCTCCAGGCATCATCGGGGTTTCCCCATGTGTTCATGTCATTCCAATCACCCTGATGGTTATCAAGGCTATAATAAGATGCCCCACCACAACAATCGTTTACAAGCACATAAGTGGAGTCTTTTACATAACAACCCTCACTATTCATGGCAACAAACGTATAGTACCCACTCATGGAAGCATCTGCGTTGGATATGGAGGTGCCCGGACTACTTGTTGAATTATATTGAAACCCGTTTGGGCCGCTCCAGGCAAAGGCTACAAAGGAAGCCCCGGAACCCGGATTGGGATTGGCACTTAGATTTATTGTCCCTCCAATGGCAACCGGGCTGTTAGAGGATGGTTCGCCACCGGTATAATACGAAACCGCCGGGGTGCATGCATCATTAATAATTTCAAATATTGGATCATTTATTAAATCTACCAGATTACCATAGTTGCAGCCTGAATTATAACCGGTATTGCCAGGACAATCCAATACATTACCAGTTGTGTTATTATGAGATGTAATGGTACCTCCTATAAATATTTTAGAAGGTTCCATTGAACTTGTTAAATCACTGTTAGTTTTTATTTCAAGATTACCCGTTACTACAAGGTAAGCATCTGTGCTTAAATTGAGGTTTGGATTACTTGTAAGGTTACCTCTTACTATCAATACAGCTCCTGAATAAACATTAAGCTTTGCTTGGGTATTGAAGGTAAGATTGCCATTAATAATTAAGGTATCATTATTATTTACCGTAAGTGTTACTTTTGTATTGAAGTTAAGATCAAAGTTGGAAACAACAGTCCCGTCTACCAAAATAGTTGTTTGGTTTGTTGCAGGTACACTACCTCCGATCCAGGTTGAACCTGTATGCCAGTCACCTCCTGTTGGTTGCGATGTTTGACCAGACACATGATAGGATAAAAACAGAAACCCTAATATAAATCCCGCGATAACATTAATTTTCATTTTCATTCAGCAAAATCTTACCTTCTCGTAATTAATCAAAAATTAAATTATTCAGTGCCCTGATTTTTTTTTATCGTCATTTCAAATCAATTTAACGGTAAAATATACCTTAAGGTTACCATCAATATGACAAAGCAAATCCAGATTTAGCAAGCCATTCATGAGATTTTAGTTCTGCCCTTATGGTTGACAGACATGATTTTATTTTCAGAATAATGAACATACCCCCAAAACAAATTATAATCTATCTTATAAAATATTGTTTCTTAATATTATAATAAATAAGCAGGCTTTGGTTTGAAACCGGAAGAATGCCTCTTTTTGATTCAACAAACAAAAAAAAAAATCTTTCGCTCTGAAATAAGCACCTTTGACGGAATTTGACGTATGGCAGGTTTTCATTGATTAATTGTAATAATCAATTTCAGAATTGATTCATTTCAAAAAAAGTTAGTTGTAAGAATTTTAACCAAAAAGACACCAAAACTTCAAAATTCACTAAGAAAAAAACCTATAAATCAAGCAGGTTGGAACAGATTGATAAGCAAGAGTAAAAAAAATCCCCGATCGTTCAACCGGGGACCATAGTTTAGTTCAAGCTTAGGTATTAATTCTTGTTATACATTTCCGGAATTTCATCCAGGAAAAAAATATCTTCTTTGGCTTTAAAAACTTTAAAATCTTCTGCTGCCGGATGACCGGGATAAGGAGCATAATGATGCTTTTCGTTAAAATTGCGCCATACAAGCACATACGAAATCCGAATATCAAAAGCTGTATCTGTGATGGCTTTATACAGCCTTTGGGTATACCAACTTGTATCGGTAATCGATTCAAATCCTGTCTCTGTCATGGCAGCCACTTTATTGTTTTCTTTAGCCAGATTAGAGATGATTTCCAGTTTTTTAGAAACGGCTTTCAATCCTCCACCATTTGGATTAAAATCCCAGTAATTATCATTGCCAATAATATCTACATAATCGTTTCCGGGATATCGCTCAAGGTATTCCTCTGCTGTGTCAAAGCCTCGGTCGGGAGAGTAACTGTAAAGAAGGTTATGCACATTCTTTTTATCCCTGAGATATTCAACCGTAAACTGAAACAACATTTTATAATCCTCTGGTGTACAATGAATATCACCCCACCAGAACCATCCTCCGTTGTTTTCATGAAAAGGCCTGAAGATGACCGGAACATATTCCATATCTCCAACTTTCAAATCAAGGAAAAAGTCGGCTACCTTATCAAGCATATTCACATAAGCTGCATGATGCTCAGCTCCGGGCAAAATCTTACTGACTGTTGGGTTTGGTTCCTTGGTATCGGCCCATGAATCTTCTTTCGTAATGGGATTATAGGTATGCCAGCTTACTGTATTGATGCCTCCTTTTTCGTAAACATCGATCATAAATTCTTTCATCTTCGAAAAAGGCACGCCATCAAGATTTTCTTCAACACCTAATCCAAGCGCACCAATATCCCAGCCAAATACTGCCGGTAAACTACCGGTTACTTCAGCTACATCTGACCGGCCTGGCTCGTAACTCCAACCTACGCCATAGGCTAAGTCATCCTGGTGTCCAAACATCACACCTTCCTTTGAAAGTTCATGCATGTTATTTAACAGAGCCGACACATTTGGATAGGCAAGCTCATCAATGGTATGCAATTTTGAAGGATTAGGGGTACAGCTGAGAAATGTAATCAGCACAATTAAAAATGAACCATATTTTTTCATGACAGTAGCATCTTAATTTAGCTATAATTTATTTTCGACCGCAAAGTACAAAAAATATCAACAAGTCAAAACCAGGAATAATCTAACTTTTAATGGTACAACCATAATTTTTAGCATACAAAGAAAAATATTTGATAATGGTGAAAGGAATAAATATTACAAAACAATTTAATTTTTAGACCGTAAAGGAAAAAGAACAGGCAAGTTCTATAAATCAGGTAAGATTAAAATAATTAAAACCCAGGCTATGAACTATATAATAATATAATTTACTGAATACTTTGCTTTTTATAAAATAAAATGTATAATCCATAATTTTTTATTATTTTCATTTTTTGGTAAATATGTCTGACAGTTCAATGAAAGAAAAAATCATCTTATCCTGGATACTGCTATTTTCAGTAAATTTTGCATTCAATTTATCAATCCTGATGGCTCAGTCCTCAATCAAGGATCTTTCCTTTAAAAAAATCGATGCTTCAGATGGATTGTCATCAAACGAAACAAAAAAAGTGTTTCGTGATTCAGAAGGATACTTATGGGTTTTTGCTGAAGGAGTGTTTAATAAGTATGACGGGTATTCATTTACGCGATATCCTGTGCTTGAGGATAATACCTCCTGGAAAGGTTTGACTGTGTACGATATTTCAGAAAGCAGTGATCAGGAAATACTGCTGGCTACCAGCCATGGAATGGTTACATTGAAAAAAGAATTTGACCATTTCGCTTTTGTGGCATTGAATACAGACCAGGAAAAGCAGCCTATAAAAAAGTTGATCACCGATAAAAACAATGCCATTTGGGCCATAGGAAACCGAATCTTTCGATATGATAAAAAAGGCGAATTCCTTCCTCTTACAGAAAGTATTACAAATGAAACTGTTACAAGTGCTGCATACGATGAAGCAAATCATCAAATCCTTGTAGGTACCGGTGCCGGTAAAATATTCTTTTATAACATCCTTAATAATCAACTGACTGACAGCATAATTCCAGAGCAACCCTTGTTATCCGGAAATATTCAAAAACAAGGCATCCGCGATATGTACTTTGAAAAAGCAACAGGAATTTTGTGGACTGCCGTGGCCTCAGGTGATTTAAAAAAGATTGACACGAAAAACCATGTTACCGAAACAATAAACCTCTCTGACACACTTGAACAGGGCAATCACATAACCACACTTTTTAATTACAACGATACCTCCTTATGGGTAGGCACAGCAACTGAAGGTATACTTGTAATAAACAAAAATTTTAACACAGTAGATGCCTGGTTTACCCACAGCTTACAGAATCCGGATGGCATCTCGGGTAACGAAATAATGGATTTAAACCGGGGACTGCAGGATATGGTTTGGATTGCTACTAATGATAGAGGGATTAGCTATTATGATCCTGCCCATAAAGCCTTCAGACACTACACTCAAAATCCGTATGTGGAAAAAACCTTTTCCAACAACGCTATAAACCACTTGTTGACCGATCCTGATAATCAATCCAGGGTATACATTGCAACAGATAAAGGCGGGCTTAATATTTTTAATCTGGAGACAGAGGAAATTGAAGTCCTGCAACATGACCCGGACGATCCAAACTCCTTTGGATCCAATAACATGATCATGCTTGATCAGGAGGCTTCGGGCAAAATATGGGTTTCTACCTGGGCAGGTGGCCTTAATCTTTTTGACCCTGAAACCAATAATGTAAAGACCTATTGGCATGATCCGGATGATCCATATTCCATTCCGAGTAACAACGCCTGGGGATTGCTTGTAGACAGCGATAATGAAGTATGGATAGGATTTAGTTGGGCCACTGAAGGAGGAATGGCAAAGTACGACAGGGAGAATGACCGGTTTATAAGGTACAAAGCATCTGCCAGCGATAAAACAATCAGCTGTGATGCTATCATGGCCATTTATGAAGATAAATACGGCGATATATGGTTTCTGTCACAGAGTTGTGGCATTGATCGGTATAACAAAGAAACCGAAACATTTACCAACTATGCCCCGAATATCAATGATTCTACTGCACTAAGCAGTGGAATAGCCTGGGCTATGTATCATGATGATAATGACAGGCTTTGGGTTGCCACCTCAGGAGGACTCCATGAGTTTTTATATGAAAAAAACCATTTCAAACGATACCGGAGTGATTACGGCCTGCCCGACGATTATGTTTTTTCCATTCAATCAGGCGAAGATAATAACCTGTGGCTCGGAACGGCAAGTGGACTGTACAGATTTAACCCCAAAACGCTTGAGGTTGACAGGTATACCAAAGATGATGGATTACAGGGACTGAGGTTTAAAACCGGTTCTTCCGCAAGGAACATGCGCGGACAATTATTTTTCGGTGGCATTGATGGATTTAATGTTTTTTATCCTTCCGATATTAAAGATAATACATTTGTGCCACCCGTGGTGTTAACCGATTTTTTGTTTAATAACCAGTCGGTTACTTATAAGGATAAAAAAAGTCCCCTGGAACAACATATTTCCAGAACAAAAAAAATTATTCTTTCATCCCACCAATCCACTTTTGGAGTGGAATTCGCAGCCTTAAATCTTAGCAGTCCCGATAAGAACACCTATCAGTATCAACTTATTGGTTTGAATGACACTGCTATTTATCTGGGAGAACAAAACAGGGTGTATTTTAATAATCTCGCACCGGGAGATTATACATTGCATGTGCAAGGTGCTAACAATGATGGCTACTGGAACACGGAAGGAGCCTCTGTGAGGATAACAGTTAAAAAACCTTTCCAGAAAACCGCCTTATTTTATATTTTATTGGGTTTGTTTGTAGTTGCGTTAATAGTTTTCTATCAGCGATTCCGAAAAAAACAACACCAGACAGATAAAAAACGCATGGAAGAGCTTTTAAAAAATGCCCGGAAGGAAGCACATGACCAGAAAACTCAGGTTGTATTTCAAAAACAAGCCATCCGGTCACAAGAAAGAGAAGACTATGAACTTAAATGGACCAACACAGGAATAGCGGAGTTTTCTGATATAACCAGCAAATACAGAAATAATCTGGAGCAGCTCTCACAACGGGTAATCACTTTTTTGGCTGATTATCTTGACGCGGATCAGGGAGAGATATTTATTGCAGAAGATAATGAAAACAATGTATCTAAAAAAAGGGCGGATGGTACTGCGGTTTTAAAATATACCGGTGGTTATGCCGCCAATAAAGAGCACCTCAACGCTGTTTTTAACATATCAGATGAAGCCAATTACATTGTATCCTGTTTCTTAAAAGAAAAACAAGAGCTGCAAAACGGCCATGGCATTGATCTGAAAATCACCTCAGGATTAGGAGAAAAACAACCCAAATACATTCTTTTGACACCCATCATGCATGAGGAATTCAAGGAAGGCGTAATCCTCATTGGCACTTATAAAAAGCCAAGACCGTATAAAAGGGAGTTTATCCAAAAAATTGCTTCCATGCTGGCTGTAGTAATTAAAAACACAAAGCTTAACAAACAACTAAATCAAATGCTGAAAGAATCTCAGATTCAATCTGAGCAACTTCAATCGCAACAAGAGGAATTGCGGCAAAACCTTGAGGAGCTTTCAGCCACAGAGGAGGAATTCTTGAGGAAGAAAAGTACAATGAACAATAAGCTGGAGAAGCTATTAAAGGAAAACAAACTTCTGAAAGAAAAAATGAAGTCCGGAAAAAGTTGAACTGAAAATTACTGATCTCAGATGCGAAACGTATTTAATAATTACAAAATATTCCTGTCACCTAAGGTTAATGAAAAGGTGATTCTTTTTACAATCTGCTCTTTTTTCTTTAGCTGTTTAAATGAAACAGCATTCGCTCAAAACCAGGAGAAACTTACTTTTGAGCACATTACAGTAGATGATGGTCTTGTTCTTGATAATGAAACCCGCATGTACAGGGATCCTTATGGATATTTATGGATTGGTGGTGAAGCTCTGGAACGCTATGATGGCTATGAGTTTTATAATTACAATACAGACACACAAGACACCCTTTCTCCAGAAGGGAATGTTATGTGTGTAGCGATGGATTCCGTTGGTGATCTCTGGATGGGTGCCTATGGGGGCATTAACAGGTATTTTTACCAGAGGGGATACTTTAAAAGGTATAATTATGCTTATGATGAAAACAATCAACAATACCCCCTACCACCAGCTGTTTTGGATGTAATTATCGATAAAGCCGGTGAGGTTTGGATTGCCAGCGGAGGCATCTATAAATACAATCCTGGAAAGGATTATTTCGATGTTGTCCCGTATAATTTGCAAGGACTGGATGAAGAATATATCTTCAATGATGAAGCCGTGAGTGCTTACAGTCCAATCAGAGACGAGATATACATTGGGGTGAACTATTATGGTCTTCTGATATACTCCATTAAAGATAAAAACACCCGGTTTTTACCTTCAGGTCAAATTACCGGGCACCCCTCATCTGAATACCAGGATATACTGGTTGATAAGCAGGGTAAAGTGTGGGTGGCTACAGTAAGTCATGGTGCAATAGTCTATGATCCATTCACTGATTCTTTTACCCAATACACCATTGAACCGGGAAAAACCGACGATCATACTTCGGTTAATTATCCCGACATCCGGAGCCTTGGCCTCATGTATAATGGAAAGGTAGCTTTAGGAACCGACTCAAAAGGATTGAATATATTTGATCCTGAAACAGGGCTGTTTGAGTATTATTTACACGATTATAAAAACCCGAACAGCATTGCTACCAATGGGGTAACCAATATTATCACAGGGCCCCAGAATATCCTTTGGCTTTTCTGTTTTGACGGAGGAATCAGTTATTATGACCCAAACTGGAAAAGATTTGAGCATTACCGGAAAACTGGTAAATATGAAAATGAACTCACAGACAACACCATAACAGGATTTGCAGAAGACAACACAGGAAATATTTGGATCACAACGAAAGAGGGCGGAGTTAATTACTGGAACAGAATCCAGGAAAAATTCATGCACACTGAATTCTTGAATGCACGGACCAATAAACCGGTTAAAAACTTCCAGGCTGTTACCAGGGATGCTGATGGTGACATTTGGTTCGGAAGCGCTGATGCGGGAATATTCAGATATTCTCCACGCCTAAACGACACCATTCATTATTATCATTCCGAAAACACCAATTCACCCTCAGGCGATGATGTCACAGGCATTGTCACTGATCATAAGGGCAGGGTGTGGATTTCCTATCAAAATGCCGTAAATGGCGGCCTTGATTATTTCGATCCTGAAAAAGAGCAATTCATGCACTATGCAAACACACATGAGAATGATATACCGGACAATTGGTACAATGCGGGGATTTCCCTTCTCATGACAGACGAATCAAACAATCTTTGGATTGGGTTAAATGGTCAGGGAATGGGCAGAATTTCACTGGATAATCCGGACCTCCCCATAGTCTTTTACAGCCTGGGGAAACAGGCCGAAGATGTGGAGTTTTTTGATGCAGTACATGATGTAGAAAAAAACCTGCTGATCATTAGCACCTCCCAGGGTTTATTTCAATTTAATTACAAGAAGAACAAGATAAAAAAAACAGATACGGGCAAAGAAGACTTAAATACCATGGCTTTTCGATCCATGCTAAAGGATACAAGCAATTTCTATTGGTTAACAAGCGAATCAGGACTTATTAAAACTGACAGGGATTTTAAACAAGTAACCACTTATACCATTGAAGAAGGGATTCAGGGTAACAGGTTTTTTAATGCCTCAAAACTTATTACTTCACGGGGTGAATTTATTTTAGGTGGGAATAACGGATTTAACCTGTTTATCCCTTCGAATATCCAGGAAAATAAATACCTGCCACCGGTTTTTATTACCAAAATAGAGGTTAATAACAGGGAAATAAACCAGTTTAATGCTGATTCCCTGGTATCAAAAGCCATTGGCTTTGTAGATTCACTCGAACTTCATTACGATCAAAACACCTTAGGCTTCAGTTTTGTAGGCTTGAATTTCACAATGCCTCAGTACAATAAGTACCGTTACAAAATGCAAGGGTTACAAAAAGACTGGGTAGAAATAGGTTCACAACGTAACGTAAGTTTTGCCGACCTTCCACCGGGCGATTATACCTTCATGGTTCAGGCATCAAACAATGATGGGATTTGGAATCCGGAACCTGCAAGCATTTTTATTGACATCACACCTCCCTGGTGGCGCACATGGTGGTTCTATTCCATTCTGGGCTTTATGGTTTTTGCCGCAATATTAACATATTTAAGAATCAGGGAAAAAGAACAAAAACAGGATCAAAAACTGATTCAGAATGAAATAAGTAAAGGCGAGGCCGAAATTGCAGAGCAAAAAAGAATAGTTCAGGAACTTGAAGCAGAGTTAAAAGAAAAAGAAAAAGCAGAGTTTGAGCTTCGATGGCAAAACAAAGGAGCCGTAAAATTTGGAGAAATCATAAATAATTCCAGAGACAGTATTGATATGTTGCTTACCAGCTTTAATAAGGCTTTGCTTGAGTATCTTGAAACAAAACACACTGCAATATACCTCAGGAATGATGAAGGTGAGTCTGAAAAAGTTCAACTGCTGTTAAAAGCCTCAACCCAGAATGATTCGAAGAATAACATAAACGAATTAAGTTTCTATGCCGGCGAAGGGCTGGTAGGTATCTGTTATCTCGACAAAGAAATCATTCAGGTGAATGATGTCCCGGCCACATATCTAACAGGCCATTCCAGCGGAGTAATCAAGGATAAAAATTTAGAAGCTTCCGAACATCTTACCTTGATACCCCTTAAACAAGACGAATTTTTGGAGGGCGTAATCGAAATATGCTCTGCTGAGAAGCTCGCTGATTATAAAATCCAATTCCTCGAAAAAATTGCAGGTGAGCTCACTGCCACGGTTGTTGCCCTGCGCACATCCTCAAACATTGAGGCAATTCTCCAAAAGGCCGAGGAACAAAGACAGCTCTTACAAGAACAGGAAAAACAGCTCACAGAAAAACTACAACAAATACGACTGCGGCATGAAATTGCAGCAAAAGAGGAAAAAGAACTGGAATTATCCATTCAAAAACAACTTGATATGAATGCGAAGTATAAGCAACATCTTTCTTAAATTATAACCGGTTAAACCAAATAATCATTTTTCTCCCTTGTGCAATGATCGTTAAACAGGCCAATAGTTTGTCCGATAAATAATTTTTACTAACTTTCGTTGTATATTTGATGCAACATGAATGTGGAGCTTATGAAGGCATATCGTACTGAGAAAGCATTTTATATCAGATATTCAATAATAATTATTTTCCTGAGTCTTTCCATGCATCATGCAGCAGCACAATCAAGCATTAAAGAACTTGTATTTAACACCCGCACAGCCACTGACGGACTTTTTTCAAATGATGCAACATCAGCATTCAGGGATTCCGAAGGGTTCTTATGGGTTGTCACAGGTGAGGTTATTAATAAATATGATGGATACAGTTTTTATCCTTACCAACCCACCGATGAAGGTACTGGCTGGCCCGGATTTCAGGTAAATGATTACTTTGATACCGGAAATAATTTATTATACTTTGCCACGGACTCAGGATTAATTGCCTACAACCGGGAATTCGATAACTTTTCTCTGGGGAATCTAACCCGCAGTAAAGATTTAGCTGATATTAAACAGGGAGTTAGAAGTTTCATAACTGATAACACCAATACAACCTGGGCAATTGGAAAATTAATAGCTGTTTTTGACAGCATAAAGAATGAATTTACCTCTGTATCCGTCAGCATGGATGAAAAAACATATTCATCGGGCAATCTTGAGGCTACCACAGCAGTTTATATAGAACCCCTGCATCAAATATGGATAGGTACAGGCGAGGGAAGCATTCTGTTATTCGATATTGAACGAAAAGCTATCATAAGTACACTTGAGTTACAGGATGCTATTCCAGAATATTTAAGCACAAATTCGGCGGTAAGTGATCTTGTTTTTGACCGGACTAACAATATGCTATGGGCGGGCCTGAAAAACGGCCTGCTGGAAAAAATGAATATCTTTACCCGGCAAACTGAAATTATTAATCTTTCTGAGAAAATAAACACCGGATCCTCCATAACCGGACTTTTCAGCTTCAATGACACCTCCTTGTGGGTTGGAATGCAGGAGGAAGGCGTTGTAGTTATTCATACAAAAAATCATGAAGTTAATGCCAGGTTTTTTCATGATCTAACCAAACCCGGAAGCCTGTCGGGCAACCGGGTAAGCGGAATAACCACAGATAAACAGAACATAGTATGGATAACCACACGTGATGGTGGATTGAGCTATTATGATCCTTCCAGAAAATCATTCAGGCATTATACTCAAAACCCATACAAAGACACCACTTTTAGCAATAATTCAATAAACAGCCTTCTGGTTGACAAAACAGACAAGTCCATAGTATACATAGCCACAGACAAAGGAGGGCTGAATGTACTTGACCTGGAAGATGAGTCGATTCAAATATACCGTCATGATGCAGGTGATCCCGGCACCATAGGTTCGGATAACGTGATTTTTCTGGAACACGACATTGGCAACAAAATCTGGGTGAGTACTTGGGCCGGTGGTTTAAATCTTTTTGATCCTTCTGATGGTACCTTTAAGACTTACTGGAATGATCCGGATGACCCTTATTCCATACCAAAAGATAATGTCTGGGGACTTCTTCTTGATAGTGATAATACATTCTGGGTAGGTTTTCACAATTCTGAAGAAGGGGGTATGGCCATGTATGATCGTGAAAATGACCGCTTCATACGGTATGGTGCGTCCGGCGCAAACAGCCTGGGATGCAATACGGTAATGGATATCTACGAAGATTCATACGGCTTATTATGGTTTTCGCATGAAGGGTGCGGAATAACAAAATTCGACAAAGAAACCGGTGCCTTCACGCATTTTGCTGCCAACCCTATTGATTCAACTGCCCTTGCTTCAGAAAATGTTTGGGACGCAGTAAGCGATAATCAGGGTCGTCTTTGGATAGCCACCGATGGCGGGTTGCATCAATACATCTATGAACAGGATGCTTTCCGGAGGTTCAGGAGCAATTTTGGACTGCCCGATGCTTACATTTATTCCCTACAGGTTGATGAAAATAACAATATCTGGATGGGTACTGCGGAAGGCTTGTTCCGGTTCAATCCTGACGATTATTCAACAGACCAGTATACAAAAGAAGACGGCCTGCAAAGCAAGCAGTTCAAAAGAAATTCTTCCACCAAAGACGGTGATCGGCTTTTCTTTGGCGGAATTGATGGCTTTAATGTGTTCAGGCCTTCTGAAATTAAGGATAACCAGTATATTCCCGGGCTGGTAATTACCAATCTGCTCTTTGATAATCAACCTGTAACGCATCGCGATGAAAATAGTCCCTTAAAAAAAAGCATAACCAAAACCGAAAGCATTGTGCTTTCGCATAAAGAATCTACTTTTGGGATTGAATTTGCTGCCTTAAATCTCAGCAATCCTGAAAAAAACATGTATAAGTACCAGCTTATTGGTTTGAATGACACCCTCATTGACCTGGGTTTCCAACACCGCATATACTTCAACAACCTTACTCCGGGAAACTATACCCTTCATATCATAGGATCCAACAATGACGGGTATTTTAATCGTGAAGGCATAAAGCTGGATATTAAGATTAATAAGCCCTTTCATCAAACAGCCGTATTCTACATCCTCATTGGTTTTATTATTATAGCAATGATTATTGCATATCAGCGTTTCAGAAAAATGCAGCATCAGCAGGACAAAGAACAAATGCAGGAAATGCTGGAAAAAGAAGATAAAGAACTGCAAAACCAGAAAGAACAGGTAATTTTCCAGAAACAAGCCATCCGCTCAGTTGAAAGGGAAGATTTTGAGCTGAAATGGATCAATACCGGATTAGCCAATTTTTCCTCTATTACCAGTCAGTACAGGAATAATATGACCCTGCTTGCTCAAAAAGTCATTTCTTTTCTCATTGAATACCTGGAGGCAGACCAGGGCGAAATTTACATCACCGAAAACAACGGTTTAAAGGGATCACAAAATAACACCGCCCTGCGATTTGAAGGAGGGTATGCAGCACCAAAAGAACATATCAACTTCAGAATTGAGGCTGATGACAAAAAAAATCCGGTAATTAAATGTTTCCTTGAGGAAAAACAAATTCTCCTTAGAAACACAAAAGATTTTACCCTTATAAAATCAGGACTTGGAGAAAAAGCACCCCGTCAGATTCTTTTAACACCTATCAAGCATGAGGAGGTAAAAGAAGGGGTTATATTGATTGGCAGTTTCACCAAAATTAAACCTGTAAAACGTGAATTTATACAAAAAATAGGCAACCTGCTTGCGGTGGTGATTCGTAATACCAAACTTAACCAACAGCTGAGTAACATGGTTGAGGAATCTCAGCTTCAATCTGAAAGATTACAGTCACAACAAGAAGAAATAAGGCAAAACATTGAGGAAATGACCGCTACTCGTGAAGAATACCTGAGAAAACAGGAAACATACGAGAAAGAATTGAAGGATCTGGTAGAACAAAATGAAAAACTTCAGGCCGAGCTTGACACAAAAACATGGAAGAATAATTGAGAACGGGATGGGAACGTATAAAAAAATTATTACATATTTCACTTCTGTTAAACAAATCATTAAAAACATTCATTGGGGATGTATTATAATCCTTGCTTTCATTTCTGTTCAAAAAGGATTTGCTCAAATACAAAGCAACCATTTAACATTTAACCACTTTACTGTCGATGACGGATTAACCCTCGATAATGAGGCTTTTCTATACAGGGATTCAAAAGGTTTTTTGTGGATTAGTGCATTTGTTGTCCAGCGATTTGATGGGAATGAATTTAAAAAATATACGGTTAACATTGATGATACGGTATCCCTGAAAACCCGGGTCTATTCCACTACTGAAGATTCACTTGGTGATTTATGGTTTGGAGCCCTAAACTCCATGGCCCGCTATCATTACACCAAAGACTATTTCAGGCATTACAATACAGCCATTGATAAAAAGGGTAATGAAGTAAATTTTAGCGGTGAGATTTACACCGTTTTTGTAGACAAGCATGGGGATATCTGGGTTGCCGCCAGAGGTTTTTACAAATACAACCGGGAAAAAGACAGGTTTGAATCCGTAGCGCTGAATCTGCCGGCTGGAGTCAATCAGGATATTATTTTGCAAAATGCCACCTATGCCGGATATCATAAGGAGAGAGACGAAATTTATATTGGCGTTGATTATACCGGCATTGTTATTTATTCCTTAAAAGACCAAACTTCACGGTTCATTGAAGATGGAAATGATTTTTCAGGGCCAGTTGCCTTATATCAAAAGGTTTTTGTTGATCAATACGGTAAAGTGTGGTTTGCCACTGCATCTCATGGGGTGAAAATGTATGATCCCCAGGTCGACTCTTTTACGATGTTCACACCTAATCCTGAGCAGATTAAAAATAAAAAGACGGTTAATTATTTCGATATCCGCGACATTGGTGATATGGGCGATGGACGGGTGGCATTCGGAACTGATGCCAACGGATTAAACATTTATGACCCCGAAACCGGGTTATTCGACTACTATACCCACGATTTCCGGGATGAAAACAGCATTTCCACCAACGGAGTTCATAATATAACCAGAGGAATACAGAATATCCTGTGGCTATGGTGCTTTGATGGCGGATTGAGTTACTATGATCCGAGTTGGAAAAAATTTCATCATATCCGCAAAACAGGAAAATACGATAATGAACTCACAGGAAATGCCATAAAAAGCTTTGCTGAAGACAATGCAGGAAATTATTATATCGTCACGGAAAATAACGGATTGAATTATTGGTATCGCCAGGATAACCGGTTTGCCAGGGTTGATTTAATGCACAGCCAAACCAATCAGCCTGTCGTTGATCTGAATGTTGTGAAAACCGACAATCAGGGAAATTTATGGGCTACAAGCTTTAACAACGGCATTTTTCTCAAACCGGCAGAAGCAGATTCGTTCATCCATTTTTATCATACCCCTGCCAACCAATCCTCCCCACCGCGCCATAACATCACTGGATTGGATGTGGATAACAACAACCGGACATGGTATGGCTTTACTGATGACGGTAAAGGCAGGCTCGGTTTTTTCGACCCGGAAAAAAACAGGTTTGAAGCTGTTACCCGTGAAAACATGCTCACCGAAAACTCAGAAAACATACCAACTGATCGGATAGACCATGTTCATGCCGATTCAAAAAACAATATCTGGTTAGGGTTCTCAGAACAGGGAATTACACTTCTAAAACCCGATAATGATGGATACAATGCCAAAACATTTTCTCCTGAAGATATTCTGGATGTGAAATCCATCGATGGCATCCAGATATTCGATTTTTTTGAAAACCAACATGATAATCAAATGATAATCAGTACCAGCTCCGGACTCATTGCATTTGATTATGAAGAAGAAAACTTTACAAACCTCGCAGAAAATTACGAAATACTTGAAGGTATAGTGCCCTCAAGCATATTACAGGACAAGCAGCGCAATTATTGGTTTGCTGCCAATAACGGATTAATAAAAACTGATGAAGATTTCAGCAATAAAATAGTATTTACTATAGAAGATGGAATACAGGGCACCGTTTTCTTTCCCGGCTCAAAACATGTATCTTCCCAGGGAGAAATGTTGTTTGGTGGCAACAATGGGTTTAATCTGTTTTTACCCGGCGAAATAAAAGAGAACACCTTCTTACCTCCAACTTATATCACCGGGTTAAAAATCAATTATAATGAAGTCAATCATTTCATTGCTGATTCCATTCTTAAAAAAGATGTGAAATTTGTCGATTCAATCCGGTTGAACTACGACCAGTCAGCATTGGTTTTTAAATTTATCGGGCTCAATTTCACAAAACCCGAAATGAATCAATACAGATATAAAATGCAGGGATTGCAGGACAGGTGGAATGATATTGGAACACAACAGGAGGTAAGCTTTGCAAAACTCCCACCTGGAAAATATACCTTTATGGTTCAGGCGTCAAATAATGACGGCAAATGGAATCCTACCCCTGCATCCATCTATATCCACATTACCCCTCCATGGTGGGGCAGTTGGTGGTTTTATACCATCATCGGACTGTTTGTAATAGCTGCTATCGCAGGCTACCTGAAAATCCGTGAAAACGAACGCAAAAAAGACCAGAAGACCCTGCAGGAAGCCATTGCCCGGGGGCAAAATGAAGTAGAAGAACAAAAACAAATTATAAAAGAACTGGAAGCCAAACTCGAAGAAAAAAACAAACAGGAATTTGAACTGCGCTGGCAAAACAAAGGTACGGTAAGGATTGGTGAAGTCATTAACAATTCAAAGGACAGTCTTGATACTTTATTGACAAATGTAAACGAAGCAATTTCTGAATACCTGAAAGTTAATCATACAGCCATATACCTGAAAGAAACCAACAAAAATGATTCTGAAAAGGAGCACCTGGTGCTCAAGGCAATCACACTTGAAAAATACAAAACTAATATTGACCGCCTTTCCTTTATTCCTGGTGAGGGATTGGTAGGTGTATGTTTCCGAAACAGGGAAATTGAGCAGTTTGATAACATCCCCAACACCTATCTTGAAAACAAGAAAAATGAAAATGAAGAAGAATTACTCCGGAAAAAATACAGCAACTACCTTACTCTGGCCCCCCTAAAGCTGGATGAGTTTACTGAGGGTGTCATAGAAATATATTCTGGTGAACGGTTACCTGAATACAAAATTGACTTTTTGACAAAAACAGCACAGGACATCACCGCCAGTATCATTTCTTTAAAGGCAACAGCCAATATTGAAGACATTTTGGCAAAAGCAGAAAAGCAACAAAAAACCCTTGAAGAGCAGGAAAAAGCCCTGACAAAAAATCTTGAAGAGATTAAGATTGAACATGAAGAGGCTGCTAAGAAGGAAAAAACCTTAAAAGAAGCCCTTAAAAAAGAAAAGGAACGCTATCAACAGCTAAAAGACAAACTTGACGGTACGGGAAGATAAAAATGAACAGGCCTGTTGTCTCCAACCCTTTCCATTAATCCAACTTGCGCACATACAAATAATAGGCGCCCCGCTCCACACCGGCAGTATCCCGCAACCAGGTCTTAACCTCATTTTGTCCTTCGCTCAGCATGGTTCGAAACCTTACAAACTTATCAGAAGGATTCACTGCAATTGAATCAAGGAACGGACCTACACGAATTTTTGCAAGCTCCATCTGTAAAGGCATGCCCGCACTTCCGGGTTCAGAACCGGGTACCCGTACAGGGGGAGATAATGAATCGTTAAATGCTTTTGAGATTTCATTCGGCCACCGGCGGAGTTCAAACTGATAATTACCAGCATGTTCAACATCAATTGTCCAGACACCATTTCCCACAACTGCCTGCCGGATGTGTTGTTGATCCCATGGTATAATACCTTCCTCAGACCGCCAGTCATAGGCTGTGAGCGTCACCGGAAAGGGGCTCGCGCCTAAAACAAATGCAGGCTGATTGACTGGGTGTGGCTCGATGTTATTCCACCATTCTTCGTAGGCTTCACGCAATTGGTTTAGAGTTCCGGGATAGTATTGGGCCACATTCCACCGCTGTGCTGAATCACGTTCCATGTTGTAAAGTTCCCTTCCACCAATTAACCTCCATTCCGGGGTGATAACCACCGAGCTATTCCATACAGCAGGAGTATCCGCTGCAGGGGTGTTAAAAAACAACATGCGCCCGGGCCAGAAGGTTGTATCCGTTTCAAACCGTGGGGACAAATTAAAACCGTCAAAGGATATGTCTTGGTCCATTTCCAGGTTACATAAATCAATGACAGTAGGCATGACATCAGTATAGGAAGTGAGTTCGTTAATATCCTTACCGCCAGTGAGGTTTCCGCTTTTCCAATAGAAAAAGCACGGAACCCTGTGCCCGCCATCATAGGGAGAAGCTTTTTTTCCCCTCATCTCATAATTGTATCCTTCCCTTACAAATCCTCTTTCGTTCACCTCTACACCTCCGCCTGTACCATTGTCACTCAAAAAAACAAGCAGGGTATGTTCATCCAGTTGAAGATCTTCAAGGTGTTGCATGAGCCGGCCAAGATTTTCATCCAGTCTGGTGATCATGCCATAGAAACCAGGGTTTGGTATATCGCCATTGCCGGAAAATAAATCCGTATATCGTTGTGCCACATGATACGGTGCATGAGCAGCATGAGTAGACAGGTAACAAAAAAACGGTTTGTTTTTATTTGTTTCGATAAATTCCATGGCTTTTTCAAACCAGATATCCGTACTGTAACCTTCGTTAAAAGTTGGAAACCCGTTGTGGAAATAGACGTCGTCAAACCCATCATTACCCCAATAATCGGGAGTCTGGCCAATGCCTCCACCCCCATGCCTCAACACTTCGTCAAACCCACGGTACTCAGGCCCAAAGGGAAAATTTGTGCCAAGATTCCATTTTCCAAACATACCCGTTACATACCCGTTTTCCTTAAAAATCTCCGGTAAAATTGTTTCGTTGGCATCCAGAATATGGCGGTTTCCATAAGAACCCCACACTCCTACCCTGTTGCAATTCTTTCCTGTCAGTAATCCCGCTCTGCTGGATGTACCCTCAGGTGTAACATGAAAATTACCAAGCCTTACTGCATCAGCAAGCAGGCTATCGATAACTGGTGTCTGAATCCATGGATTCCCGTAAAATCCCAAATCCCCGTACCCAACATCATCAAGGATAATGAATATTACGTTTGGATGCGTATCAAAGCTTACCCGTGCCTGTTTTGATGGCTTTTTAAATTCACATTGCGTAAATATAACCAGGGCAGAAAATATAAAAAGGAGTAAAAAGATATCACCTGAAGAGCGTTTGGGGTTTTTCATATTCTCAAAAATAAATGTTCTAAAAATCCATTTGAGTAAACCATTTTGGATTATCAAAAATAAAGAATTATCCGTGAAAACGCATGAAATTGCCTGAATGCGGCATCTGACAGTACATTTAGCATGTTTTATTTCATAATTTAGGGAAAAAAATGTATTCTTGTATTTGTTTTTTATATTGTTTAACATGTTAACCTTGGTACTATGAAAACCAGTCAATCAAGAAGAAAATTTATCAGAAAAGCAGCTTTTGGAGCTGCAGGTGCAATGGCACTAGGCCAGTTTGGGCTCTATGGATGTAAGAATACAGGCGGTCAACAAGCTGCAACAACTGCAGCAGCAGCTTCCGGAGATGTTCCACCGGTTGGTATTCAGCTATACACCGTAAGGGATGGTATTGCACAGGATCTGACGTCATCCTTGCAAAAAGTAGCAGACATTGGGTACAAAGAGCTGGAACTTGCAGGTTATGCCGACGGAATGTTTTATGGCCTGCCACCTGCTGAATTTAAAAAAATGGTGGAAGATATGGGCATGACTGTAATCAGCAGCCATACCGGTGTTGAAATCAAAGGGGTTGATACCAGCAATGCAGAAGCTATGGCAGAGGCACATGCCGAGCTTGGTGTGAAATACTGTATTAAACCCTGGCTCGTTGAAGAACGAAGAACTACCATTGACAGTTACAAGCAGGTTGCTGATGAACTTAACACCATCGGCGAAATCATGGCCAAATACAACATTCAGTTTGGCTACCACAACCATGCCTTTGAATTTGATACTGTTGAAGGCAAGATTCCTTATTACGATGTATTGATTCCTGAAACTGATCCGAAGCTCGTCGTGCTTGAAATAGACCTTTACTGGGCTAATAAAGCCGGGCATGATCCGGTTGAAATATTCAATAAATATCCTGGCCGTTTTGGTCTGTGGCATGTAAAAGATATGACAGATACCGAAGACCAGTTTTTTGCACCGGTTGGTACTGGTGTTATTGACTTTAAACGCATTTTCGCTGCCAAAGAAACTGCCGGTATGAAGCATTTCTTTGTTGAACAGGACAGCACCCGCGAAGGAGTGGATGCTTTTGACAGCATTGAGACAAGCTATGATAATCTTACAAATGACATACTGGCTTAAGGCTAACAAATAAGAATTGAAATAGCTGGTCTTTTAAGGCTGGCTATTTTTCTTTTAAAAATAAAATGATTGTCCACGATTATACCTTAACCACGTTAGCCACGAATGCACGAATAGTAAGACCTAAATTTGAATCAAAGTACTTTTGTGATTTCACATAACCACAAAAATGTCCGAAAAGGCTGCAACAAGAAGTGATATAAGTATACAAATTTCGAATGACTTTGTCATTCGTGCATTGGCTTCACCGAACTCACCGCCAGTTGGCGTTTCGGTTCATGGCCATTAAATAATTATAGGTAATTGGAATAAATAGTGTAATTAATCTTTAGGTATTATTACGGACAATCATG
>CAZZBU010000004.1:0-72820 GCA_964652315.1 uncultured Bacteroidales bacterium
CCTGCCTCCGTCAGGCGGGCCTGCCTCCGTCAGGCGGGCCTGCTTGCCGCTGGCAATACAGCCTCACTTGCCCGGGGCTATTGATATTGAAGGCCTTGCGCCACCCACCGGCCGCCAAAGGCTTGCCATCGGCGCAGCGCTAAAGCTTAGGCGACACGCGGTCAGCCTTCTTTTTCCACAAGAATGTTTCAATCGAAAACAAAGAATATATACCCCTAATGTAATTTGAAATTTTTATTGCCCATAAAAACCGTTATAACTCATTCCATATTTTCTTCCTTCATTTAATATGCGAATATCGATGGTCACATGCCTTTTTTTTATAAATCGTGAGTAACAAATCCATCCTTGTTTTTCCGCAAACGCACAAAAAACATAACATCCATAATTTTAAATTATTACAAAGCATATATGAAACCCTGTTACCTTATTTGTGAAACTCTATTACCACATTTTTGTATGCCAGCCTCCTTTTTTAAGGACTTTTTTAACAGCCTGTTGGTTGCGCATGGAATATATTTGTTTGCAAAGGATGCTAACATTTTAGATATACAACAATGAAGGAAAAGGAAAAAAAAATAAATTACTACAAATACTATATTGTGATAGGACTAATTGGCATTGCCCTAACTATTGTGTTGCTAATCGATTTGTTGCTGTAAACATAACTAACAAAAATTGAACTATGATCAGTTTATACGTAAAATTAAAAAGTAAGCTAAAGTTATTTGCTTTAGGATTCTGCATTTTATCTGCTCCCCAGGTAATGGCACAGATAAATGTCACAGGACAGGTTAAGTCTGGCGCAGAGGATATAGCGCTGCCTGGAGTGAATGTTGTTGTTAAAGGTACATCCACCGGTACCATCACCGATATGGATGGTAAATATGCCATAACCGTACCCGATAAGGAGAGTGTACTTGTTTTTTCTATGATGGGGATGCTAACCGAGGAGGTTGTGGTTGGTGATCAAACCGTTATCGATGTTATTCTGGTCGAGGATTTAATAGGCCTCGATGAAGTGGTAGTGGTAGGGTATGGTACCATGAAAAAGAGCGACTTAACGGGTTCCATTGTTTCTATTGATGAAGATCAGATGCACGAAACCAAATCGAACAACGTATTGGAATCTTTGCAGGGGAAAGCCGCCGGGGTTGATATTCAGCGTAGCAGCGGCCGTTCGGGTGCCGGGGTGGATATTTTAATACGGGGTAACCGCTCCCTTACTGCCTCAAATGAACCCTTAATAATTGTTGATGGCGTACCCTTTGGATCAGAAATTGACATTGACCCCAATGACATTGAATCCATTGAAATTCTTAAAGATGTTTCTTCAACGGCTATTTATGGCTCGCGGGGTGCAAACGGTGTTATAATTATTACTACCAAAAAGGGAAGTTTTCAAAAATCAAAAGTATATTTTAATTCTTATTACGGCATAACCGAAGCTTTTCAAGAAATACCCGTTTTTGATCGCGAAGGGTATATTACCGCTAAAATTGATGCCAACCGCGATATTAACGACTGGGATGCTGAACCTATTTTAGAGAATGTTTTTCCTGGCGACGAACTTACTGGTTACGAAAACGGAACTGAAACCAACTGGCAGGATTTAGTTACCCGGCTGGGTACCCGCCAGAATTACCACCTTGGTTTTACCGGAGGAAGTGAAAAACTGGTGTATAACACCTCGGTAAACTATTATAACGAAAAAGGGGTGGTGTTAGCCGATCAATTCGAACGTTTTACCTTTCGATTAAATTTAGACGGAACCATTAACAAATTTTTAAAAATTGGGGGTTCAGCGCTTTTAACTTTTAAAGATCGCGATGGCCGCGGACCCAGATTTACAGATGCTGTTTTGCTCTCGCCTATTGTTCCAGCTTACGATGCTGATGGAGAATATATATATCAGCCCAACTTTGCCAATCCGCGTAAAAGTCCTTTGGCCCAAACTTACGATGAAGTCCAGGACCGGAACACCAGGCTTTTTTCTACCTTTTACGGGCAGGTTGATTTTTCACCCAACCTTAATTTCAGGTCCAACATTGGTGTCGATTTAAGATTTAACCGCGATGGATATATGTATCCGCAAAAAGTTCCAAATGAAGGTTATACCCAATCGGGGGTTGAATTAGGTAACGATTACTTATATACATGGACCAACCTGTTAAACTATTCAAACGAATTTGGCCGGCATCTCATGCATGTTACTCTGGGTCAGGAAGCTCATGCAAGTAGAAACGAGGAATATACAATGTATGGCATGCGACAGGATTTTGACCGGAGTTTATGGTACAATTTAACTACCAATAAGGATCAACAAACAACCAGTAATCTGGTGGAACAATCGATTCTTTCGTTTTTTGGCCGCCTTAATTACAATTTTGATAACCGCTACCTGCTTAATTTTACCGGCAGGTACGATGGAGCCTCCCAGCTGGCCGAAGGTAATAAATGGGATTTCTTCCCATCAGTCGGAGGAGCCTGGCGTATTTCGGACGAAGAGTTTATGAATGCGGTTAGTTTTATATATGATTTAAAACTGCGGGTTGCGTATGGAGTTTCAGGGAACGCTTCTGTTGATCCATACAGTACCTCGGCAGCGTTGAACTCAAATCCCTTGTATGTGCAATTTGGTGAACCGGGCAACGAATCAACCTATTTTGGCTACCGCCCAAACACCTTGTCGAGCAAAACACTAAAGTGGGAAACAACCGAATCAACCAACGTAGGTATCGATTTTGGACTGTTGCAAAACAAAATTGTAGCTAATATTGACGCTTTTATGGCTCACACGAGCGACCTGCTGTTGTCTGACAAATTACCCCTGTCGTCCGGCTTTTTTAACATAGTAACCAATGCCGGTGAAACAAAAACCAGTGGTATTGAATTAAACCTGTCAACCATAAATATAGATGCCGGCGGATTTAAATGGACATCAAACATTACCTATTCCAAAATAAACGAGGAAATTGTTTCGCTAACTTCCGGGATAACTCAGGACATCGGCAACGGATGGTTTGTTGGGGAGCCATTAGAGGTAATTTATGATTATGATATGATCGGTGTTTGGCAATCAGACGAAGCCGAAGAAGCCGCTGCGGCTGGTAGCGCTGTTGGTCATATTAAAGTCAAAGATAATGAACCTGATGGGATCATTAATTTTGATGACAGGAAAATTCTTGGCCAGCTCAACCCGGTATGGACCGGAAGTCTTGTGAATAAATTCACGTTTAAAGGATTTGATTTAAGAGCAAACATCTACGCCCGCATGGGGCATATGATTGATGCCAGTGCTTATGGTTTCGATCCAAGGATGTACGATAACCAGTTGGCTATTGATTATTGGACTCCCAATAATCCTACCAATGAATATCCCCGGTTGGATGCATCCTTAGCCGAAATGGATTATGAAAACCTGTTGCGTTACAAAGACGGATCGTTTATAAAAGTGAAAAGCATAACCTTCGGGTATAATCTTCCTGATAATATCGTTTCTAAGGCCAGGCTATCAACCGCCAGGATTTATGTTTCTTCAAATAATCCATTTATCCTGTATTCAAAACTCGATGAAGGGATTGACCCTGAAAACGGGGGGAGCTTTAGTTGGCCACTGGCCCGGACATTTCTTTTTGGTTTAAATCTTGAATTCTAAAAACATACGCAAATGAAACAAATTATATTTTTTATACTTATTGTAGCATTTTCTTCCCTGTCATGTTCTGACTTTTTGGAAGAAGAATACCTGAGTGGCGAAAACTCCACGACCATTACCCAATCCGAGGAAGGTATGGAGAGTTTGGTAAATGCCTCGTATATTTTTTTACGGGTTTGGTATGGTAAAGAAAATCAATGGGATTTAACCGAATCGGGTACTGATATTTATACCTGGGGCCTTGATAACCGCTCTGCTGGGTTTAATACTTACTCCGGATTGGTCGGTGAGGAGCAAGACAGAATGGCAGCTATGTGGTTTGAATTATATACCGCGTTAAATACCTGTAACCTGGCTATACGCGAAATTGATGCGGCGCCTTATGCCAGTGATGATCTTAAAATGGCACGCAAAGGCGAATTGCATTTTTTGCGCGCTCATTATCTATGGCTTGTTGTAGAAAACTGGGGTAGCGTGCATTTTATGCTCGAACCGGTTGAAGAGGCTGTTCATACAGCTAACCGCACCCCAATCGCAACATTTTACGATCAAATTATTGCCGATCTGGAGGTAGCACTCGAAAATGTGCCTCTCACAGCCGAATATGGCCGGATAACCGAACCCGTAACCAAAGCTTTTCTTGCCCGGGTTCATTTGATGTGGGGCAGTTACCTGAAAAACGGGTTAACCATTGATAATAAGGAATTTATTGCTGCTAATCAGGCTGAAAGTACCGCTAACTTTACAAAAGCCGAACAATATGCCAACGATGTAATTTCCGACTATGATTATGAATTGTTAGCCCAATGGAGTGATATATGGAGCATTGATAACATCAAAAATGATGAAATAATTTGGGCAGTTAATTATTCAGATGATGCTACGTTTACCCAATCGAATTTAGTTAATCCCTGGGACGAAGATGGTGAAGTGTATAATCATGAATATGCCATTCAGCGCGAAGGTGGACATCAGGGACATGTTATGTACGAAATACGGTACGAAAATTTAAGCTGGGGTATGGAACGGGATCTTTTCAACGGAAGAGGATTTCAACGTTGGATGCCTACCAAATTTTTTATCGATTTGTTCGATGAAAATGCCGATCAGCGTTTTTATGGGTCCTTTAAAAACGTTTGGTATGCCAATTTAGAAGACGATCTTATGCCTAAATGGAAACCCTTTATGTTTGTCGATGGGGAAAAAGTTGATGTACCCCAGGAAAAATGGACAAAACCCATGTTTCATGCCGGTGATACCAGTATATTTTTTTCCAAGACACCTGTTCCTGCAAGCCTAAAAGCCAAATTTAATCCGAATGATGTGTATAGTTTTCATCCCGAAAAAGGATACCTGATATTTGATATTAACGATATGTATTTGCCTGATGGAAGTCCTAATAACGACGTAATTAACCGCCAGTACTATTTCCCCATTACCAAAAAATATCAGGATACTACCCGGCTCGAACTTGCCCAGGCATTCAGCAAGCGCGATGCTTATGTTATACGTATTTCAGAAATGTATTTGATTGCTGCCGAGGCAGCCCTGGAAAACGGAAATGCACCAGAGGCATACAGCAACTTGGAAATACTGGCAAACCATCGTGCTTATGATGGTGATGGTGCCAGTTTGCTTAGTGGCTACGGCGTGAATTCAGGGGCTGATGTAACCATCGACTTTTTACTTGACGAACGTGCCAGAGAACTGGCTACCGAAGGCCTTCGATATTGGGACCTAAAACGTACCGGAAAACTGCTGGAACGTGTACAGGCCCATAATCCGGATGCCGCACCAAATATTGATGAAAAACATTACCTGCGGTTTATTCCCCAGGAGCAGTTGGATGCTATTCGCAATAAAGAAGAGTTCACTCAAAACCCTGGATATTAAAATAATACAACGACAAGAGTATGTATCACTAATTATTATGTTAAACTAATCTTACAAATTATGAAGCGAAAATTTTTACTTATTATGGCATTTGTCCTGGCTTATACATTTTGTGCCAGTACAGAGTTGTTCTCTCAGGTAACGTCAACACTAAATAAAGGTTCGGTTTATTATATGGTCAAACCTGGCAATGTTGATGATGTTGATGTTCTATTGGATCAAGAAGTAATTAATGATCTTGAAACAGCCGGATACGAGGTAACGCAGACTTACCCTGGAGATGGAGGAGCTATTAATGCAATGGAGCTTAATGGCGCTGATGTGGTAATTATCGGTAGAAATATTAGTAGCGGTGATTTTAAACTTGCCGATGAATGGGCCGATCTGGATGTGCCGGTAATCATGTTGTCTGGCTATGTTGTTCGTAGCAGCATTCTCGGGTATTTAAATACCACTTCTGTAAAAAGAGAAGCCACAGAGGCTGTTGAAACCAATAAAGACCGTGTAACCATGGCTAAGGTGGAAGATGTATCTGACTATGCTTTTCAAAACATAGAAGTTGAAAATGAAAAGATAGGTTGGATGACATGGTTCTACGACTATTTAGCTTATGGTGTGGATTCTTTTGCAACTACTAACAATGGTAAAGTTTTGGCTTCAATTGTTGATGCCGATACTACTGCTGCTAATGGCAATGTGCTAATGGCACGTTGGGAACCCGGTGTAGAAACGTACGATGGTTCAGGCATTACGCCAAAATCCTACCGTACTTACCTGCAAATGGGCGCCGATGACAAGAGCGATCCTAAAAAGATAAATTATGCGCAATATACCGATGCATCGTTTCAGGTTCTTGTAAATGAGATTAACTTCCTTATCCGCACCTACCAAAATGTTCATTACTATGTTAAAGATGGTAACGTTGACGATGATGACGTTTTATATGACCAACAAGTGCTTGACGATTTGGAAGCTGCAGGTTACACAAACATTACCCAGACCTATACTGGTGACGGGGGTGCTATTAATATACCTGAACTTAACTCAACCGACCTGATTATTCTCGGACGTAATGTCAACAGCGGTGATTTTACATCAGCCGAAGATTGGGCAGAGGTTGAGGCTCCTGTATTAATCCTTTCCAGTTGGCTTGTCCGTAACAATCGGTTGAAACTTTTAAATTCCAGCTCTGTAAAGCGCGAAATTGGCAATGCTGTAGAAACAAACAAAGACCGGGTAACAAATGCGCTTATTGCCGATGAAGCCGATTCAGCATTTATTGGTGTTGAACTTACTAATGGTAAAATGGGTTGGATGACCTGGTTTTACGATTATCTGGCTTATGGTATTGATTCATTTGCTACTACCAACAACGGTAAATTGCTCGCTTCAGTAGTTGATGCTGACACTGCACGTGCAAATGGCAATGTACTTATGGTTCGCTGGGAAGCGGGTGTGGAAACCTATCCTGGTTCCGAGACTACGCCAAAAGGCTATCGTACCTATCTTCAAATGGGTGCCGATGACAGCAGCGATCCTAAAAACAGGAACTATGCACAATATACTGATGCTTCGTTTAAAGTTATCCTTAATGAAATGAACTTACTGGCCGGTACAATGCCAGGCAAGGTAATGGAAGAAATTTCATCGGATGCTAAACTGACTGCTATTACGGTTAGTGTTGGTTCGCTTGATCCTGCATTTAGTCCGGATGTTACAACCTACAACGTTGAACTTCCCGAAGGTACTACCGATGTACCTGTCGTAGAGGCTACCAAAAGCAATGAATCTGCTACAGTTGAGATAGTAGATGCTACTGAATTGCCCGGAACCACTACCATTCGCGTAACAGCCCAGGATCAGGTAACTGTTGAAACTTATTTAATTACTTTTAAAGTTGCCGGTAGTGGTGATACCGAAGAAGGTGTTGTTGAACCAGGAGTAGGCACACTGGACGAAGCGGTTATGCTTGCCAGTGACGGTGATACATTGATTTTGGAAAACGGAGCTAAGTATGATATTCTTTCGTCGTTAGTAATTGACAAAGAACTGGTAATTATCGCTAAGGATATACCTGAGTTACCCGCGTTGGATAACATGCCGGTAATATCTAACATGTTTACATCAACCTCGGTATTTAATTTAAGTGCAAATTGTAATTTGACCCTTATTGGTATTGATGTTGATGGTTTGGGCGGATCGTTTATTTTTGATCCCATGAGTGACTCAGATCATACGGTTAACTTGTATGTAAACCGGTGTAGGTTACATAATACTACCGATGACATCTTCAACGATGATGGATCATATACCAATAACATCACCTTAGGAAATGTCTGGGTTAGAAACTCCTTTATGTACGACTCTGGTAATGGTCATGGTATTTATACCAAAAACTTTAACACGAATGGTTCGGTTTGGAAATTTGATAACATAACCATGTGGAACCTGGGTCAGCAGTTTACCTGGATAAGGGTTTATGGCGAAGGATTAACCCAGGAACTGGTATTTGATCATATTACCGGGTATAATTTGTCTACCTCAGCTGATAACAAAGAGTTGTTCGGTAACGACGAGAAAGCTGCCGACGATGGTAAAGCGTCATTGGATATCGATTTCAAAAATAACATCTTACATACTCAGGCTTCGGATAACGACGGGCTCATTTTCAAAAATTCGGATGGATTCCATGATATTAAGATCCATCATAACGTATTATTTGAGGTTGGCGCCATTGTAAACACCGAAGTGTTAACCGTAAATGATAATATGGAAGATACCGATCCTCAGTTTGCTGATCCGGAAAATGGAGACTTTACTGTGGGTAATGCTGATCTGTACACAGCAGCAGACGATGGTGAAATTGTTGGTGCACTCTACTGGCATCCTGATTTTGTTGATACTTTTGAGGATGTAGCCACAGGTATTAACGATTTGATAGCCGACGATCGTAACGCAGCTAATGTTACGGTTTATCCAAATCCGTTTAGTTCTGAAATTAACATTACCGCTAATTTGTTAATGAAAAACAGTATTTCGGTATCTGTTTATAATATGAGCGGGCAGTTAGTGAAAAGCAATAGCTTTGGAACTACACCGGCAGGTAAGCATACGTTTACACTTAATGTCGATAACCTCGAATCTGGAATTTACTTCTACCAGGTTGTTACCAACAAGGTGATAAGTACAGGAAAAATTGTAAAACGTTAAGTGGTAGTTTTCTGATAATACATTAAATTTTAGTTAGTAAAAGGGGGCTTTTATACAGGTGATGAGGTATGTTGCCTTATAAAGGCCCTTTTTTTAATCTGTTTGTTTTTCATTTTTAAGTCACTTCAGCACATGAAAAATCTTATATACATAATTCTTTTGGTTTTTATTGGGTGTCAGAACAGTAACAATACCTCAGATAAATCGGTTGTTATAGCGGGGTTACTTACTGATCCATGGCAATATAAAGATTCAATCATTTCTCAGATTCAACCTGTTAGTTTTCCCGACACGGTATTTACCATAACAGATTTTGGTGCTGTAGGCGATGGAGAAACGGATTGTACAGAAGCCATTAATAATGCAATTACAGCATGTTCCGGGGCCGGAGGAGGAATGGTTGAAATAACTGAGGGGGTTTGGTATACCGGGGCCATCACACTTAAAAGCAATGTTAATCTTCATATTTCTGAGGGTGCCACCTTATTGTTTACCACCGAAAAAACTAAATATCTGCCAGTAGTTCATACCCGTTTTGAAGGAATGGAATGCATGAACTACTCACCCTTGATTTATGCCTATAAACAAGAAAATATTGCAGTTACCGGAAAAGGTAAAATTGACGGTCAGGGCGAAGCCTGGTGGCCGTGGAAAGGAAAATGGAGTGGATCGGTTGATCATGCATACGATGAGCAAACATCAGAGAATCAACTGGAGGATGTTAAAAGATTAAACCAAATGGTAGCGGATAATGTGCCGCTTGAAGAACGTATTTTTGGCCAAGGGCACTACCTGCGATCGAGTTTTATTCAACCTTATTTGTGTAAAAATGTGTTGATCGAAGGAATTTCTATTGAACGGTCGCCCATGTGGATTATTCATCCTGTGTTATGCGAAAATGTTACGGTTCGTAAAGTTAAAATTGAATCGCTGGGACCTAATAACGATGGATGCAACCCCGAGTCGTGTACAAACGTTTTAATCGACAGCTGCTATTTTAATACCGGCGATGATTGTATCGCCATTAAATCAGGAAGGAACAACGATGGAAGACGAATTGGTGTTCCGAGTAAAAACATAGTGGTACAGAATTGTACGATGGTTGAGGGTCATGGCGGGGTAGTAATCGGTAGCGAAGTTTCCGGTAATGTGTCGCACGTGTTTGCCGAAAATTGCACCATGAACAGTCCGCATCTCGAACGTGCCATACGCTTTAAAACAAATACCCTCAGAGGCGGAACGGTTGAACATATTTATGTCCGCAACATTGAGGTTAAACAGGTAAAGGAAGCCGTACTTAAAATTAATCTGTTCTACGAGGGCGGTACCGGAGACAATATTCCTGTGGTTCAAAATATTTATCTCGAGAATGTAAACAGTCAAAGAAGTGACTATGGCTATTGGATTAAAGGCATAAAAAACCATCCTGTTACAGGTATTCATCTGGTAGACTGTTCGTTCAACAACGTGGATAACAAATATTTTGAAGAAAATGTAGCCAACATAACCTTTACCAACGTTAAAATTAATGGCGAGCTTCTGGAATAAAAAAATATCGATGCTGGAGTAGTCGAATACAGCACAATACAAAATCGATGCTTACACAGAATACACACATATTAATGAAATTAAAGCGGATTGTCTTTTTGCTTTTTATGGGTTTGATCATGCAACCAGGCGTTTCTTTTTCTAGATCTGCTACCGTTGAAGACAGCCTTTCGGTAAAAATGGCCGAATCGGTAATACACCGAAGTCCTGATAATTACGGAGATTGGGACTATGTAACCGGAACTGTATTAAAAGCTTTTCAGGAGCTTTGGCTGGCTACCGGCGACGATAGATATTTCAAATACATTAAACGTACCGTTGATAAGGTTGTAAATGCAAATGGAAGCATCGATAATTATAAACTTACAGATTACAATATTGATGAAATAAGAGAAGGAAGTGCCCTGCTTTTTCTTTACAGCCAAACCGGACTTGAAAAATACAGAACGGCTGCAGATTTATTGCGAAGCCAACTCGAGCATCAACCCCGCACCTCCGAAGGTGGGTTTTGGCACAAACAACGATACCCGAACCAAATGTGGCTGGACGGGCTTTATATGGGCAGTCCTTTTTATGCCGAGTACGGAAAACTATTCAATGAACCCGGCGCTTTTGACGATGTGGCCAATCAAATTCTTTTAATGGAAAAGCATTTGAAAGATTCCGTAACGGGCTTATATTTTCATGGATGGGACGAAAGCCGCGAACAGGAATGGGCCGACATTCATTCGGGAGTTTCCTCTGCATTTTGGGGAAGGGGCATGGGATGGTTTGCTATGGCTCTTGTTGATATCCTTGATTATTTGCCATCGGATCACCCCAAAAGAGATACCATTATTGATATTATTGCACACTTCTTTGAGGCGGTATCAAACCATCAGGATTCTGAAACCGGATTATGGTATCAGGTTATTGATAAGCCCGACAGTGTAGGCAATTATCATGAAGCTTCTGCATCATGTATGTTCGTTTATGCCATGGCCAAAGCCGTCCGGTTAAATTATGTCGAGCCTGTATACAGATTAATTGCTTATAAAGGATATAAAGGCATAGCAGAGCACTTAATTACTAAAAAAAGAGGAGTGCTTTCTATTAATAATATCTGTAAGAGTGCCGGCTTAGGCTATGGACGGGATGGCACCTACAATTATTATATTAATGAAACAGAAAAAGTTAGTAACGATGGCAAGGCCATAGGCCCTTTTATCCTTGCTGCGCTTGAATTTGAAAATCTTCAGCATGTAACCCGTGCAACCGATGAAAAACAAAACATTAACCCTGTTACCCTGCACCCCAACCCGGCAAAAGACAACATTGTAGTTACCCTGAATAGAAAGATTGACACGCAGATTGAAATAAAAATAATAAATATTACTGGTGCTCCTATTAGCACAAAAACCTTTATCCCATCTCAAAGTTCTCTAATGAAATTTAATATAGCGGATTATAAAAATGGAGTTTATTTTATGTTGGTGAATATGTCAGGGACTACGCATATTCACAAATTTATTGTATTAAAATAGTTCTGGAAAAATAGTGCTTAGCTGGTTTTTAAATTTATTTTGAAACACAATATACTATGAAAAAATTATTTATCGCTTTATGTGCACTTGTAATAATGAGTGCTTCATGCACCTCATTTGCAAAAAACAAAACAGAAACAACCGAAAATTTTGATAGCAATACTGCATACGGAGTTTTAATGGGCAATACCGTTCTGGAAGAATATCCCGAAATCTGGACTATCGAAGATAGAAATGAACCAAAATGGAGCTATACCTATGGCTTATTAAGCATGGCCATGCTCGAACTGTACGAAAAAACAGGTACCGAAGCATATTACAGGTATGCCAAAGGATATGCTGATACGCTAATTGATGGCACAGGCCACATTAAAACCTATAAAAAAGAAGATTACAATATTGATCATATCAATTCGGGGAGAATTTTATTTACGTTGTATGAAAAAACCGGCGACCAAAAATATAAAAGGGCTATTGATACCCTCAGGTCTCAGCTTACGTTGCATCCGCAAACGGAAATAGGCGGATTTTGGCATAAAAAACGCTATCCGCATCAGATGTGGCTCGATGGGGTTTATATGGGCGCTCCTTTTTATGCACAGTATGCACAACAATATAACGAACCTGATAAGTTTGATGAAATTGCGGCCTGGATTATGAATGTTGAGAAAGTTACCCGCGATCCGGAAACCGGCCTTTTATACCATGCATGGGATGAATCTAAACAGCAGGCATGGGCAGATAAGGAAACCGGCTGCTCCCCTCATTTTTGGGGAAGGGCTATGGGTTGGTACAGTATGGGTCTGGTTGATGTGCTCGACTATTTTCCAAAGCAACATGAAAAGTATGATTCAATTGTGGCCATCATTCAGCGCCTGGCCGAAGCGATTGTTAAATATCAGGACGAAGAAACCGGGGTTTGGTACCAGGTGCTCGACCAGGGAACCCGCGAGGGAAATTATCTTGAGGGATCGGTAAGTTCCATGTTTTCGTATTTTTTGCTTAAATCAATTAACAATGGATATATTAATTCTGATACCTACATGGATAATGCAAAAATGGCTTACCGGGGTACCATTAATAATTTAATGGTAGTCGATGCTGATTCAACGCTTACCCTCACACCTGTTTGTGCTGTGGCCGGACTGGGTGGTTCCCCTTATCGCGATGGCAGCTATGAGTATTACGTAAATGAACAATTACGCGATAATGACCCCAAGGCGGTTGGTCCGTTTATTTTAGCAGCACTTGAATATGATAAGCTTACAAGATAAAATAGTTGAATGGCACTTACTGGTTTTGGCAACTGGAAATCTATAAAAAGGGATTTATGAACCCATAACGTGCTAATAATATTTTACGTGATGAAAATAATTATTGTTATTCTTGTTTCCTTAGTAGGCAGCCTTTATACAGCAAATACCCAGGTTATATACGAAGCTGAGGATGCTGTTTTTTCATCAGGCAAAATTGACAACAAGCATGCCGGGTTTACCGGCGATGGATTTGTTGATACCGAAAACAAGGTAAATGAATATATTGAATGGCAGATACACTCGTTTAAGGAAATAACTGATTCGGTAGGCTTCAGGTATGCATTGGGTAAAGACGAAGTACGCTCCATGCAGGTATTGGTTAATGATGCCTTAACTGATACCATTGATTTTGATAATACCGTCGAGTTTACCTCATATGAATATAAGTACACGACCTGCAATATTCGGGCAGGTATAAATACCATCAGGCTGGTTGCGATTACCGAGGGGGGCGCACCTAACATGGATCATTTAACTGCCCGCCTAGACACAAATATGTATCTAAAACTCAATGTGGGGGTCGATGGCAATGGCTCGGTTTCTGTACAACCCCAGGCTGATTCTGTGCTCTATGGGACTCGCGTGAAACTTACCGCTAACCCTTCTGCTGGAAACATCTTTAATGAGTGGACTGGCTATTTTTCCTCGAAAAATAATCCTCTCGCCTTTACCATGGACAATCACATGAATGTAACTGCCGGATTTGCAGGCATCCTGCCTGCTTTTCCGGGAGCCGAAGGGTTTGGAGCTAACATAACTGGCGGTCGGGGTGGCGAGGTAATCGCTGTAACCAACTTAAATGATTCGGGCGAGGGAAGCTTAAGGGCTGCCATTGAAACTTCCGGAACACGAACCATTGTATTTCGTGTGGCCGGGCGAATTGATTTAAATTCCGAATTATCAATTAATAACGGTAACCTTACCATTGCCGGACAAACTGCTCCGGGCGATGGAATTACCTTATCAGGGCACACCCTAAAAGTTAATGCCGATAATGTTATAATCCGGTTTATCCGTTCCCGGTTAGGCGATGTGAAAGGCTCACAGGATGATGCGCTCAATGGGCGGAAACACAAGGGCATTATAATTGACCATTGTTCAATGAGCTGGTCGATCGACGAAGGGGCATCGTTCTACGATAATACCAATTTTACTATGCAGTATTGCATTATCAGTGAAAGCCTGTATAAATCTGTTCACGATAAAGGCACCCACGGTTATGGAGGCATCTGGGGCGGCAAGGGTGCCACTTTTCATCATAACCTTCTGGCCCATCATACCAGCCGCAATCCGCGTTTTTGTGGCAGCCGGTACTCCAACCAACCCGATTTGGAACGAGTTGATTTCAGGAACAACGTAATTTATAATTGGGGAAGTAATAGCATTTATGGTGCCGAAGGTGGAAGCTATAACCTGGTTAATAACTACTTTAAACCGGGGCCGGCTACTAAATCAGCGGTTAAACCCCGCATTATGGCTCCTAATGCCGACAATGGATCAAATAATCAGCCCCAGGGTGTTTGGGGTACATTTTTTGTCGACGGTAATTATGTGCTGGGCTCCAGTCATGTTACAGAAAATAACTGGAACGGAGTACATGTAAACAGCAGCTTTGTTGATCAGATTAAATCATCTGAAGAATATTCCTTTGATGAAGTAACAACCCATACAGCCGATCTGGCTTTTGAGCATGTAATGGCGCAGGCAGGATGTATATTGCCACAACGTGATGCTGTTGATAAACGAATCATTAATGAAACCTTAACCGGCACCGCTTCTTTTGGCGGAAGTTATGGTACAGCTACCGGCATTATCGATTCGCAGGAAGATGTCGGAGGCTGGCCAGCTTTAAATGCAGGTACACCACCAGCCGATTCAGATGGGGATGGAATGCCCGATGAATGGGAAATAGCGCAGGGATTGAACCCGGATGATCCTGACGACAGAAATGACGACGCCAATAGTGATGGATATACCAATTTAGAAGCCTATTTAAATGAGTTGGTTCAAAAACATACCTATTTGTTACGGCCACTGAACCTGTCAGCCGAATTGATCAATACGGGTCAGCTTACCCTTACCTGGGACGATGTAACAACCACTGAAACTGGTTTTTTAGTTGAGCGGAAAACAAACGATAACGCATTCGAAGAAGTGGCGAGCCTCCCCGAAAATACAGAAACTTACACTGATAACACCCTGACAAATGATGTATTTAGTTATCGGGTACGTGCGATAAACCATTCGGATACTTCGTTTTATACTGATACGGTTACCATAAGTCTGCTAACCCATGTCAGGAATATAGAAGAGAAAATTCCGGGATTAATGGTCTCTCCTAATCCTATTCAAAATAAGGTAAGCTTAACTTTTACCACTATACCGGCCTCTGGGGTATCTATAAATTTGTACAATACTGTAGGTCAAAAGATGGAGGTAGTTAAGCAGGTTAAAAACCAGCAAATCTATTTCGATGCTTCCCATGTTCCACCCGGAATGTATGTTTTGGTAGTATCAACTTCCGATGGATCTGAAACCCGAAAACTGATAAAGAACTAAAGGGTAAATTACCATGAATAACTAAATGATGGTATTAACAGGCATGCTCAATTTCGGGCTTTTGAAGCATGTATAATTTTTAGTTTTCTTATTCTGATTTGTGCTGCAACTATGGGGGTTGAAAAATCCAAAAAAATATATTTGCACATCGAAGCAGGCAAACATGACTCCTTGCCGGATGGGTTGGTTGACAATACACATTTTTCACAATATGGTGCATTGGAAATGGCCTGGATTGCTGCTGCTGAAATGGAAGTATATTCGTCGCAACTGGCAAAGTATCTAAAGCCATAAAATGGATAAACAGATAAAAATATGAAGCAATTCACTTTTTACCTTTCCCTGGCAGCACTTATATTGCTGTTGGGATGCAATCAAAAAGATAGTGGCTCTTTAACCCTTCAAACCGTAGTTTTTAGCAATCCTGTTTTGCATTTAGATTATTCAGATCCTGATGTGATTCAGGTGGGTTCGAAATACTACATGACTGCCTCGAGTTTTAACTGCATTCCCGGATTGCCCTTGCTGGTATCAGATAATCTGGTCGATTGGGAACTTATTGGGTATGCCATTGATAAGCTTGAACCCGATTCGGCGTTTTCGAAACCGCAGCATGGAAATGGGGTTTGGGCACCTTCTATCCGCTACCGGAATAATCAGTTTTATATTTATTATGGCGATCCTGATTACGGAATTTTTATGGTTACTGCCAAAACTTTTAAGGGTCCCTGGAGCGAACCTCATTTGGTTAAAGCAGGCAAAGGCTGGATCGATCCCTGCCCTTTTTGGGATGAGGATGGAACTGCCTGGCTGGTTCATGCCTGGGCTGGCAGCAGAGCAGGTATTAAAAGCACGCTTACCCTGCATAAAATGGCTCCAGATGGCAAAAAATTGCTCGACAGGGGTATTATAGTGTTTGATGGACATACGGATAACCCCACAGTTGAAGGCCCTAAAATGTATAAACGTAACGGCTTTTATTACATATTGGCTCCTGCCGGCGGAGTAACTTACGGATGGCAGTTGGCATTGCGCTCAAAAAACATTACCGGCCCCTACGAGGCCAAAAAAGTATTGCACCAGGGAAGTACACAGATCAACGGCCCGCATCAGGGCGGATTGGTTGATGCACCTGATGGGAGCTCGTGGTTTATTCATTTTCAGGATAAAGAGGCTTTTGGGCGTGTGGTACATTTGCAGCCGGTTAACTGGATTGACGATTGGCCGGTTATGGGAAATGATGCCGATGGCGATGGCCTGGGAGAACCCATACTAAAAGGTGAAATCAATACGCTACCCGTGAAAACGGCGAATACTGAAAATCCTTACTCCGATGAGTTTAACACAGCAAGTTATAATGTACATTGGCAATGGCATGCAAACCCATCGGAAAAATGGGGGGCACCTTCAGGGTATTTGGGGTTTATGCGATTGAATGCTGTTCCGTTTCCCGAATTAAGCAACTTGTGGGAGGCGCCTAATTTGTTTATGCAAAAATTTCCGGATAGTGCCTTTACTGTTACCACTAAAATGGACATTTTTTTAAAAGAAAACACCGACAGGGCAGGGTTATTACTGATGGGTTACGACTATGCTTATATAGGAATTGAAAAACAAAACAACCGCAACACACTGGTATATCGGGTTTGTAAAGATGCTGATAAAGGAGGTGTTGAAAAAACCTTGATGTCCCTTCCCTGCGAAAGCCCGACTGTTTATGTAAAAGTGGCTGTTGATAGCCGGGGGAGGTGCCGGTTTAGTTATGCGGCTGAGGACGAAGATTTTACCGCGTTGCCTGATTCATTTCAGGCAGCGCCCGGAAAGTGGATTGGTGCTAAAATTGGATTGTTCTGCCTGAGTAAAGCCGTTACCAACGATGCCGGATACATAAATGTAGACTGGTTTAAAGTGAATTTAGATAATAACGATTAACATCTGCGCTTGATTTAGACGTATCAGCTACTTTCCCCCTTATGCTTCTTAACGTTATCAATAAACTTATCAAAAAGAAACTCGGTATCTGTTGGTCCGCTGGAGGCTTCGGGGTGAAACTGCGATGAGAAAAATGGCTTCGTACGATGGATCATGCCCTCATTCGTATCGTCATTCAGATTAACAAACAGCGGCTTCCAGTCAGCCGGCAGGGTGCTGTTGTCAATGGCATATCCATGGTTTTGTGATGTAATATAAGCGTTGTTGGTACCCAGCATAATCACAGGCTGATTATGGCTTCTGTGACCGTATTTCAGCTTATAGGAGTTGGCACCTGCAGCCAGTCCAAGGAGTTGATTTCCCAGGCAAATCCCGCACACAGGGATGTCGCCCTGTATGGCTTTCTTCAGATTTTCCACGGTCACATCGCACGTTTTTGGGTCACCCGGCCCGTTGGATATGAATAACCCATCGTATTCATCTTGTGTAAAATCATAATCCCAGGGTACCAGGGTAACGGTAGTATCGCGTTTCAGCAGGTTGCGGATGATGTTATATTTTACTCCACAATCAATTAAAACAATTTTGTATTTTCCATCGCCATAAACCTTCTTTTCTTTTACACTGACTTTTGCCACCAGGTTTTCCGTGCTTGGATCGTACCAGTCGGGTTCGTTATCTTCAAAAACAATTTTACCGGGCATGGTACCTTTTTCACGTAGGATTTTAGTCAAAGCACGGGTATCGATATCATAAATGCCGGGCACATCATATTCTTTTAACCAGTCACCCAGTGATTTATGGGCATTCCAGTGATTAAATTCGTGAGAATAGTCTGAAATAATCAATCCACTGATGTGCAGGGCATAAGATTCATAGAAATTGGATAATCCATTTTCTGCTGCAGCATCGCCTGGCACACCGTAATTTCCAATTAAAGGATAGGTTAATACCAGGATTTGTCCCTTATAGGAAGGATCCGTAAGGCTTTCAGGATATCCTGTCATGGCTGTGTTAAATACCACTTCGCCCGAAACTGATCCGTCATAACCAAACGATTTACCGCTAAATTCTGTACCATCCTCCAGTACCAACTTGATTGGTTTTCCTTGTGTCATCGAATTAATCCTTTAATATGTAAATACTTAATTTTTCTTTTCCTCTGCCCGGATTATATCAGCAATCTGATCTGCTCCGATTCGTTTGGCAATGATTTTTTTATCCTCATCAAGAAGGAACAATACAGGTGAGCTTTGAATATCATACTTAACCTTATATTGATAGTCATAAGGGTTCCAGGCATTAATCCATTTATATAACTCGTGTTGGTTAATGAAATTTACCCATTTGGCTTTTCCTTCTTCTCCTCCAATCATGTGTATGGACACTACCTCTAAACCAAGGTTATTTAATTCATTGACATATAAATCATAAAGGGCAGGTATCTCTTTTTTACAATGACCACAATCTGATTCCCAAAAGACCAACAAGGTATATTTTGACTGAATGTCATGCATGTTATACATCTGGCCTACATGGGGGTAATGTTTCAAAGCGGAGTCATTTCTTGCTTCGATGAAATGTTCAAATGGCACTTCCACAAGCTGAAAATCCGGGG
The DNA here is from genome assembly GCA_964652315.1 of uncultured Bacteroidales bacterium. Taxonomy (GTDB): domain Bacteria; phylum Bacteroidota; class Bacteroidia; order Bacteroidales; family JAAAOM01; genus CAZZBU01. The sequence goes on from CAZZBU010000004.1 coordinate 19,258, forward strand.
CTGCTTCTCCGAGCATTGTAGGTTTTGCTTTGGCAACCCGTTCCTTAAGGTCGGTTAGGAATTTCTCGTCGCTCCAGGTAGCTTCGGGAATGTAATACTTTTCGGCAATATGCAGGTAAACGGCATCCATGCCCATGATTTTACTTTTAGCAAAATGGTTAAAAAGGGTAATAAGCATGTATCGGAACAATTCATCGCTCGAGCGGGATTGTTCAATTAACCAGTCCACTTCCTTTATAAGGGTATCCGGAACTTGCGGAACTACTTTGGAAATGTAATTCATCACAGTTTCTTCATAGAGTGGCGTTCGCAGCAACCTTGGATCCGAGACATCAAAATTATCAAAATAATGGGTCCGGTAGTACCGGTACTGAAAAGTGGAGTCAGTAATGTTACCGGCTTCGTCTTTTGGGGGCTCCGGTACTTTTATTGGTTGGGTAGCCTGTACAAAAACACCCAGGAAATTATGCGGATTGGCCTGGATAAGGCTGTCAACATAGGATTTTACATTGGAATTAATCCTGGCGAGTTGCTCATCAACGGCTGCTTTCTCAGTATCTGTAGCAGCTTGTGCCTTTTTGGTGCGTAGCCCGCCTGCTAACTGGCTTTGTTTTGCCAGAAATAGCTGGTATTGGAGAAAATCACTGGCTACCTCATTACCGGTAATCTCCATGTTGCTGAATAGATCAGTGGTATCGGTAACCATGGTAAACCGTTGATCCTTATCAATCATAAAATCAACATATTTCCGGTTTGGCAGGAATAATATATACATGCCACCCGGAAGTGTCGAATCACCTTTGAAAACACCGTAACCCAATTCGTCAACACGAATGGTATCATCAGGATACATGGACTTATTAAAATAGTGTCCCAACAAAAGGGTGGTATCTTCTAATCCGTGTACTCTTACCTTTATTTCATAACCTGATTGTGCCTGAATAAATATGGGCATTCCAATCAATACCAGCAATAAAACGACTCTGGTTTTTAAGCAATATAAATGATTCATATCTTTTTAAACCTTTAATTCAGGGTGCAAATTTAATCAAATTTCATGCTTTTAAGCATAATTTTGATATTCCTCTTGCATCTGCAATGTATAAAAGGTAACGGAAATCACGCGATGTTTATTTTATTTGGGAACTACTGCATTGCTTTCTACCAGGGCTTTGGTAACATTATAAATGTCGTCACCCAGATTTTCGCATTGGGCCAGTATGTCGGTATAAATTATACCGGCTTCATACGTATAGTTACGTTCCTCAATGTTGCTGATATGATCGCGGTGCAATTGTTTTCGTTTTCTATTGATTTTTTTCTCAATTTCTTCAGCTGCTTTGGCATTGAAGTGCACATAATCCGTATCCAGGTTGTTGACCATAGCGCTGAGAGCTTCCTGAATCAATTGAAACATTTCATTCAGGTTATTCCGAAGTTCCTGGGTAAACCAGATTTTGTTTTTCTTTTTCCGCCTCAGGGTTTTTGCAATGGAGTTACACGAATCAGCAATGCTTTCAATGTAGTCTACCAACTTAAGCATAACACGGATTCTTTTAATGCCGGGCTTGCTTAACTCACCTTCGGAAACACGCGTAAGGTAGTTGGCAATCTCAATTTCCAGTTGATCACTGTAGTTTTCGTAATTAGTGATATTCTCGTAGATATTCTGAAAAGCGGTTTCATTGGTCTCTGAGAAAAGATTCCGCACAAGTTGAAACATTTTCTGTGTTCGTTTACCAAAGTTCAGAATTTCTTTTCGTCCCTGTAAAAGCGAAAACTCAGCCGTGGAAAGGATGCCGGTGGATATATACGTAAGCCGGGGCTCTGCATTTCCGGCTTTCTGTCTTACCAGGCGTGCTGAAATCGTTTCTATTATCGGAATAAAATTGATAAGGATTAAAACATTCAGCAGGTTATATGAGGTATGAAAAATGGCCAGTGCCACTGGTATTTCAGAAACATCCTGCAATGGCGAACCTAACCCAATTATCAGCATCAGCCTGTCTATGCCAGAAATCAGGAGATTTAGGAAGGTTAATGACCAAATGGCTCCAAGTAAATTGAAAACAAAATGAGCCCGCGCACTGATTTTTGATGATGCATTGCCAACAAAGGCTGCCAGGTTTGCTGTAATGGTGGTACCTACATTCTCACCAATAATCATGGCAGCAGCCAGCTCAAATGTAATCCAGCCTTTGTAACACATAACTATGGTCAAAGCCGTGGTAAGACTGGAAGATTGCATAATGGCTGTTACCAGAAAACCCATGACAAAAAACAACAAAATGGAAACGAATCCCAGGTGGGTATAATCTGATACAAATTCCAGCATTCCCGGGTTCTGGCTTATATCAGGAATGGTACTTTTCAGAAAATCAAGGCCCAGAAAGATCAGGGCAAAACCTATAATAAACTGGGCAAAATACCGGCTGCGGTTTTTTGATGAGAAGAGCAAAAAAAAGGTTAGCCCGATTAAAGGCAGGGCAAGCGAACCAATGCGCATGTTGAAACCAAGGGTGGAAATGAGCCAGGCTGTTATTGTAGTACCAATGTTGGCTCCCATAATGATGCCAATGGATTCCGTCACCGATATCAGGCCGGCATTGACAAAACTTACCAGCATTACTGTAGTGGCTGAACTGGATTGAATAAACCCCGTGATGACAAAACCGCTTAATACACTCCGGAATTTATTTGATGTAATTGCTGCCAGTGTATTGCGCATACGGGTACCTGCCACTTTTTGCAGTCCCTCACTCATTTGTTTCATTCCAAACAAAAACAAACCCAGCGCTCCTAGAATGGATAATATTTCAGCTATTCCAAATGTCATACGATTTCTTCCCGTTCCCGGCTATTAAAGCGGTGCAAAAATATATATTCTGAGAAGAATAGCCTAAGTATGTTAATGCCAAACATAAAAGATAACAAAAACTTAAAATGGGGAAACCTAAAATTAACATTGCCTTTGTGGATGAGTCGATTATTTCTATTTTAGCAAAAAAGATGTAATGTATAGCCTAAGAGACTGCCAGGAAAAGATTGAAGAAGCCATTCGAATTGCCCAAATAGACGGTCAACCGGAAGAACTGTATGCTCCCATTCGTTACATCATGTCCATTGGTGGAAAACGCATGCGGCCGGCATTGGTATTGATGGCGTATAACATGTATGCTGCTGATATAGACAAGGTAACCAATGTTGCCCTGGCCATAGAGGTGTTTCATAATTTTACCCTGCTGCATGACGATATTATGGATGAAGCTGACGTTCGGCGCAACATGGCTACAGTTCACAAAAAATGGAACAACAATGCGGCCATTCTTTCCGGAGATGCCATGTTGATTAAAGCTTATCAACTGCTTGAAACTTTACCTGTTGACATTCAGCCTGCTGTTTATCGGATATTTAATCAAACTGCACTTGAAGTATGCGAAGGGCAGCAATACGACATGAATTTTGAAACACAATCCGGGGTCAGCCTGGATGAATACCTAAAAATGATTACGCTAAAAACGGCCGTTTTAGTGGCTGCCTCATTAAAAATAGGTGCATTACTGGGAGGAGCAACTGCGGAAGATGCGGATAACATTTATGAATTCGGGCTTAATCTAGGACTTGCTTTTCAGATTCAGGACGATTATCTGGATGCTTTTGCTGATTCAAACGAATTTGGAAAAGCCACCGGAGGCGATATTGCAGCCAATAAAAAAACATTCTTGCTCATTAATGCATTGGAGCTGGCAACTGGCGATATAGCGGAAGAGCTCGATCAGTTAATCCACCAGGATAACATCGATAAGGAAGAGAAAATCCACCGGGTAATAGCCATTTACCGGCAGTTGGGTATTCCTGAACTGGCAAAACAAAAAATAGAGGCTTTCCACAAAAAAAGCTTAGAATCCCTGAAAGCAATCCAGGTACCGGATTTGCGCAAGGAGCAACTGTATCATTTTGCTGAATACCTTATGAGCCGCAAAAAGTAACCCCTGTTTTATTGTTGGTTCAGCATACTAAATAATGCAAAATATTCTTGCATCCGCTGTTCCATTGCCTGACCCGTTTCTTCATCCATATTTGTTATGGCTGCCCGGGTTAGCTCCTGATACACCTGCAGGTGACTCCTAATCTCATACATGGCTTTTTTTGCATAGCTTTCCTCAAGGTTAAGGAAATAATCAAGATGTTCCTCGGTAATGCCCCTGAATTTCTGTAACAGGGCGGCAGCCTTTTCATCGGCCTGAGCCATAAAATATGTTTCTATTATCCGTGTCATAAAAACATCCCAGGGTAATTTTTCATGCGGGCCCAATTCCACGCACCGGTCCAGAACCTGCAGGGCCGAATCGCGTTTCCCTTCGGCCAGAAGCTGTTTGGCAAGCCTGTCGAAATTATTCCGGAACCGGATCACCGAGAAGGTGCGGACATGGAAATGATCAAGGTATACATCCTCTGCATTCATTCGGCCCCATTCAAATTCGTCCATAAGCTTTTGATACATCAAATCACTGTCAATGCGTCCATAAGTCAGATAGCTGTTACCTCCTTCACGAATAGGAACCAGCTTGTAAGCAAATCCGTCGAGCTGCAGGAAAGGCTCAAGGCCCAGTGTTCCATCCTGTCCGGGTGAAACAAAGTATATCGGACGTTCCCAGTTGTTGTTTGCCAGAATATCCAGCACCATCAACTCTGCTTTACCCAGGTGGTTTCCCTGGTATTCCCACTCAATATAATCCACAATTTTTGCTGAATCTTCAGGTTTTACCAGCCCGTTGGCCAGTACTTTTTCCTTGTTAACAGGCAACCTGAATTTCCGGGTAGGTATGAAATGCAATTGATCGCCGCCCGGTGTGGTACGGGTAGTCCCTGGAGCATCACTGGCCACAAATGCCATGATGTCTTTGAGTTCGGTTGTTGTTTTTACCTGATCAGTTATATAAACAATGTCTCGTGTTCCGGTCAGGTATTGTCTTTTTTCCAGTGAAATTGGAAGAGGTTCTGACTCATAAGCTTTTCTTTTCATCATGTCAATATACCAGTCGACGTTGAGAAGCATGAGATTTACCACCCTGACGTCGGTCCTTATTCCTTCAACCTCCTGGGCATACCACAGCGGGAAAGTATCATTATCGCCATTTGTAAATATGAGCGCATTTGGGGCACATGTTTCCAGATAATTATGTGCGATGGCTCTTGTAGTATATCTTCCGGAGCGATCGTGATCGTCCCAGTTTTCGCTGGCCATAATGCCCGGTACAAGCACCAGGGTGAGCAATGTTGCCACTACTGACCGGGCTTTTGATGACAGTATTTTTTTCAATGAATCGGCCACAGCCAGTACTCCCAGCCCTATCCATATCGCAAAAGCATAAAATGAGCCTGCATAAGCATAATCCCGTTCACGGGGTTGCAGAGGGGTTTGATTAAGATACACCACAATGGCCAGCCCGGTAAAGAAAAACAAGAGCATGACCACCCAAAAATCTTTCTTTTTATGCTGAATATGGAACAACAATCCCAGTATGCCCAGCAACAGGGGAAGGAGATAGTAGGTGTTTCTGGCAGGATGATTTTTAATGTCGTCCGGAAGGTTATCCTGCGAGCCCACTAAGAATCTATCAATAACCCGAATTCCGGTAATCCAGTTACCATTTACAATGCCCCCGTCAGATTGGATGTCATTTTGCCTTCCACTAAAATTCCATAAAAAATACCTGAAGTACATGTGGCCAACCTGATAGTTTAAAAAGAATTTGATGTTTTCACCAAAGGTGGGTTTTTGTACATTCTGGGTTTCTCCGTTTTGCTGACGTATCGGCACCGAAGTGCCTTTGATATTGCCCCAGTTTTTGTATTCATTGATATGGTTGGGTTGCCGGCTGTACATTCTGGGAAACAGGGTAAGAAACCTGCTGTCGTATTCATACTCTTGTTTTACATGCGTAATTTCGTATTTCCCGTCCATTTGCGTATAAGTGGGTTTCCCATCTTTTGTACCTGTGATGGGAGCGTTGTAGTACTGTCCGTAAAACAGCGGACGATCACCATACTGTTCCCGGTTCAGATAGGATAAGAGGCTGAATACCGTTTCAGGGTTATTTTCATCCAGGGGCGGGTTGGCCAGGGAACGAATGACAATGATGGAAAAGGAACTGTACCCAAGAATTATGACGGCAAAAGATACCAGTATGGTATTGAGTATAACATGCTGTTTGGCAGCATAGCTGTATATAATATAAAAGACTACGGCAGATATAATCAGTGCAATAAACAGGTTATCGGCAATCAACGGGATCCCCATGAGTAAAAAACTAGCTGTAAAGGCTGTGGCATTGTACAATGGATTTTTCTTTTGATTATGGGTAAGATAGATTCCCCACGTTAACGATGAAAGCAGTAAAACTGCAAAAACCAGGACTCCTGTTTTGTAAGGCATACCCAGGGTATTTATAAAAGCCAGTTCAAAGTAGGATGCCATTTTTACCATTCCGGGGATAATACCATACATAATTGAAGCCAGCAGAGCAATAGTTATAGCCAGTGCTGCCAACACTCCCTTACGGGTGCTTTTATAATTCTTAAAATAGTATACAAATACAATGGCCGGAATGGCAAGGAGGTTAAGAAGATGCACTCCGATTGAAAGGCCCATTAAGTAGGCGATTAAAATCAACCAGCGGTTCGAAAAGGGTTTGTCAGCAACGTTTTCCCATTTTAGTATAGCCCAGAAAACAACGGCGGTAAACAGGGATGAGCTGGCGTAAACTTCGCCCTCAACAGCTGAAAACCAAAACGTATCGGAAAAGGTGTAAGCCAGGGCACCAACCAGGCCGCTTCCAATCACAGCAATCAGGTTGGCTGTGGTAATTTTCTTGTCTTGTGCAATAAAGATTTTTTTTGCCAGGTGGGTGATGGTCCAAAATAAAAACATAATGGTAAATGCACTGGCAAGGGCAGAGAGGCTGTTTACCATTTTAGCCACTTCTGTTACATCTGATGCGAACAATGAAAAGAATCTGGCAATTATCATAAACAAAGGAGCTCCGGGAGGATGACCTACCTCAAGTTTAAATGCTGTGGTTATAAACTCACCGCAATCCCACAGACTGGTTGTAGGTTCTATGGTTAATAAATAGGTGACAGCAGCAATAAAAAAACTTAACCATCCAAAGATATTGTTATACAGCGTATACTTCTTATACTCCATTTGCTCATTCATTATATTCAGGGTGCTAAAATAACAAATCCTGGGGGTTTTTTTGTAACCGCCGACAATAATTTCATTATTATCAATATTATACCCCGGGCCTTAAATATTGTTAACCTTTTTGTTCTAAGTTTGCCTTACAAGAGTTTCATTTGTGAATTTTGACACTATGCGCAGGATTATATTTGTATGTGTTTTAATATTACTGAGCCTGGAACCTTCCAGCAGCCAGTTTTTTGAAACCGGCCAGGCGCCTTTTTCACTTAACTGGCAACAAATCAAAACGGATCATTACAGGTTTGTTTTTCCATCTGAGATAAAGGATGAGGCTCAACACATGGCTAATATAATGGAAAGGGCTTATCCATATTTAGGCCAATCCCTTGGCCATAATTCCAGACGTATTCCTGTACTCATGGATAACCTCACCACACGTTCAAACGGGTTGGTTGTATGGGCTCCCAGGCGCATGGAAATTGTATCCACTCCGGCTCAACGTTCCTATTCCCAGGAATGGCTTCAACAGTTGGCCCTGCATGAAGGTAGACACGTGGCCCAGGTGGATAAACTTAATCAGGGGATAACAAAAGTGCTTACGGTTCCTTTCGGACAAATTGCTTCGGGCGGTGTAACCGGCCTGTTGCCTTTTTGGTTTCTTGAGGGTGATGCTGTGTCAGCAGAAACCGGTCTTTCTGCGGCCGGGAGGGGCCGGGATCCATATTTTCAGAAAGAAATTCGTGCACTTCTGCTTGAGCATGAAACAAGATACGCTTATGAAAAGGCCTATTTTGGATCTTATAAAGATTTTATCCCTGATCACTACAGGCTGGGATATCAATTGACGGCTTTTGCCAGACAAAAATATGGACCCGGTATCTGGGACAACGTTCTCAGTCATGTAGGCCGGCATCCTTACCAGTTGTATCCGTTCTACTTTGGCTTGAAGAAATATGGGAAGACCTCCAAAATCGGTCTTTATAATAATACATTGGACTATCTAAAATCCATCTGGAGCGAAGAAGATAAAAAACTGTCTACAACTCATGCCACACACATTAATGATACCACAACCAATGATTATATCAGTTACCGCAACCCTGCAGTCCACCCGCAAGGTGGCTTTATTGCCGAAAAGTCCGGTTTGGCCGATATTACCCGTATCGTGCATATAATGCCGGATGGAAAAGAAGAGATTATGTTTACTCCGGGATATTTTTCCGAACTGGATATCAGCGTTGCGAATGAGGCTGTATATTGGGCTGAATCACACCCTGATCCATTGTGGGACAAGGTAACTTACAACGTCATCAAAAAGTACGATCTTAAAAGGAAAAAGATAATCCGGCTCACTGACAATACCCGGTATTTTAATCCTTATGTTTCTCCTGATGGACAGTCTGTTGCGGCGTCCGAAACCGATGTGCAAAACCATTATTATATCGTTGTGCTGGAGACAGAAAACGGGTACCGCCTGAATCGCATTCCAACACCTGAAAACCTGTTTCCCCAGGATATACGCTGGCATCCTGACGGGAGCACGCTTGTACTTACTTTGCTTGGAGAAAAAGGCAAATCCATTTATACGGTAAACCTGGAAACAGAAACATGGGAAAAGTTGCTGGGGCCTACTTTTGAAAATATTTTCGACCCTTTCATGGCAAACGGATATTTGTTTTTTCACGCCAGTTATTCCGGTATCGATAATGTGTATGCCTTTGTTCCGGGGGAAAAAAAGCTATATCAGGTAACTGGGTCCCGTTTTGGCGCTTATGATGCCATAATTGACACCTCAGACTTCAGCCTCGTTTATGCGGATTATGCCTCCACAGGGTACCGCTTAAAAAAAATGAAGCTTAATCCAAATGAATGGACGGAGTTCAATGATGGCAAAACATATGAATTTTCATTGGCAACAACCCTTGCAGAACAGGAGAAATGGTCAATTAACGAAACTCAAATACCGGATTCAATTTATCCGGTTAAGAAGTATTCCCGCCTTCTTCACCTTTTCAATATCCATTCCTGGATGCCTTTCTATGCAGATTACGATCAATTTAGCATCAATGATCCTCAGGTTTACCCGGGAGGTCAGATTTTTTTTCAAAACCTGCTGAATACCAGCGTGGGCAGTGCAGGTTTTTATTTCCGCGATGGGGAGTTTTATTTTAACACAAAGTATTCGTATCAAGGTTTCAGACCAATTATTGAATATGATTTAAATCTAGGGGGAACACAGCGCACTTTTGGGCCCCGGAACGTGACGCCACCACCTACTGATAGCAGGTATATGGAACAGAACATCCGTGCTTATCTGCCAATGGACCTAACCCGTTCAAAATATGCTTCACAGTTGGTTCCAGGTATTGAGGGGATGTATCGGCGATACCTGTATTACGATTATCAGGACAGGGGGTTTAACAACGACGTATGGTTCATGAATTACAGTTTGTTTTACTACCGTTTGTTAAAACAGGCACACAGGGATATTCGCTCAACCTGGGGGCATGTCGTGCAGATAAATTTTTTAAATGCACCCGGTGCAGCTGACGATTTCGGTACTTTGTTAAGAGTTTATGGAGCTTTATATCTTCCAGGCATCGGAAAACATCACAGCTTGAGGGTAAGCGGCTCCTATATAAAATATAACTATGAGGATTACCTTATTCCTGTTCAATACAATACCCCGAGAGGTTTTAAACCGGAAAGATCACCCGAACAACATACGCTTTCAGGGGATTATGCCTTCCCGGTTGCCTATCCCGATTTAAATATCTGGCGGTTAGCTTATTTTAAACGATTGCGCGTAAACCTGTTTCTTGATTATTCGGGTTATTCAAGGTTTGAGCAGATCGAACGCCGGGTGGAGCTTGTCTCAGGGCAAAAATATCTGGCTTATGGTTTTGATTTGATTACCGATGTGGCCCTGGCACATGTTGTTTTTCCGTTTAGTATAGGCATACGTGCCGGTTATCAAAATCAAACCAATGCTTTTTTCCTGGGCCCGTTGTTTGAAATGGATATTACACGGTTTTAAGCTGCATCCTTATTTAATCAGCGTACTGAATGGGAGCGGCAACAAGCAAAGCGTAACCTGTTAAACAGTGAAAACAGCTATAATCCGGAGCTCTTAGTAAACTTACAGCCTTTATTTTCCAACTGTTCCCTGGCCTTATGATACTCTTCCTCATCAATGGCACGGGTAGCATCTTCGATTAGCGTGGTTGAGAAACCTTCATCAAGGGCATCGTTTATGGAAAAATTCACACATACATCAGCAGCCAGCCCGCAGAAGAATAATTCCTTGGCTTCCCTTCCACGAAGATAACCCGCAAGACCGGTATTTTTCTCATGCCCGTTGTCGTAAAAACCGCTGTAACTATCAATCTCCCGATCCATGCCTTTACGGAAAATGGCTTCTACTTTAGTCATATCAATATCAGCATGAAATTTGGCCCCTTTGCTGTTTTGCACACAGTGATCAGGCCAGAGGATCTGTTTCATATCATGCCACTCAATGGTGTCAAAGGGCTTTTTTCCATCATGGTTAGAGGCAAAACTTACATGCTCCTTAGGGTGCCAGTCCTGAGTGGCGATAACCAAATCAAATTTTTTCTGGATATTGTTTATAATGGGAATAATTTCATCTCCTTCAGGTACCTCAAGCGATCCGCCAGGAATGAAATCGTTTTGCATATCGATTATAATAAGTGTCTTCATCTGTTTCTTTTTTCAAAAATATTATAATCCTTTGGTTAATCCCTCCAGGGTTTTTGTATATACCTTAAAATCCTTGTCGCTGTATAATACCAGGCGGATTAGTTTAACATTAGTGAGCGTTTCCAGTTGATCCAAAATGGTACGGACAGCTACCTCTGATGCTTCCTCCACCGGATAACCAAATGCCCCGGTTGAAAGGGAAGGAAAGGCAATGCTTTCAATTTTTTTTTCATCCGCAAGGTTCAGGGCGTTTCGATAGCAGTTGGACAGGAGCCGGTCTTCGGGTTTATCAACACCGTACACAGGGCCCAGGCAATGAATAACATGCTTGTTTGGCAAATTGTGCCCTCCCGTGATAACGGCCTCTCCAGGGCCTATTGGTCCCAGAGGTTCACTTTCTTCTCTTAATCCGGGGCCGGCAGCCCGGTGGATAGCCCCTGCTACACCACCGCCTGGCAACAGATGGGCATTGGCAGCATTAACCACTGCAACAACATCATGCTGGGCAGTGATATCACCTTGAATAAACTCTAGTTGAATATTATTTATGGTTTTTTTCATAGCCGTAAATATTTAATAATGACTGTTATAGTTGTAGACAAGATTGATGCATTTTTGTTTTAAAATTTTCAGGGAGTTTTAGTCGGGGTGATTGAATCACGAATCAAATGCTATTATTCTCCCGTTTATCACTACGCCGTCCAGTCCCATAGTTTTAGCATCGTTCACAGCAGTTTGCGGGTAATGGATTATGGGTTTGCCCTGCACATTGAAAGAGGTATTAATCAGTGCTTTGATGCCATAGTGTTCATCCAGGTAAACCAGCAAATCATAGATAAAAGGGATGGGTTCTTTTTCAAATACGGTTTGTATTCTGGCGGTGTTGTTAATGTGTACAGCCCCGGATAATTCTTCACGGTGCAATTCTGGGATGAAAAACTCCAGCAACATGTATTGACTAAGATGATGGATGTTTTTGAGGCCGGTGAAATAGCGGGCATTTTTCACCAGCATGATGGGAGCAAGGGGCCTGTACCATTCACGTCCTTTAATCTGCATGCTCAGTTTTTTTGCCAGACCTGCTGAATCTGCCCGGCACAGAATACTGCGGTTGCCCAATGCACGAGGGCCTGTCTCTGAATGGCCATTGCAGACACCGATAATTTTTCCTTCTGCAAGTAAACTGGCTGTCTGTTTCACATCCCCGGCAGTATATGAGTATTTCTCAGGCACATTAAGGGAGTTCAGAAATGGAGAATGAGGCAGGATTGGTATGTTTTTGTGGTATTGGAAAAATGCGGCAGCGCCCAGTGCCAGTCCTGAATCGTTGGTGCATGGGGGTATAAATACATCTTTAAATAACCTGCTTTCTACGATTCTGGCATTCAAAGGGATATTTAGCGCGGATCCTCCTGTATAATACAGGTAATCAACATCATAATGAGTTTTCAACTGAGAGAGTACCTCCATAAAATCACGTTCAAAAATATACTGAAACGTAGCGGCTATATCCTGCATAAAAGAATTCCGGTTGTCAATCGCTCCCAAGGTAATTCCCCATTGCTTTTTAAGACTTTCAAAAAAATGTTTTTTATTGGTCCAGATACCTTCGAAGAACCTGTTTTCTTTTAACCATATTTCCAATTCAGGCGAATATTTGCCACACGCTGCCAGCCCCATAAATTTCCCGGGTACTGCATTCTGATTCTCTCTGCTGCCCCCTGCCAAACTAAAAGTCAAGGCGTTGGCATTAAATAAATTCGACAGGTACTTCAAGCGCCATGATGTTTCAATAAGCTTTGGTTTACCGTCTTTATAAATCCAGACTGAGAAATTTCCTTTACTGGCACCACCGTCAAAATGCACCAACAAACTTTTATCTTTAAAATCGCCAAAAAATGGCATGCAGCTAAAAATATGAGCCAACTCATGGTTTACGATATACCCCTTTTTTTCTTTCCCATACCACCGGAGAAGACCTTCCTCCGGCCATTCAGCCAGCGAATTTCCTAAGGGGGCCTCAAAACGGATATCTCCATCAAAAGAGATAAACGATCGACCAATGACATTGTCGGTAAAAACAACCTCGGCATCATGATTTCCGGCCAGTTTCATCTCACGCATGAGTGGATACAAATATTCGTGCATCCGGTTGTCATATTTTTTTCCGGTAAATCGTTCAAGCTGCATAAAGTGCCTGCATTTACCCCCTTCAAACACTGCGATGGCATGATCATGCACAAATTCTGGAAAATCAGACAACTTTATGTCCTGAATACCGTAAATACCGATTATCATATTGATTAAATTTGCCGATTGAATAAAAATGAATCGCAAATAAATTAAATATATTTATAATTAAAATTATTATATTAGATAAACTTTTCGGGCAAGAAGGGATGCCAAGCCTTGAAAATAAACAGTTTTTATTTAGTTATTCAGTATTTCTATGACGATTACGGAACAAGATTTTCAGATATTTTTGTATGCCGTAAAAAGCAGTTCAGAATATGATTTTAGCGATTATTCTGAAAAATCTCTGAAGAGAAGGTTGGCGAAGGTCCTGTTAGATCATAAAACCAACATTACCCAGCTGGTCAGTAAGATTAAAAATGATAGAATTTTTCTTGAGAAAATAGTTCGGGACATTACCGTAAATACCACCGAGCTTTTTCGCGACCCTGCCATCTGGCACGCCCTGAAATATAAAATCTTACCCAACCTGGCAAACAACGAAAACATCAATATCTGGCATGCGGGATGCTCCACAGGACAGGAAGTTTATTCCATGATGATTTTGCTGAATGAACTGGAAATGCTTCATAAATGTAAAATTGTGGCCACCGACCTTAACTCTGATGTATTGGATTTAGCAAAGCAGGGGACATACAAATACAGGTTTAACATCGGATATCTGGATAATTTCGATAAGGTGATTAAAGAAAATCCTTTCAACTATGAAGAATACAATGATGTACCCTATTCCAAATACTTTAGCATTGATAAGGAAAAAGACCAGATAGTCATACACAAGCAGTTTCGCAATATACCGGTATTTAAAAAGCACGATTTGGTCCATGATGAGAATACCGCTTATATAAAATTTGATTTAATCCTTTGCCGGAATGTAATTATTTATTTTAATTATGCCTTGCAAAACAGAGTTTTTGACCTGTTTTACAGGAATTTGTATGAAAATGGTTATTTTATTCTGGGCATGCATGAAACCATTCTTGGCGACTTTGCCAATAAGTTTCAAAAAAGAGGTCAGTATTATATAAAAAGTTAACATTATAACTATTATATTAGACAAATTCTTGTATTAACGCTTGACTAAAATATGTTAAAATCTTTTGATACAATAAGAATAAAGCTATGGTCTGTTTTAGGATTAATAACTGCAGGCTGGATTATTTTTGGTATCATTTCCCTGACCTCTCATGGAAAGTTGTCTAATTATCAACAGCTAAATGACCAGATTACCCAATATAAAAATGGCCTTGAGGCAATTAAAGACAGTTTCGAAGGACTAAGTGCTGTATCTGTCAGGCAAACAGGTACGGAAGATGAGGAGAAAGCGGATAATTTTACAGCTTCTTTAAATGAAGCTATAAGCAGGCTTAATCACCTGACTGCCCAAATTACAGAAAACCATTTTTTCTATTCTTCAGAATCAAATGAAGTATTGCTGCTTATGGTGGATGAAAATCTGAATGACTTACAGGAAGATCATACCACCATCATTGAACTTATTCAGGAACGCAACCTGGAGGAAACAGGCGCCGTTAGCCAATGGAATACTGAAGCGCGATTGCTTTCCGAAATTGGCTCGGTAAGCAACAATAACTTTGTACAACGTAACATTGCCCAGCTCGTTCGCTATAAATCCGCTTACCTGAGCACGCCCGATGAGGCCATTATTCATGCTATAACTGTTGAAGGAGAACAGCTTAAAAATGACATACAGCAAGATACCTTGATGTTTCCTTCAGAAAAAGACCAGTTGGCCGCTGCAATCAATGATTATATGGCTGCAGCAAACAGTGTGCTGGAAAAAGATATCCGCATTGGGCTGACACACCAATCCGGGCTGGTTGGCAATGCCCTTGGTAATATATCGGACATGCAACAACAGCTGGACAATATCAGTGACAATATTCTTTCCGTATACCAAACCATTAAATTACGCTCACAAGCTGTCTTATGGATATTCTGGATCCTTTTTGTTCTGGTAATTATCGGGCTTTCGCTTCTTACGGTGCATTATTTTACCAATGCCACTGGCAGGATTGCCCGCTTTATCAATCAAATGTCAACCGGCAGTACTCCGGAAAAGATTCATCTTGACACCAACGATGAATTTAACAGCATCGCAAGCGGACTAAACAAACACATGGAACATCTTCAGGAAAAGATTGCCTTTGCCACCAGCATGGCCGAAGGAATAACGGATGTTGAATTTAACCCGGCCGGGAAGGAGGACGATCTGGGCAATGCCTTGTTGTCTCTGAGTGAAAATCTGGAGAAGACCAAAAAAGAAGAAGAGAAAAATGCGATTGAAAGCCAAAAGCGCAGTTGGACCAACGAGGGCTTGGCCAAATTTGCCGATATCCTGAGACAAAATAATGATAATCTTGACAAGCTTGCTGATAACCTTATTATCAGTCTGGTAAAGTACATTGAAGCTACCCAGGGCGGCATTTTTCTTATTAATGATGATAATGCAGACAATCCAATCCTGGAATTAAAGTCTTCTGTTGCCTATGACAGAAGAAAATTTGTACAGCGTACATTTGAAATGGGTGAAGGATTGGTAGGGACAGTGGCAGTTGAGAAAAAAAGCATCTTGCTCACCGAAATTCCTCAGGATTACATGGAGATAACAAGCGGACTGGGCGAAGCCGAACCCGATTGCCTCCTGATTGTGCCCCTGAAACTCGAAAACAAAATACTTGGAGTGCTCGAACTGGCTTCTTTTAATGTTTTTCAACCGCACGAAGTCGATTTTATTGAAACCATTGGCGAAAGCATTGCCTCTACGCTCACCACGGTGCGGGTGAATGAGCGGACTGCCGAACTGCTTGAAAAATCGCAGCGGCAGGCTTCTGAAATGGCCGAACAGGAGGAAGAAATGCGCCAGAATATGGAAGAACTTCAGGCAACACAGGAAGAAGCATCCAGACGCGAAACCGAAATTACCAGCATCCTCAATGCAGTTCATTCCACATCCCTTGTAGTGGAGTATGATCTGGATGGGAATATCCTGAATATCAATGAAAAATTCCTCAAATTGATGAATCTTCCCAAAAGAGATATCATTGGCATTCATCACAGTGATTTTACAGCTAAAAACCGCACAGAAAACGTGTACATTGAATTCTGGAATACCATGCTAAAAGGAGAAGCCGTGAACAATACCGAAGTGATAAAACTACCTACCGGGAAAAAGCTCTGGCTCAATCAAAGTTACACACCCATTTTAAATCAGGAGGGTAAACCCACCAAGATAATTAATATAGCTGTTGACATTACAGCTACAAAAACTACAGAACAGGAACTTGAAAAAAAATCAAGGGAGGTATTGCATAAAACCAATGAATTCAATACGCTGAATACGGCAATCAACCAATCCATTATTAAAAGTGAATTTAAGCCGGACGGTACCATTGTGGATGCCAACGATAATTTTGCTGCCATGCTGGGATATCCCCTGAAGGACATTCTGAATAAAAACCTTTGGGATTTTATGAATGATGAGGAAAAAGACGTGCTGGACAGCTTCTGGGCAAACCTTGTCAATAAATCTACCCATAAAACCAACCTTAAACGTATAAAACCCAATGGGGAAATTCAATGGCTAATATCCACTTTTACCCCGGTGATTGATGATGATGCCAATGTATATAAAATTTATTATCTGGCACAGGATATTACAGAACAGAAAATGAAATATGAGCTTCTGGTTGAAGCAAACAAAGAAATAGATCGCCTTAAGCACCTGTTGGGTGAAAAAGGAACTGACCAACAAAAGAGTTAATTACTTTTATTGTTATATTGATGGAAGGACCGGAAATAGGGATAGTTGAAACACGTAACATTATTCGGATACTCAAGGAAAAATACAACCTGGATTATTCGAATCATGCCTTAACATCGTTAAAACGGCGTTTGGAGCGGTGTATCCTTATCAATAACCTTAAAAATGCTGAAAATCTAATTTTAAAACTTACCGATAGTCCGGATTTTATTAACAAGTTCCAGGTTGACATTGCTGTTGAGTCCACTGAGATGTTTCGTGATCCTTCTTTGTGGCGTTGGTTGCGTGATGAGTTTTTGCCTGAGCAAATCCGTCCCAACATCAGTTACAGCATCTGGTTACCTGAGTGTGTTTCAGGAGATGAATTGTTCACCTTATGCACGGTATTAAATGAAGCCGGGTATCAGGATAAAGTAAAAATTATTGCTACATCTTACAGTCAGGCACTCATAGACCGGATCCGAAGTGGTGAACTGCGGTTTAAAAAGATTGATACCAGCAGCGAGAACTATACCCGTTTTCATGGTATCCGCGATTTTACCGATTATTATAATCTCATTGATAACACAGCAATCCGGGATGTGTCCATGATATCGCTTGTCGAATTCAGGAAGCATGACATTACAGAAGATGCTCCATTAAGGGATATAAAGCTTATCCTGTTTCGTAACCGAATGATATATTATAACCCTACATTACAGTCCAGGGTACTGGCAAAACTTCACCAGAGCCTGAGTTTTAATGGGCATCTGGTAATCGGAACCATGGAGAACCTTGTAAGTTTTATTAAAAACAATGAATTTACAGTTGTCAACCAAAATGAAAACGTATTTAAAAAACGTGGCTAGAAGAAATGTATAAAGCAGTTATCATAGGTGGATCAGCCGGAAGTTTTCAGGTGGTAACAAAAATATTAAGTTCCCTGCCTCAGAATTATCCGGTTCCGGTTTTATTATGCCTGCACCGGTTAAAGCATGTACGTTCAGGTTTTGTTGAAGCCCTGTCGCTCAAATCAAGTATTCCTGTTATTGAACCTATTGACAAGGAACAGCTGAAGCCTGGAAAAGCGTATCTTGCACCTGCCAACTACCACATGTTTCTTGAGCTGGCAAACCGGGTGGCTTTATCCACAGAGGAGCCGGTGAACCATTCACGCCCCTCCATCGATCTGTCATTTATTACTGCTGCCCATGCCTATCGCAAAGCTTTGGTTGGCATTATTTTATCCGGGGCAAATAAAGACGGGGCACTAGGACTGAAAAAAGTACACGAACTGGGAGGTACTACCATTGTTCAGGATCCTGAGGAATGTGAGGTCCGTACCATGACAGAATCTTCCCTGCAACTTACGCAGGTGGATCACGTTTACAGAACTGATAGCATCATTCAATTTTTACAAAAAATAAATCGCTAGTTTATCGTTTATGAAAAATGCCGGGTTACATAGATTATTTTCTACAACATCCATAATTGCACTTATCGTTGTTGCCTGGATGCTCCCGTTGAGAATACAGCAATTAGTCGGACATGCTGAGTATGCAGGCAGTGTATCTGCAGTAAATGTGCTTATCGGCATCATTGTAATCCTGGCCATTATCCTGTATATCCTTAGCCTGCAGCGACCTGTTAAAGAAGTAATAAAAGAAAAGGTTGTTGAAAAAACAGTAACCATAACCGAAAGGGAGGCTGAGAATAAAGAATCAGAAGAAGAAGAAGGTATTGACCTGAAAGAGATTGAGCGAGCAGCGAAAAACATCATTCCCGATCAGAAAAAATCGAAGACTACAGAAGAATTTACTGAAAAACTGCTTTCAAACCTTGCCAAAGAATTTGAGATAGTCCAGGGTGTGGTTTTCATCAAAGAAAAGTCAGGAGAAATCTTTAACCCATCTGGCAAATATGCCTATTTCCTTGATGAGCCGCCAAAATCTTTTAAAGAAGGGGAAAGCATTCCCGGTCAGGTTGCTAAAAATCAAAAACTTATTGTGATCGACGAAATACCTGAAGGCTATCTTAAAGTGATTTCCGGACTGGGTGATTCGCATCCCCGGTATTTAATGATTGCCCCTGTTATGCATAAAGGCGAATGCATTGCTGTAATTGAACTGGCATCGTTCAAAAAAACCGGTAAAAAGGCAGAAGTTACCCTGGAAAAAGTTTCTGAATTAATTTCAAACACGATTGTTGAACTTAATAAGGCTTAAGAGAAAGATATGAGTAATCAGCACAACAATAATTCCAAATTGAACCTGGTTTTTACATGGTTTGCCATTGGATTTATTATACCTGTACTTGCCTGGCTTATCCTGATGTCAACTCAGGACGTGTTATTGACCTTTGATGGGTTCGCAGGCATCCACAAATCAAATCCTGCCCTCTGGTTTACATATCTTTTTCCGGTATTACTTGCTGCTTTTGTTTATGTCAACAGTAAAAATCAAAAGAAACTTGCCGAACATTTCACCAATAAGCTCGATGAACGGGAAAAAAAGCTGAACATCATTGCCGAATTTGCCAAAGAGATTGGGGAGGGCAACTACTCCAGCGAACTTAATATGGAAGGGGAAGCTGATTTGTTGCAGAATTCCCTTTTGCTCATGCGCGATAACCTCAAAGCAAACCATAAACAGGAGAGCGACCAGAACTGGATTGCAGAGGGTAAAGATATTATTTCCAATATACTCCGCATGCACAATAAAATGGATGAACTATCCTACGATGTGCTTGTGAACCTGATAAAATACATCCGTGTTATTCAGGGCGCCCTGTATCTTTACGATAATGAACGTGAAGTACTGGTTAATGCTGCTACGTATGCCTATAACCGCAAAAAATACCTCACCCAGGAGTTTAAAATCGGGCATGGATTAATCGGTCAATGTGCTTATGAAATGGACATTATCTATCGGACGGAGATTCCGGATGATTATGTTACCATTACCTCTGGCCTTCTTGGCGATAAAAAGCCCAGGAGCATCCTGATTGTACCACTTATATCAGATGAAAAACTTCAGGGGGTCATTGAATTTGCTACCCTTGACGATCACTTTTCGGAACTTACCATACAGTATCTTCGAGAACTGGGCGAGATAATTGCCCGTACCATCTTTAACCTGAAGGTCAATCAAAGGACTGAAAATTTACTTCGCGAGTCCCAGAAAATGACTGAAGAGCTTCGTGAAAACGAAGAACAACTCAGGCAAAATGCTGAAGAGATGCGGGCTACGCAAGAAGAACTGGAAAAATCCAATGAAAAACTTGAGCTACAGATTCAGCAGGTTGAAAATGCTCAAAAACGCCTGTATTCCTTGTTGGAAAATGCCTCTGAGATCATCTCCATTTACGATGAAAACAAGAAGATGACCTATGTAAGCCCGTCGGTCATAAAAATTCTTGGATTCAAGCCCGAGGAGATGATGAACGGTAAGGATTTCGACCGGCTTACCCGGCGCGGTGAAGCATCCATCAACGAAATGTTTGATTTTCTCCTGAAAAACCCCAAGGAATCCTATACCATACAGTACACCTACATGAAAAAAGATGGAGAAAAAATCTTCATCGAAGCCACCGGACGCAACCTGTTGAAGGATCCTGCCATTAAGGGCATCATCATCAACTCTCAGGATATTACTGAACGGAAACGGGCAGAGAAGGAGGAACGCCTGAAAAGTAAAATGCAATCCCTCTCTGAAAACTCCCTGGATATGATTATCAGGCTGAGCACCTCAGGACAGTTTTTTTATGCCAACCCGGTAGTGGAAGATTATCTGGGCCTCAAACCAAAGGATCTGATAAATAAAACCATCAGGAGCGTCCGTTTTAATGCCACCCTGCAGGAATCCATGCAGGAAACCATAAATGACATTAAGTCCGATCCCCGGAAGATTAATTATGAGTTGGTTTTAAAAACCGATGATGATCAGGAAGAACCTCAGTACATGAGCATTGATGCAATTCCGGAATTCAATGAAAACGAACTGGAAACAATCCTTTTCGTGGGCCACGATATTACAGAGGCTAAACGCATTGAGCAGGAAATCCAGGAGAAAAACAAAAAAATTGAGGACAGCATTAATTACGCCGAACGTATTCAGGGATCCATTCTTCCGGATAACAACATCATTCGCGAGGTGTTGCCAAAATCTTTCATTTTCTACGTACCGCGCGATATTGTATCCGGCGACTTCCCCTGGTTCTTCAAGAAAAACGATAACATTTACATTGCTGCTGTTGACTGTACCGGCCATGGTGTTCCAGGTGCTCTGCTCTCTTTCATTGGGTATTTTATCCTCAACAACATTGTTGACCGCGACGTTGACTTCTCTGCCGCGGAAGTATGTGACCAGTTGCATTATGGCGTACGTAGCACCCTCAAGCAGGATCGTGAAGGCGCCAATGCCCGTGACGGGATGGACATTGCCTTGTGTAAAATCAATTTCAATAAAAACCAAGTGCAGTTTGCCGGAGCGCATCGCCCCTTGTACCTGTTAAGGGATGGTGAGCTGCAGGAATTTAAAGGCGATCGTAAAGCCATTGGTGGAATCCCGCACAAAAAGAAACAGGAAAAGGACTTTACCAACTATGTAATCAACTTTCAGAAGGAAGATAAAATATTCTTTTTCTCCGATGGATTACCTGACCAGTTAGGCGGACCGGAAAAGAAGAAATATCAGGCGAAACGAATCCGTGAAGCCATCACAGAACATAAGGATTTTTCAATGGAAGGGTTTCATAAATACTTTGAACAAGATTTTCTGGCCTGGAAAGGTAACACGAAGCAGATAGATGACGTATTACTAATCGGAATTGAGTTTTAACCTAAAATTATTTATTAATATTCGGAAGTTATGAATTTTGACAAAAAAGACATGAAAGGCTTTCTGGAGTTCGTCTACGAATTCTACAAATCGATGAAAGCGCATGAGATTACCCTGGTATACGAAGGTGAAATAACGCACCAGATTACGAAAGCATTTACTTCCTTAACCGAATCAAACATGGCCAAGGAAGAAGAATCCGGAAGCGTTCAGCGAAAAGTTTTCCATGTAATGGTTGAATGCCTGCAGAACATAAGCAAGCACGCTGAAGATTTTGGTACCGATGATTATCTGTTTTCCGGGCGGGGTATCTTTCTGGTTAGCAAAGGCGAAAATGAATACAGTGTAACCACCGGTAATGCTGTTGAAAACGACAGGATTGAAGAACTTTCCACCATGCTCGAAAAAATAAACACCATGGATAAGGACGAGCTGAAAGAGCTCTACAAAAAACAAATGAAAGAAGGACGCCTGTCAGAAAAAGGTGGTGCCGGTCTTGGTTTCATCGACATTAAACGAAAAACCGGTAAAGAACTGGAATATCATTTCCTGCCTATTAATGACGATACATCGTTCTTTTTACTTACATCAACTATTTCCCGTTCATAAGAAAACCCCAAAATTTAACGTATGGAAACGATTAAGATTGCAGGAACAGATGATACTCCTGAAGTAGTTCTTGACCGGGAAAATAATATTTTCAGTATATCAGGACGCTCGTTGCCGGAAGATGTGGCATCGTTTTATGAACCCATTCTTAACTGGCTCGATGAATATATAGAAAATCCCAATGATAGTACCGTATTTGACTTCAAACTGGTGTATTTCAACACAGCATCTTCCAAATTATTACTGGATGTGCTTATGAAGCTTGAAGTACTGGCTGAAAACGATAAAGAAATCCTTGTCAAATGGCACTTCCCCGAAGAAGATGAAGACATGGAAGAAGCCGGTGAAGAATATGCTGATATCGTTGATATTCCCTTTGAGCACATTGCCTATTAGAATCAGCATCTGATTCTTTTTTTAACTGAACTGTCATTTTCCCCTTACAATCCATCCGGGTACAACCGGGATTGGATAATTCTCTGAGTATTGTTTAAACAAGTAACAAGGTTATTTAAAGCTATAACTTCTTCAATATATGAGTGAAGAGATTCTAAGGGCCCTGATGCAACTGTTTGCTATCATTGCAAAACAGGATGAAGGGGTTGAAGATAATGAAATAGAATATGTAAAAAACTTCCTTACCCAGCAATTGAATGAAGCTGCTGTGAAGGAATATTTTACCCTTTTCGAAAAAAATGCCGGCCTGCTGCAAGACAGCAAGCGTGAGCGCATTCAAAAGCTTACCTCAGTAAAGGATTCGGTTCGTATCCTTGGCCTTTGTAAAAAAATTAATAAAAGCCTAACCCAGGAACAGAAAGTTGTTGTATTGGTACGTCTGTTTGAGCTCGTCAATGCCGACAGGAAATTTTCCGAGCAACGCATGGCCATTATCAATACAGTAGCCGATGTATTTATTTTTTCACCCGAAGAATTCAAAAGCATTGAATCGTTTGTAATCAATAACGATACAGAGGGATTGATCGATCCCAACCTGATGATCATTAACGATAAGGAAGAATCCTACGATCAGTGTAAACATATCCGAACAGAAAAGCTGGATACCAACATTTTTATCCTGCGTATTCCCAGTGTGGACCTTTACTTTCTGAAGTATACCGGAAGAGAAACCCTGTACCTTAACGGGTTAACACTCAATAATAAAAGGATTTATCTGTTTGCCAATGGTAGCACCGTTAAACTGCCAAAAGGCAAACCCATCTATTACAGCGATGTAGTGGCCCACTACATGACAGACATTACGGCCAACAAAATCTCTTACGTGGTAAACGATATCGAATTTCGTTTTCCGAATGGCAATGTTGGTTTGCGTAATATCAGTTTCTCAGAAAACCATGGCAAACTTATCGGTATTATGGGTGCCAGCGGTGCCGGTAAAACCACCCTGCTTAATGTATTGTCTGGCATTGAAAAGCCTTCGCAGGGGCAGGTACTCATCAACGGCATTGATCTGCACCGTGAGAAAGATAAACTGGAAGGAGTAATTGGCTTAATTCCACAAGACGATTTGCTTATTGAGGAGCTAACCGTTTTTGAAAACCTGTATTACAATGCCAAGCTTTGTTTTAAAGATAAATCAGAAGAAGAACTGGTACAGCTTGTGGATAAAACACTGGGCAACCTTGGCCTTCTCGACAGAAAAGATTTGAAAGTAGGCTCCCCCCTGAATAAAACCATCTCCGGGGGCCAGCGCAAAAGGTTGAACATTGCCCTGGAACTTATCCGGGAGCCTTCCATCCTGTTTGTTGATGAACCTACTTCAGGGCTTTCATCGCGCGACTCGGAGAATGTGATGGACCTGCTTCGTGAGCTTGTGCTCAAAGGCAAACTCATTTTTGTGGTTATCCACCAGCCATCGTCCGATATCTATAAGATGTTCGACAAGATGTGCATACTGGATACCGGCGGATACCTTATTTATTACGGTAATCCGGTAGAGGCTGTCATGTACTTCAAACGCCTCGACCAGCAGATTAACAGCGATGTGGGCGAATGTCCAACCTGCGGTAATGTTAATCCCGAACTGATTTTTAACATCATCGAATCTAAAATCGTTGATGAATTTGGGAATTATACTTCCTTCCGTAAGGTAGAACCCCGTGAATGGGAAGAACATTACCAGGAGGAGATAGAGCTTGAACCAGCACAGGTTATCAAGGAAAAGCCACCCAAAGGCTTAAATATTCCAAACTGGTTTAAACAGTTTAAAATATACACCCTGCGCGATTTCTTTTCGAAAATCAGCAACACCCAGTACATTGCACTTAACCTGCTGGAAGCGCCTATCCTGGGTTTTATTTTGTCGTACATCATCCGGTATATTGCAGATCCCAGTTCGGATAAGTATATTTTCCGCGAGAACGAAAACATCTCCATATATATTTTTATGGCATTAATCGTGGCCCTCTTTTTGGGGCTGATGGTGAGTGCCGAAGAAATTTTCCGCGACCGGAAAATCCTGAAACGTGAAGCCTTTTTGAACCTCAGCCGATCGAGTTACCTGGTTTCAAAAATTGTAATCCTCTTTGTAATTTCCGCCATTCAGTCCTTTACTTTCCTCATCATTGCCAATACTATTTTAGGCATCGACGGCATGTTATTTCATTACTGGTTGATTCTGTTCTCCACAGCAGCCTTTGCCAACATGCTGGGCCTCAATATTTCGGCTACATTTAATTCGGCAGTGACTATTTATGTACTTATTCCCCTGCTGATGATTCCCATGATGATCTTATCCGGGGCCATGTTCAGCTTTGATAAGCTCAACCGAAAGGTAAGCAGTGTGGATAAGGTGCCGGTAATAGCTGAGTTTATGGTTACAAAGTGGGCTTATGAAGCGCTTATGGTACATCAGTTTAAGGATAATAATTATAAAAAATTGCTGTATCCGCTCGAGAAAAATGAAAGTGTTGCCGACTTTAAAACCGTTCATCTGCTCCCGGCGTTGTTTACTGAACTCGAGCAGGCAAATGAGGAACTGGAAGTGAACGGAAAAATTGAGGAAACAGCGGATAATGTAATTACCCTGAAGAATGAAATTGGTAAATTTCTCAGGAAACATAGCAACCTCAAGTTTGAGAACTACGAAGATTTGAGTCCGGAAACGTTTACAAAGCAGCATTATTATCAGATAGATGAGTTTTTAAACATGCTGAACGTTAGTTATCAGAAAGTTTATATGGATGCTATTCAGGAAAAGGAACAAAGAATAAATGCCTGGCTGGAGCAGGATCCTGAAAAGTATTACCGCGTTCGAAACAACTATCATAACGAGAGCGTGGCTGACATAGTAATGAAAGTGTACGAGAAGAACAAGATTCTGAAGTATGATAATGAATACACCCAGAATTTTCATCCCATTTACCAGGATCCTGTGGTTACCGGACCGCTTGATTTTCGATCGCACTTTTATGCACCCCGGAAACACTTTCTTGGAACATTTTATGATACTTTTTGGTTTAATGTAATTGTTATCTGGTTGCTTACTATCATTCTGTATATCAACCTGTATTATGAACATTACAGTAAACTGCTCGGCTTGATGGGAAAAATAAATTTTGAGAAAATTAAACCCTCAAAGCTTTTCCCCGTAAAAAAGGAAGATTAAAAAGTAAAAATATGTGGAAAGACACAGAAATTACTATTTTTATATTTTAATACTAACTTTGTTCAATATTCACAAACAAGTTTGTATATGTTAAGGAATCTGATAAAAACCTTGATTATTTTGTTTGTTATTTCCGGCTGCAGGTCGGGAAATAATAGAAATGAAGAATTGGAATTGCCACTTCCTGAAAGTGGCCAGGAAGAACTTGCAGTAGCTGACGAAACCATGGAGGAGATTGTCTCCCATGTATCGTCACCCATTGAAATGGCAGCTCTGATTAAAGATTTGGGCGTACCGTTTTCAAAGGAATATCT
The DNA here is from genome assembly GCA_964652315.1 of uncultured Bacteroidales bacterium. Taxonomy (GTDB): domain Bacteria; phylum Bacteroidota; class Bacteroidia; order Bacteroidales; family JAAAOM01; genus CAZZBU01. The sequence goes on from CAZZBU010000004.1 coordinate 45,587, forward strand.
GGCTACAACCGAATATGTTGATGAGTATGTGACCAGTTCGAAAAAGGCTTTTGGCCTTGGTATTTTTGGTGCCGATATGGGTTATCTTAATATGTATGAAAAAAATACCCAGGTGGTGGATTATCTTTCGGCCATAAAAACACTGGCTGATGGAATCAATGTAGGTCAGTTTTTTGACTTCCCAACACTAAAGAGGCTGGCCACCAACAGCCAGAACATCGACAGCCTGATGTACATTTCAGTACACAGCTTCAATGAAATGGATAAATACCTGCGCAATAACCAAAGAGGTAACCTGAGTTCACTGATGATTACGGGGGTATGGGTGGAAGGACTTTATCTGGCTACCCAGGTGGCCAAAACCAGTGCTTCGGAAAAACTGGCCGAACGTATTGGTGAGCAAAAGAAAGTATTGCAGCAACTCATGATTATCCTTCAAAACTACAAGCGGGATAAATTCATTGCGGATCTGATTGAAGACCTCAGGGTGATTGAAACCCTTTTCGAAGATGTGCAGATAACCATTGAGGTTGCAGAACCCGAAGCAGTAGAAGAGGATGGTATGCTGGTTATCATTCAGAATGAAACAAGCACCGTTCATATTTCGGATGAAACATTGCAGCAGATAACACAACAAACTGAAGAAATAAGAAATAAGTTAATAAGTTTATAATATGAAAAGTATTATTCTACTTTCTTTCCTAGCAATAATCTCTTTCGGAAGCGTTCATGCCCAGATGGAGGAGGCCCTTGTAAGGGAATGTGCGAAGAGTATAGGTGAAGAAGCAACTTATCTGAAGGATTTTGTGGTTGACCTTGGCCCGGCTGAAGCCGACGGACGTCCGCCACAATCGAAATTTTCCATGGTGTTGAGTAAAAACACTGTATATAAATTTACCGTCTGTAATTCAGATACCAAACCCGGAAAAGGAGTCATTCAGTTGTTCGACACCAACCGGATGCTTGGTAGTTCCTATATGGAAGCTACAGGCAAGGATTATCAGGGATTTGAATTCAAATGCCAGAAAACCGGGGTGTACCACCTTTTTGTTCATTTCCAGGAAGGAAAACCCGGAATGGCGGTGTGTATTATTTCTTATGTGGAAACGATGTAAGGAAAATAGCATTTAAGGTTAAGATATAAGAAAAAACCCTGTTGGCTTGAGCTGGCAGGGTCTTTTTTGTCTTATATATTGGCAAGGCGACTTTGAGTCGCCCTGCCAATTTTCAGTTAAGCGTTGTATCCTCACTACGCTTGAATATTCTTTACCGGCAAATGACTTCTGTTGATATAATCAATCTTAAATAAACCCGGAGATAATTTCAATAATCCTTTCCCTGTCAATATCATGCATACACTTAAAATGCTTCTTTGGGCATTTCTGATACCCGATTTTAGAACACGGCCGGCAGGATAATCCTTTAACTTCAGCAATGTGTGAACCTTCACCTGGCAGGTAAGGATACATGCCAAATTCAGGAATGGTATTTCCCCACAACGACACAATGGGCTTTTTAAACGCTGAAGCAATATGCATCAACCCGGTATCATTGCTGACAATAACCCTTGCCTGCCTGACCAGGGAAGCCGAACCATTTAAGGAATACTTGCCACAGCCATTATACACCAGCGGGCCTGTTTGAGAAACTATCATCCCCGCTTCGGCATTGTCATCCGGGCCACCTAACAAAATAACCGGTTTATTAAGCGTTTTAATAATTTCAACCACATGTTCTACAGGATATTTTTTTGTGTTGTGTTTTGCTCCGATAACCCAGCCAATGTATCCTTTTTGATGGGTTACAGGAAGGGTATTTAATTCAATTTCCTCTGAGGGTGGAATAAAATAATCCAGCCCCTGGGTATCGTTTTCCACATCAAATAGCCTGAGGGTGTTCATGTACCGGTCAACAATATGCATATCAGGCAGACGGTTCAATTTAAAGTTTACCATCAACCATTTAGGCAGGTTAATCTTATTAAACGTGAATGACATACGTTTAAGGCGGTTTTTAATAATCGTTGTCCGGATATTATGGTGCAGGTCTATGATGTAATCGTATGGTTGGTCTTTTAAAACCCGGATAAGCGATTTTAAACCATCGTCCAGTGTAATGACCTTGTCCACGTATGGATTGGGCTCCAGAATGCCTTTAAATTGTTTTTTTGTCACATAATGTACTTCGGCTCCTTCAACCTGTTGTTTTAAACAACGAACAACCGGAGTGGTAAGGACAATATCGCCAATGGAACTGAAACGGATAATTAAAAATCGGACCACGTTGTTGATAAAAATTCATTTTGCCGGTGTTACCGGAATTAATTCTTCTTTAATTGATTAAAAAACAACAACAAATCAAACCAGAATTTATCGCTGCTGCTGTTGGTTTCCCAAAGGAGCCTGGCTCCCCTGTATCCCCTGTCGGCCTGATGGTAAACCGTAGTTAAAAGCATGGGAGCTACCGGTTCAAGCATTGTTTGAATAAAAGGTTTTTCATCCTTGCCTGCCAATACGCACAAGGGCTTATTGTAAGCAGTGATGTGTTGGCTGACCACCATATCCGGACGGAGGTATTCTCCCGGGCTAAATGCCAGCACAGCTTTCACCCTTGCATTGTTTCGGGCCAGGATCATCGCTACAGAGCCTGATACCAGGCTACCTGCCAGAATAACCGGCTGGTTGGTCCGGCCGTAAACATAATCAATGGCGGCTTCGATGTCGTAACTCAATCCCTCAAAGTTTCCGGTTAGGTTCACATCAGAATTATTCTGGACAGTAAGATTCTGCACATAATTGATTTTATCTCCATGGCGCATATCCAGTACCAGGCAATTATAATCAAGGTTCAGGAGTTTCTCAGCAATGGCATTGAACTCGCCCCGGCTTGAGCCCGGTGCGTGAGCCATGATGATGTAAGGATACGAAGGATTTTTTAAATATACATCGGCAAATACCTCGACACTGTCAGAGGTATAAAATGAAACCAACCGCTGTGACCATGCGGCGGTTGGCAATAATGTTATTATTATCAGTATGAATGTCTTGATCTTCATTCTTTTGTAACCCGTGGCCATAAAGGATGTTATTCAGCAAGAATGGTAATGATATTCCGGTTTACTTCCACTATCCCTCCGTTAACCGGAAATTCCCGGTCAGTGTATGAATCATCAATAATGCGCACTTTTCCTTTTTCCAGGGTGGAAATGATGGGTGCGTGATTTTTTAGGATGGTAAATGATCCTTTGCTGCCGGGAACCTGAACCATCCTGACCTCACCGGAGAATACCCTGCTCTGAGGGGTTACAATTTCAAGCTTCATAATAAGTTAATTGTTTACTTTCGGGCATCTGCAAGCATTTTTTCACCGGCTTCAATGACATCTTCGATGGTGCCTTTAAGGTTAAAAGCCGCTTCAGGGTATTTATCCACTTCACCGTTCAAAATCATGTTGAAGCCTTTGATGGTATCTTCAATAGAAACCAAAACGCCGGGAATATTTGTAAATGCCTCGGCTACCTGGAAAGGCTGTGATAAGAATCGCTGAACCCGTCGTGCCCTGTGAACTACCAGTTTGTCTTCTTCGGATAGTTCGTCCATTCCAAGAATGGCAATGATATCCTGTAGTTCGCGATAACGTTGCAAGATTTCTTTTACTTTCTGTGCCGTTTGGTAGTGGGCTTTTCCAACAATATCCGGTGTAAGGATTCGGGATGTTGAATCAAGCGGATCCACTGCAGGATAAATGCCTAACTCTGAAATTTTTCTGCTCAGGACCGTGGTGGCATCAAGGTGGGCAAATGTAGTAGCCGGAGCCGGGTCAGTAAGGTCATCGGCCGGAACATAAACAGCCTGCACCGATGTAATCGACCCATGCTTGGTAGAGGTGATGCGTTCCTGCATTAAGCCCATTTCTGTTGCCAGGGTAGGCTGGTATCCCACCGCCGAAGGCATACGTCCTAACAGGGCCGAAACTTCGGAACCGGCTTGTGTAAAACGGAAAATGTTATCAATGAAAAACAAAATATCCTTTCCTTCACCCTTGCTGCTGCCATCACGGAATGATTCAGCAATGGAGAGTCCGGTAAGGGCAACCGATGCCCGCGCTCCCGGGGGCTCATTCATCTGTCCGAATACAAGGGCAATTTGTGAGGACTTCATCTTTTCAAAATCGATGGATGAAAGATCCCAACCACCGGCTTCCATACTTTCACGAAATTTGTCGCCATAAGTCATTACCCCGGATTCAATCATCTCGCGCAACAGGTCATTTCCTTCACGTGTACGTTCGCCAACACCGGCAAATACGGAGAGTCCCTGGTGCGCCTTTGCAATATTATTGATTAGCTCCTGGATTAACACGGTTTTGCCAACCCCGGCACCACCAAACAATCCGATTTTACCTCCTTTCAGGTAGGGTTCAATCAAATCAATTACTTTAATACCGGTGTATAATACCTCGGCTTCAGTTGCTAATTCTTCAAATTTGGGGGGCTGGTTGTGAATTTGATAACCACCGGTTTTATCAAGTGGACCAATGCCGTCTACTGGGTCACCAGTAACATTTATTAACCGGCCGCGAATCTGATCTCCAATGGGAACCGTGATAGGGGCACCGGTTGCAACAACTTTCATTCCACGATGTAACCCGTCTGTTGAATCCATGGCAATGGTACGTACAGCATGTTCACCAATATGTTGCTGGCATTCTACTATCAATTCTTCCCCATTATCACGGATAATACTCAGGGCATCGTGAATATTTGGCATGTTTGCCTCATCCTTGTCAAAACTAACGTCCACTACAGGCCCGATAACCTGTATTATTTCACCAGTTACTTGTGCCATTAAATACGATTATTAAGATTATGTTACACTTCTCAGTTTAAAGTTAATAAACATTTTCAATTAAAAGAGAACAAAAGAAGGTATTTCCATCAAAAATTCCTTTTCATTGGTATAATTTAACCTACCTTTGTGAAGATGACAGAATGTTAACATAATAAACCTTATGATTTATTCTTTTAATATCTGTTTTACTTGTTTTGGAACATTTTTGTTTTTATTTTTATTTATTAATTGACCTGTTTCATCCAGGCCTCGTTTTGGAGAGAATTTATTAGTAAACTAAACACCAAATGGAGCATAGATTAATCTTCTTTGTTGATGATGAAAAAGCCATATTAAATCTACTCGAATATACGTTTAGCAGCCGCGACGGATATGAAGTGAAAACCTTCAGTTCAGGAGAAGAATGTGTTGCCAATTTAGAAAGGAATCCCGATCTTATCGTGCTCGACCACATGCTTTGGCCACGAAATGAATCCAATTGGTCCGGCCTTGATGTACTTAAAAAGGTTAGAGAGCTTGGTCATGACATTCCGGTGATTGTCCTTTCAGGGACGCAGGAGCCTGATCTTATTGATGATTATTATGCCAATGGGGCCACAAAATACATCATTAAAAACAGCTTTTTTATTGATACCCTTATTGAAACCATCAAACAACAATTTCTGGTAAAAACAACACAATAGTTTTTAACATTTTCCTGATAAACATCCTTTACTGTTTATAATTTCTATCTTAGTATTGCAGTTTGTTTCCGGTTGCACGGATTAGCTAATTTAGAGAAGGGTTTGCTATGCGTTTAAGCGTTAAAATGGTGTTATTGATTCTGTTGCCCACTACATTGATTTTACTTACAGCATTAAGTTTTATCAATGTACGATATAAACGCATGGCCTTACAGGATGCCCAATATATTGCTGATTCCTACGCCAGGGAATATGCCAATAAGATACAGGCCGAACTGAATGAAGACCTGGGTATTGCCAGGAATATGGCTGATGCTTTTTTGGCTGTTAAAGAAACCAGTAAGCAACCTGATTCACTGTATTTTTCTTTGCTAGATCATACTCTCAACCGCAATCAGGAATATATAGCCGTCTTTCTTCAATGGGAGCTTTCGGCTATCAGGCCCGGATATACCAAACCATACGGGCGCCGGCGCCTGAGCATGTACCGGACTGAAAATGAAGTAAAAAGGAAAGATGAACTTCTAAACCTCGATGGGGATGATACTACCGGGATTTACTATAAGGTGAAGAAAACAAAAAAAGAATATGTATTAAATCCGTATTATTATTCTTATACCCTCGAAAAAGCGTTACCTTCTGAAAAACCGGTTACAGAGAAAGATGTGCTTGAAACCACCCTCATTGTTCCCATCCTGCAGCAGGGTAAATACATTGGGATGACCGGCATGGATATCCCGCTTGATCGTTTCCGGAGTCTGATAGATTCCATTAAGCCATTCCCCCAGAGCTATGCCTTCCTGGCTTCAAACAATGGCAAATGGGTGGCACATGGCGACCGGTTTTTGGTAAATACCCGCATTGCCGATGAGAATCCGGAGGATAATCAAAAATTTCAGTTTGAGCAAAAAATTCAAAAGGGAGAAACAGCATCCTTCCTTTCAGAGTACTCCAAAACGGGAAGCAAAGCTTATGTTACATTTGCCCCCATTTACATCGGCAAGTCAGACTCGCCATGGTCACTTGGAATTGTATTTCCGGTGGATATCATTATGGCCAACGCCCGGAAGCACCTGATTTTTTCAACAGTGGTAGGAATAATTGGGTTCATTTTGTTGTTTATCAGCATTATTGTTGTATCAAGGGGCATTACCAGGCCCATTGGACAGGCTACCGATAAGCTTAAGGCGCTTTCAAAAGGAGCCATCCATGAAGCCAAGTTACTGGAGGTAAGGTCAGGTGATGAGGTGGGCGAAATGACCCAATCCATCAATACCCTTATCGAAGCCCTGAACCGGATTGCTGGTTTTGCCACCGAACTGGGCAGTGGAAAGCTTGATGCAGATTATACCCTGTTGGGCGATTATGATATTTTGGGGCATACCCTGATAGGAATGCGCGACAACATCAAAAAGGCCAATGAGGAACTTCATAAATTATCTATCGTTGCCAGCCGGACAGATACTGCCGTGGTTATTATGGATGCTGAGGGTAACATTGAATGGGCAAACCAGGCCCTGAAACAAATATATGGGTATTCATTATCTGATGTAAAAGGCAATAACCTTGAACAATTCAGTAAAAACAAAAACATCAGAAAGTACCTGGATGATTGTAAAAAATATAAAACCTCCATATTCTATCAGACTTATGCAGAAACTAAGGCCGGGACCCATCTCTGGGTACAAACCACCATTACCCCTATCATGGAGAACGGGCATATTGAGAAGTTGGTGGCCATAGATACTGATATCAATGACTTGAAAAAGGCTGAGGAAGAAATTCTGAGTCAGAAGGACAGAATAGAACAGCAGCGGGACAAGCTGGAGCACCTGAACGCTATGAAGGATAAATTTTTTACCATCATTGCCCATGACATGAAAAACCCCTTTGCCTCATTGCTATCAATAACACAGTCGCTTTCTGATTCAATTGAAGACCTCTCCAAGGAAGAAGCCCGTTTTTATCTTAAAAGGGTGTTTAAATCTGCAGAGCTTTTGCACGGCCTGCTCGAAAACCTGTTGCAATGGGCCACGGCACAAACCGGCCGCATGGAATTCAACCCGGAGCCTTTTGATATCCATGACACCATTGATGATACGGTTCAATTGATGAAAATATTCGCCGATCGGAAAAATATCGGGTTACATTCCTCTGTTGATGATTCGGTGCTGATCAATGCCGATAAAAACATGATTACAACTGTCATACGAAACCTAATCAACAATGCCATAAAATATACACCGGAACAGGGCAGGGTTGATGTTCATGTTTCCAAAACAGAAGATGAAGCCATAATTACCGTTGAAGACAATGGTATTGGTATTTCAGCAGAGGATCAGGAAAAGCTTTTCAGAATTGACGTAAAAACAAAGGCTATCGGGCCTTCTGACAAGGAAAAAGGAACGGGAATAGGATTGATTTTATGCAAGGAATTTGTTGACAGGAATGAGGGAAAAATATGGGTGGAAAGTACACCCGGCAAAGGTAGCCGGTTTCGGTTTACTGTGAAATTAGCTGGTTGACAGGACAGTACTAACTTACTCTATATTCAAAATCAAAATGTTGGTTCAACACATAGAGTTTATAATAAAACTCATAATCATTAATGGTGTCATTGGTATTAATCACACCGATTTCTGCATTTAAATCCATTGCTCTCATAACTCAACTTTTTTGTTAATGCTAAACTACATTGTCTTGTTTAAGTGTACGTTAAGAATGAGTTAAGGAAACAAGAACAAGCAATTAGTTATTAACATTACACAAGTTTTGCTGTTAATAACCATGATTTTTCAGAACTTTGCCATCCAATACCAGAATTTTTCTATAAAAAACATAACATTCAGAAAATGAAAGCAGCGGTTATTAATGCTTATGGGAATCCAGACGTTTTTGAAGTAACGGATTTACCTTTACCTGAGCCTGGGGACACAGATGTTTTAATTAACGTTATGGCCTCCGGCATCAATCCGGTGGATTGGAAAATCCGCAAAGGCAATCACAAATATACCCTGGGAACGCATTTTCCTATTGTGCTGGGGTTTGATGCATCCGGTGAAGTGGTTAAAACCGGAAAAAAAGTGACCCGTTTTAAACCCGGGGATAAAGTGTACGGAAGGCTGGATAAGAAATACGGTCGTGCACTGGCTGAATATGCCCTGGGCAGTGAGGGTGTTTTTGATTTTATTCCTGAAAAACTCTCGTTTGAGGAAGCAGCCTCCATCCCACTGGCTGCTGTTACAGCACTGCAGGCCTTGCGCGATAAAGGAAAGATTACAAAAGGCATGGACATACTGATTATTGGTGCTACCGGAGGTGTGGGTCATTTTGCAGTACAACTGGCCAGGCATTTTGAGACAAAAGTTACAGCCGTGGTCGGACCGGGACATGATGCCCTGCTCAATCGGCTTCAGCCAGATTCAGTGATCAATTACAAGGAATCAGATTTTAGGCAGCAGGCTAAACAATACGATATAATCTTTGACGCAGCTGGAAAAACCTCTTATCCGGACTGCAGGAAAATCCTAAAGAAGGGCGGTTGTTACATCACCACCCTGCCCCGGCCCAAACTGCTAATTCATAAACTAATAAGTATATTCAGTGCCGGAAAGAAGGTTAAAACCCTGTTGATGAAATCAAAAGGAGAAGACCTGGCCTTCATCTCAGGGCTGATAAAAAAGGGTCAGTTTTTTGTAAAAATTGATAAAACCTATCCTCTGGAGGCTGTCACCGCTGCCCATCAATATGCTGAACGAGGACATACCGAAGGGAAGGTGGTAATTAGAGTTTCCGGTTAGCCTTATATTTACACGCATTCCTTGGTTAATCCCTGCTGAATGCTGGATTTAACCTTGTCAGTCAGGGAATCATAACTATGGTTCTCAGGAGAAATGGGAGGATGAAACTCAACGCAAATCCGCTTAAAAGGTTTTGGGAATTTGCTTCCGGTTGGCAGGGCATTCCCAGCTCCCTCAATGGAAACCGGAACAACCGGCACATTAAGTTCCCGGCTCAGGATGGCAAAAGTCTTTTTGAAGTCTCCCAACTTTCCGCTTTTTGATCGTGTACCTTCAGGGAATATGATGATGTTTTTGCGCTCCTTTAATGCTACTGCCATTTTTTGAATGGATTCCTTAAGGTTATTGTTCAGGTCCATTACAATGATATTATTGCGCGCTGCCAGGAACTTAAGCCATGGTTTGCGAACATGTTTCTCCTTGGCATAAAAGTAAGTCCTTCGTAATGCTTTAATTTTGAGCAATGAAACCACAAACAATCCATCGATGTAGCTCTGATGGTTCGGGGCAATGATGCAAGGTCCTTCCGGAATGTTTTTCGTTCCACGGGCTTTAAACCTAAAATAAACATGGAAAAAATATTTGGAAGCCTTCATTAAAAGATTGCCTGAAAACCAGCTTTTGGGCAGATTCATGTGTATTTTTTCTTTTAGGATCTCAGACCAGTTGATGTGTTCCGGTTTAGCTTTTTGTCCGTGTTTTTCGAGGTGTTCCGCCAGCTTAACAATGGAGCCAAAGGCTACCAGCTCATTGGGTTCAATGGCTAATCCAAATGTTTGTTCAATGAAAACCTGGAGGTACACTTTGTCGAGTGAATCAAGGGCAAGGTCATATTCAAGATGATGACCGGGCGATACGGGTACCTTTTTCTCCCTGGCAATAAAATCCCTGAGGATGGTATAGGCTTCAAAATCCACATTGGTATCTTCATGGACCGGTTCAAAAGTCTGCCGGCCGAGCTCATCCAGTTTGTACCGTTTTAGCTTTCCAAGTCGGGTACGGGGTAATTCCTTGTCTGTGAGTACAATTTTGCCAATACGTTTGTATGGCGACACCAGTTGATTATATTTTTCCTGTACTTCTGTGCGCATCCGGCTGTACGCTTTTTTTTCACCGTTTTCCCTGAGAAAATCTTCAGGCACCACAATCAAAGCACAAAGTTTGTTATCTTCCTGATAGACGGCTGTTTCCTGGACAAGTTCAGAATACGTTAGCAATGATTCCTCAATCTCTACCGGATTGATGTTTTTGCCATTCGGCAATACAATGATTTCTTTTCGCCTTCCAGTAATGTGAAGGAATCCCTGTTCATCCAGCCGGCCCAAATCACCGGTATGCAACCAGCCATCTTTAATGACCTCAGCAGTTTCTTCAGGGCGGTTGTAATAACCCTGCATCAGGTTTGGGCCTTTAACCAGAATTTCATTCTGTTCGAATTTTACTTCAACTTCTTTTAGCACAAATCCCGGGGAGCCTGGTTTTACTTTACCAGGATGCGTAAAGGTAATCATCGGAGCCATTTCACTCATGCCATAGCCTTCCAGCACTTCAAATCCCAGGGTTTTATAATCGTTAGCCACATCCATGTCAAGCGCAGCACCTCCACAAACAAGATGTTTAACATGACCGCCAAATTTTTTATGTACGGTGTTGAATAGTTTTCTGGAGAACGTATATGAATCAACCCGTTTTGCCAGGTTAAAGAGCATCCGGGTGATGCCTTTGCTGTTGATTTTATCCATGATACCATTGCGGATGGCTGAATACAGCCTGGGGACACCGATTAAAATGGTAATTCTGTTCTTCTGCAGGGTATCTATAATGTCTTTTGATGCCAGCGATGGAGAAATAGCAACCGTGCTTCCTGAGTAGAATGGGATAACCAGGGTACCCATTAATGGAAATACATGGTGCAGGGGCAGCAACATAAGTACACGCTGTGGCTCTGTGATGATGGGTACTTCTTCTGCAACGGCTCGGATATTCACCAGGAGGTTTTTAAAACTGAGCATAACACCCTTAGGATTACCTGTAGTGCCGGATGTATAGATGATGACCGCCGTCTTATCTTCAGCAGTACCCAGCTCAATTTTGGAAGGAAGTTTTTTTGCATCGGATTCTTCGAATTCATCCAGCACAATTATCCGGGGATTATAATTGAGGTTTTTCAACGCCTCATTCAATACGGAGGTTTTGTCTTTTGAAGTAAAAATAATTGCCGGTTGGCAGTCATTTAAAATATAGCTTACCTCCCTGGCAGATGACATAAAGTCAACCGGTACCGGGATCATTCCATTGTTCCAGATGGCGTAAAATGCATAGATCCATCCGGGGCGGTTTTCCGAAAAAATAACTGCCCGTGCCTCTTTTTCAGATTTAAACAGTGCTGAATACGCATGTACTTTCTGAATTAACTCTTTGTAGGAGATTTTAGTCTCTCCGGCTACAAGCGCCGTTTTTTCCCTTGTTTGTAAAAACATTTTATCATTCAATAATGTGCTCTGTAAAAAAAAAGAGCGTTTTTATACATAAAATAAAATCACCATCCGATAAAACGGAGTGTGATGAAATGTAACCATTATAAATACAGGGAAGCAAGTTATGGATGGTTGTCCATTCTAGACCAGTCAGGGATGGATGTTGATGATATTTATCGTTCCAGCAAATTACCCAGCATACCGCTGGATTCTTTCCGGGCATTTTTGCTGTAGGGCGATATTGCCTGTATCAGTTTTCGGATGGGCATGGATTGTAACCAAACCTTACCGGTTCCCCGGAGTGTTGCCAAAAACAGCCCCTCGCCTCCAAATATCATTGATTTGAGGCTTCCTGCTGATTCAACACTGAAATCAATGGATGGTTCAAAAGCCACAACACATCCTGTGTCGATGCGAAGGGTTTCATTATTCAGGTGTTTTTCAATAACCGTACCGCCGGCATGGACAAACACCATTCCGTCGCCTTGTATTTTTTGAAGAATAAATCCTTCCCCTCCGACAAGACCCGAACCAATTCTCCGGTTAAAATGAAGGGATAGTTTTGTACCATAAGCAGCACAAAGAAATCCGTCTTTTTGGACAATCAGGCTATGGCCCACTTCCTTAAGGTCGATCGGAATGATTGTGCCGGGGTAAGGCGCAGCAAAGGCAACATGTGATTTGCCATGCCCATGGTGGGTAAAATGTGTTATGAAGATAGATTCACCGGTTAGCATTCTGGAGCCGGCAGAGAGCAATTTACCAAGCAACCCTTGATTGGCCTGGCTTCCATCTCCCATTTTGGCCTCAAATTGAATGCCTTCTTCCATATATACCATGGCGCCCGCTTCAGCAATGACGGTTTCATGAGCATCAAGTTCAACTTCAACAAGTTGAATGTCATCGCCATAAATTTTATAATCTATTTTATGTGACTGCATAATGGAGCAAATATAAACTAATTTGAGAAGAAACGCATCAAAAGGTTTTTAATTGCACGCAATTCTACGGGCTTAACCAGATAATCGTTCATTCCGGCCTGCAACGCTTCTTTTTTAATTTTATTGCTGGCAGTGGCAGTCATGGCTATAATGGGTATTTCAAATCCGTCCTGACGCAGTTCTTTTACAACCTGCCAGCCATCTTTTTCAGGCATCATTAAGTCAGTAAAAATGATATCATAGCTGTCACGTTTTACTTTTTCGATTACCTCTTTACCATCACTGGCAATAACAATTTCATAGCCAAGATTTTTAAAAATGGTTTCTGCTACTTTTTGATTGATAAGGTTGTCTTCTGCAACCAGTATTTTCAGGTCTTTTCTGATATCGCTTCCATGACTGACCGGGAGGTTAAATTTCTCGAAGCGGGTATTCATCCAGTGAAGCACATCATTTATCTCAAAGGGTTCATCAAAATACATATCAACCATCAGACGTTTGCTCAATATGTAATTGCCATGTTTGTCATTGCGGCTGAACATAACAATCAGGTATTCATCGGACAATTTATTATCATACAGTGCCTGAGCAGTTTTAAACCCATCATTTTCAACAGTATCCATAATAATTATCACCTGATAATCACGGGAATCCTCGTCGGCGGCTTTAAGCTTTTCAATGATCTGACCGGAGGCAAAAGAATCGTGGGTAATATGGAAACCCAGGTTGGCCAGCGGTTGGAACAAACTGTTACCTACCTTGCGTTCATCAAGAATCAGGATGTTCACATCCTCAGGAGCCTGGATATTGCTCACATCAATATCTTTTTCAACAATCTGATCGCGGTACACTTCAATGGTAAAGGAAAATTTTGATCCCGGTGCCTGCTTGCTGGTGGAAATGGTAGACGGGCTTTCAACCCATATCTCACCATCCATCAGGGAAACCAGTTGCTTGGCAATGGTTGTACCCAGTCCGGAACCACCGTATTTTCTGGCTACCGATCCATCAGCCTGAATAAAGGAACCAAATATTTTAGCAAGATTTTGTTGTGGAATACCAACACCGGTATCTTCCACTGAAAATAACAGGCTGATGTTGCCATTGTATTCTTCTTCCACATCAACAGTAAGCTTTATTTCACCTTTGTGGGTGAATTTGATGGCATTGTTAATGAGGTTGGACAGTACCTGCCGCAAACGATAGGGATCACCGATTATTTTTTCGGGCACATGGCGTTTTATCTCGTAGTAAAGCTTCAGGTTTTTTTCTTCTGCTGAAGCTCGGAAAAGGTCAACAATGAATTTCATTTCCTCGCGGAGGTTAAAAGGAATTTCTTCGAGGAACATCTTTCCGGCCTCTATTTTTGAAAAATCAAGTATATCATTTATCAGTGTAAGTAATAAGTTGGTGGATTTTTTTATCAGATGCACATATTCTTTTTGTGTACCCGATAAATCCTCACGCATTAAGGCATCGGTCATGCCAACAATGCCGTTCATTGGGGTTCGTATTTCATGACTCATCTGGGCCAGAAACTCCGATTTGGCATTGTTTGCCTCTATTTCGTTTTTACGGGATTTTTCTATGGATGTAACATCAATAAAAATGTTTAAAATCTTTTCCTCATTCTCAATATTGATGGGTATCTCACGTCGGACAATCACAAAATCCTGGCCGTCTTTTTTGTAATACAAAAACCGGTTCTCATCAAAGGCTACCTGAGCGTTTCCGGATTTCTCGTGACGTGCAAGAAGCTCAATGCTCCGGGTAGTATCGCCAACTAGTTTTTTGTCTTCAGGAACCAGTAAAAGCTTTTTGGCTGCCGGATTAATGTTTGAAATGGTTTTCTCCTTTGACACAAGCATTAATCCAATGGGCAGGGCATTAATGAGATGATTTAGTGAAAACTCCGATTTCCTGGCTACTTTGGCCGACTCAGACTTGCGCTTTACTTCTTTTAAGATGATGAAAATGGTGATTACCAGAAGGATGATACTCAAAAAGGTTATTATGATGGTCTTTTTAATCACGGAGTTCATAATGACATTGGTCCGTAATGTAAAGACAATGCCATAATCCTGAGTGAGTAACTGAACCGGATAATAAATGGATATTACATTAATTTTTTTGTTGTTGATTTTGGCCTTATGTGTAAGATAACCACTTCTGGACTCACCTATGTTCTGCTTAATGGTTTCTGTTTCTGTGTAGGTTACCGGATTTTCCGTTTCAAGGTTAGAACCTATAAATTTACCGGTATCGCTCACAAGTGACTGCCATAAATGGTTGTTGAGTTTGTAGTTGTTGAATTCGGCAAAAATGTAATCCTCAAATCCCAGGTTGATAACGAGATTGGCCATTAGCGTGTCGTTGCGAAATACAGGAAGATGATAGGCAAACTTGTCATTAATCTCTTCAATTGATTCACGTTCGCGTAATGGATATTGCCTTTGAGCAATGTATGAATCAATGATAAATTTATCATGTTTATCCTTGAAGATGCTTACAACATTGTGCTTGTCATCATAGAGATAGATATTTCGGATTAAGTTATCGAACTTATAATAAAACATTTGTAGTTTCCTGGCACCCTCGCTAAACTCGCGTTCGGTGTTGTAAAGCAGATCGGTTACATCATCTGAGAAAAGAATGTAATTGACCTCGTTCTGAAAACTATATGCGGTTTTCTCAATATTAGAACCACACAACTCGGCCTGACTAAACAGCAGAATACGCTGAAAACCAATTTGTTTTTTATACGTATCGTAATAATAGAAGATGTTAACCGCCAGAATTATAATAACGATTGACGAAATAAGATAATAAGTCTTCCTCATTCAGTATTTTAATTAACAAAGGATTTAGTTATTTCTTTCTACGAAATTATTGTTAAAAAGTTGATCAAAATTCAGGTAATCCTGTATTTATTCTCGTTTTCCGTTAATATGTTGATATAACTTCTATACCTCGATAGATGAATGTTGCCTTCATTTAATGCTTCCTTTACCGCGCACCCCGGCTCATTCACATGCAGGCAGTTATGAAAACGGCATTCGGCGGATGTTTTGAAAATTTCAGGAAAAAAGTGATAGATTTCTTCCTTTTCCATATCAATAACTCCAAAACCTTTAATTCCCGGTGTATCAATAACATTTGTATGTTCATCTATAAAAAACATTTCAGCATAAGTAGTCGTATGTTTTCCGGTTTCATGATAACTTGAAATTTCGGCTGTTTTAATGTTTAATTCCGGATTAAGGGCATTGATCAGGGTTGATTTGCCCACGCCCGAATTGCCGGCAATAAGGGTGCTTTTTTCTTTCAGCAGAACAGCCAATGTGCTGAAGTTTTCTTTTGTAATCATGGACAGGGGTAAAACCTGATAACCAATTTCCTGATACATTCCGATGGTTTCATTTAATTTGCTTTTGTCTTTTGCGGGAATTAAATCAATTTTATTGATAACGATAACGGGCGATACTTCATAAGCTTCACAAGTGGCAAGAAAACGGTCAACAAATTCAAGTGGTGTGGCCGGGTGCGACATGCTCATCATCACGATAGCCTGGTCAAGATTGGCAGCAATGATATGGTATTGTTTTGATAATTTGGTTGACCGCCGGATAATATAGTTTTTCCGGGGGTGGATGTTTACGATAATTCCCTGGTTTTTCAAATCGCCCCATTCAAAATCCACTACATCGCCTACTGTGACAGGGTTGGTGGATTTGGCCCCTTTCAACCGGAGCTTGCCACGCAAGGTACAAACGACTTTTGTTCCGTCATCTGACTTTTTAACAGTATATCGGCTCCCTGTTGATTTTGTTACTAATCCGGTTTCCACCCTATCCAACATATAATTCGTTGTAAAGGTATAACTTTCATGCAGGAACATTCCATTTTTAATTCATTTTATATGTTATGAATCTCTACATTTGCATACCAAAAGAAAGATTAAACCTATGATTTCAATTGTTTCATACAACGTGAATGGTATCCGGGCTGCTGAGAAAAAGGGCCTTTCAGACTGGATTATAAAAGAACAGCCGGATGTTTTATGGCTGCAGGAAACCAAAGCACAGGCCGGTCAGATTAATCTTGAAAAACTTGAAGCAGCAGGGTATACCACGTTTTGGCATTCAGCTGTAAAAAAAGGATACAGTGGTGTTGCCCTGATTACCAAGCTTAAGCCGGAGAGGATGGTTATTGGCATGCAAAACCATAAATACGATGCCGAAGGTCGCGTGTTGCGTGCTGATTTTGGAGATATAACCATGCTGGGTTGCTATTTTCCTTCTGGAACGACAGGCGATATCCGGCAAACTTTCAAAATGGAATTTTTAGCGGATTTTCAGGCATATGTAGATGAACTTAAAAAGGATCGTCCAAATCTCATTATAAGTGGTGATTTGAACATTGCTCATACTGAGATTGACATCAACCATCCCAAAAGGCACCATAAGACCTCTGGTTTTTTGCCTGAAGAAAGGCAATGGCTTACTGAATTTCTGAAGAGCGGATTTATTGACAGCTTTAGATTTATAGATGATCGTGCTGAACAATACAGTTGGTGGACATACCGTGCCAATGCAAGGGCTAAAAATCTGGGTTGGCGGATTGATTATAACCTGGTGTCAGAGTCCATGCAGGAAAGGATTTGCGGGGCATCAATTTTACAGGATATCATTCACAGTGATCACTGTCCGGTAAAGGTTGAAATCAGACAGTAAAAAAACTTTCTTTCCCGGTAATAAAGCCAGTGTGAAGTCCGTTGTATAGTATTTATAAGCCACTTGCTGAAAGAACGAATTATGCACAGATGATATGAAACGATGGGTGAAAAAAATAGCAGCAACAATAAGCATTTTCATAGCTTTGCTTTTGCTTTCGGGCATTATCATCACATCTGTTTTCAAAGACGAGATCATCCGGTATCTTGTTAAGGATTTAAATAAATACGTGACTACCGAAATCAACATCGGGAAAATTGATTTTACTGTATTCCGCAAATTCCCGAATGCTTCGGTGCACATGAAGCAGGTTACAGCTCAATCCACATCCAATGTGTATAATCCGGACAAAACCATAGTTCCTGACACGCTTTTTTCCCTGCAGGATGTTTATTTCTCATTGAACCTCCTTGATGTATTACGAAAGAATTATATAGTAAAAAAGATTGAGATAAGCGGTGGAGCCATACATTCACTGGTGGACAGCAGGGGAGAGAAAAACTTTATTTTTTGGAAAAAACCCGCTGCATCAGAACCAAAAGCATTTAATATTGACTTAAAATTACTTAAAATAAAGGATGTTAAAGTCTTATATGTAAATTATTTAAAAGAATTCTACTTTTCGTCCCACATCAATGATCTCTTTTTGAGGGGACAGTTCTCTGATGCCCGACACGAGGCAGATGTTGAGGCTGATTATCAACTGGAAACCTTCTCTATTAAAGGGCATGATTACGCAACCAGTGATGCCCTTCATACATTGGATGCAGGAATGCAAATTGACGGTGACAGCATTCAGATACGCAGGGGTAAGATAGTGATAGACGAACTCCCATTTAACATTACCGGCCTTGTAGTTACCAGTCAGCCTTACATTGCCTTAAATATTAAAGCTGAGAAGCTTAATCTTGTTAAATCACTGGAAGTTCTTCCCATTCCGGAAAAAGAAAATCTGAATGCATTGCGAAGCAGTGGAAATGTTTCATTGAATGCTGCAATTAACGGCAGGATATCACACAAAAGGCTGCCTGCAATCAACATCAGTTACGGCATCGAAAACGGAATGTTAAAAAAACGGGGTTCCGGGGTTCAATTAAAGAATATAACCTTTACCGGAAAATACACCAATGGGCACAATCAAAACCTGAAAACCTCGGCACTGAGTTTTGAAAGAATTAATGCTACTGTTGGAGGTAATACTTTAAATGGTAATTTATATATAAGTAATTTTCAGAATCCTAATTGGAACATAAATCTAAAAGGAAAGGCCGATTTAAATGATGTTTTTGAACTGATAAATGTGACTGAAATAGAGTCCATGTCGGGTGAAATCAGCAGTGAATTAAATCTGACCGGAAAGACAGCATATTTTAATAAAATTTCAAGAAAAGAACTCGCCCAATTTAATTATTCCGGTTTTATTGCATTAAAGGATGCAGCTGTGGAGCTGGACAATAACCTTGGAACCTATCAGGGTATTTCCGGGATGATTCGTATGGAATCGGATATCCGGCTTGAAAATTTCAGTTTTGTCAGAGAAGAAAGCGATTTTCTGTTTAACGGAATCATTCATAACCTGCCAGGGTTTCTTTTTCTGGAAGATGAAAACCTGACTATTGAAGCAGATGTTGTGTCACAATTGTTAAACCTTACGCCAATTATTCAATCGGCAGGCAACAAACCATCAAAAGCTACGGAAGAAGAGCAACTGAGCCGTGAAATATCGTTTCCGGAACGAATCCGGATGCGGGGCACTTTTGAGGTAAAATCATTTGCCATGAACCGGTTTCAGGCCCAAAATGCCAGAGGACGGATGAATTACGATCAAAAACGGCTAACCCTGAATGCTGTGTACTTTGAAACTGTTGGTGGGAGTATAAACGGTGGCGGTGTGATTGCTCAAAAATTTAATAAGGATTTTGCTGTACGCAGTCAAACCGAATTGCGTAACATCGATATCCAAAAGCTTTTCTTTTCCTTTAATAATTTTGGGCAGGATGTTCTTAAAAGTGATCATATAAAGGGAGAATTTAACGGGAACATTACTTTTGCGGCTGATTGGACTAAAGATTTAAATGTAATTGAAAAATCCATTGAATGTCAATCAGATTTCAGGTTATCAAAAGGTGAATTAATTGACTTTACTCCCCTGCTTGGACTTTCAAAATTCATCCGCATGGAAGAATTGCGTCACATAAAATTTTCTACTATAGAAAACAGGGTATTTATTAAAGACAAGGTTATAACCATCCCGCAAATGGATATCTCTTCATCGGCATTAGCAATCAATGCTTATGGTTTACACCGGTTTGATAATTCGTATGATTATCACGTGCGCCTTCTAATGTCGGATATTCTGGGCCGGAAAGCCAGGGAAAACACTGCTGAGATGAGTGAATTCGGGCCAATAGAAGATGACGGTCTCGGCCGGAATTATTTACCGCTTCGAATAAAAGGAAGGGGAGAGGAATTTAATGTTTCATACGATTTTAAATCAATGAAAAAATCCGTGAAGGAAAACCTAAGGGCAGAAAAAGCCAGAATCCGGGAGATATTGAAGGATGAATTTGGTACCGAAATAAAATCGGAAACTGATTCCTTAAAGATTAATCCACTGCCTGATGAGGGTGTTCGCATTCAATGGGATGAAACCATGGAGACAAGTCCTGATACATTAAGCAATAAACCTGTAAAGGCAAAAAAAGATACAGTAAAGAAACATAATTTTATCTTTGAGTGGGAAGAGGACGACAGATAAAAAATGCGCATGAAAGCATAATTGTAAAGCAAATTATTTCAGTCCTGAAGATCAATGCAAATGAAAAAAATTGTAGGTTTGAGGCGTTTACGAAAAATTTAAGAAACAGTTGAATATTTACAAACAGAAAGTACGGTGGAAATTTCTGTTGTTTTTAGCAGCAGCAGTAATTGGGATAAGTTCTCTTTTATATACCAATCAGTTGGTAAAGGAACTGTCAGAAGAAGAGCAAAAGAAAATTGCTATCTGGGCCGAAGCATCCAGACGCATTATCAGGGAAAGCTCCGAAAATATGAATGCACAAACCCTGTTGTTTTACGTACAAATAATACAAAACAACACCACAGTTCCTGTAATTGTTGTGGATTCGGAAGGGGATATTACCATGTCGCGGAATGTCGATTCTGTAAAAATGCAGGATCCAAAATATGCGGCCCGCTTGATTGAAAAAATGAAGGAAGCTTATGATCCTATTCGCTTCCAGCTTACCGAAACAGGAAACACTGAATACGTTTTTTATTATTATAAATCTACGTTGCTAACGCGGTTGACTTATTACCCTTATGTGCAGCTCGGGGTTATCATGCTGTTTATAATTGTAGCTTATTTTGCCTTTAGTTCATCACGGAAAGCTGAACAGAATCAGGTTTGGCTCGGACTTTCAAAGGAAACAGCACACCAACTGGGTACGCCGATTTCATCCTTGCTGGCATGGCACGAGATGATTAAACAAAACGGGGTCTCACCCGAAATTGAATCAGAACTTGGCAAAGATATCCTGAGGTTGGAAAAGATTGCTGAGCGATTCTCCAAAATTGGTTCTAAACCAAAACTTCATTTTAATAATATTATTGATTTAATCAATAATAGTTTATCATACATCAGAACCCGTTCATCTAACCGGATAAAAATCATTTTTGAACCTGAAGAAGATGCCATTAAGCTTCCTGTTAATCCAGAGTTATTTGAATGGGTTATTGAAAATCTTTGTAAGAATGCCATTGACGCCATGAATGGTGAAGGTACCCTGCAAGTATCCCTTCATGACAATACCCAGGTGCTGTACATTGATGTAAAAGATACCGGAAGCGGGTTACCAAAGAATAAATTCAAGACCATTTTTAAGCCCGGCTATACAACCAAATCAAGGGGATGGGGTCTGGGATTGTCACTCTCAAAACGCATTATAGAAGAATATCATGATGGACGCATCTTTGTGCATTCATCAGAACCTGAAAAAGGGACGGTTATGCGGATTGTATTGAATAAATTTATTGAACGCTAATTTCCCCATGATACCAACCAGCAGGAAAACATTAAGAAAATCTGAACGCCTCTCGAAAAAAAAAGACATAGAAGCGCTTTTTAACCAGGGACGGGCGCTTTTCTTTTATCCATATAAATTTATTTACCTGGAAATTCCTGAAGGTGATGATGATGGTATTCCGCTAAAGATGATGGTTACTGTTGCCAGGCGGAACTTCAGGCGGGCTGTCCTGCGGAATCTACTGAAAAGGCGAATACGGGAAATATACCGGCATCAAAAACACCACCTTCTTGAAAACATGGAGAATAAAAACCGGTATCTGCATCTTGGTATTATCTATGTGGCACCTGAAATAATGAGCTACCGCGATATGGAAAAAAAGTTTGCAATGGCAACCCAAAAACTGCTGGAACAACTTAAATTCCGGGATACATAGTATCGGAGGGTCAATTATTCAAATTATTATCGTGCCAAAGCACCTTACTGATTAAGAAAGATTTTCTTATAATATGTCACATAGAAAGCCATTTAACATAGCGCATTTAAACTTTTGGTTTGTATTCCCATGATTTGCCAGCCGGAATATTTACCGGAATGGTTTCATTTTCATAAATCATATCAAAAGCATTTCCGTATTTGGAGTGAAACACTACCTTTTCCAAAGCATTGCCAGTGAAATAGATATCTGCAGACATGGCGCCACGGGCTTTGATGCCCTTTACATGGCCCCTGGTCCAGGCTGATGGCAGTGCCGGCAACACCCGCACCATGCCTTCTTCATGCGATTGGATGAGCATTTCTGCAATCCCGGCGGTATAGCCAAAATTTCCATCGATTTGAAACGGGGGATGGGCATCAAACAGGTTATTGTAGATGGATTGTTTGAATAAAAATTGAATGTGCTCATGGGCCATATCACCATCGAGGAGACGTGCGCTGCAGTTAATGAGCCAGGCCCGGCTCCACCCTGTACCGGCGCCCCCATGAGCCAGTCTGTAATCCAGTGTTTTTTTTACAGCATCAAATATTTCCGGGGTTTTATCTTTGGAAATGCTTGTACCCGGATGAAAACCATACAGGTGCGAGATGTGCCTGTGTCCGGGCTCATGTTCCTGATACTCCCTGTCCCATTCAAGGATTCGTCCATCACTGCCAATGACAAAACCATCGCGGAGTTGTAGGCGTTGATTGTTTATTCTCGTAAGCAGGTCATCCTGTATATTTAGAATTTCACAGGTTTTACGGTAATTATCGAATACTTCGGCAATGATTTGCTGGTCCATGGCACTGCCCATGCAAGTGGCTACAGCTTCGCCTTTGGCATTAATATAGCGGTTTTCAGGCGAGGTAGAAGGAGCCGAAACAAGGGTGCCGTCGCGCGGGTCTTCAATAATCCAATCGCTGTAAAAGGCAGCTACCTCATGCAATGCCGGATATACCCGTTCCCGGAGAAATGCCGTATCCTTTGTAAAGGCAAAATGCTGCCAGTAATGTTGCATCATCCAGCCGGCTGCGCCAACCGAGCATCCCCAGTAGGCAGTGGTTGCCCTGAGCCAGGTCGGGGCCCATAAATCCGTGGCATGGGGAATGAAAGAACCCCGGCAACCAAAATTTTTTGAAGCAGTGCTCTGCCCGCTTGCTACCAGCCGGTCCGTATAATCAAAAAGCGGATTATTCAATTCTCCAAGGGCGGTGACATCCGCCAGCCAGTAATTCATTTGCAGGTTGATATTAAGATGGTAATCAGCATTCCATGGCGCTGAAATATGTTGATTCCAAAGTCCTTGTAAATTAGCCGGATTTGTGCCTTCTCTTGAAGAAGCAATTAAAAGGTACCGGCCATATTGAAAAAGTAATTCTTCCAAACCTAGGTCAATTTCTCCTTGCTTTATCCTTTCAATACGCTTATCCGTGGGGATGGTATCATAATCAGCGCCGTGAAGCTCAAAGTCAAGCCTGTCATACAACGCCCGGTAATCATTGATGTGGGCTTCTCTTATTTTTTTGTAGGAAAGCCCTGATAGTGCAGCAAGCTGTTTTTTGTTTTCTTGTTGGTATGCAGGGAAGTAAAAAGAGGAATTACTGATGACGTACACTTCTGCTTCCTGCACGTTTTTTAATTCCAGGAAATCTTCTCCGGCGAGTACTTCTCCGCCTTTGTTTCTTACCTTGAGGCAGGTTTCAAATTCCACGCCTTCCAGGATGGGGTCGGGCTGGGAGTTAAAATGTGCAGCACGTTGGGTTACTTCGCCCTGCATCACCAGCAACCCGTCTTCTGTGGTAACTACTTCAACAGTAGGATGCCCTTCGTCCATTGGGCGGTTCATGGTTATTCTACCGCTTAATCCTTCATTGCCGGATGCGGTGTACTTAAGCACTATGAGGTTATGCGGATTAGAGACAAAGGTTTCCTGAGTCACAACCTGGCCATGGGTTTTGTAACTTACCCGTGCCGTAGCATTGCTGATGTTGAGTTCGCGCCTGTAATCACTGATGCTGTCATGATTGAACTCGATATAAAGGTCACCAAGGGTTTGATGAGACCGCATGATGTATTTCCGGGAGAATTTTTCTACAAAAAACGCATCAGCTTTCAGGTTTTCTCCCCTGATGAGCATTTGACGCAGGGTAGCCAAATCTTCCGGAGCTCCGTCCGGATCCTCCCATCCATTATCACCGGGCCACATGGAATCATCGTTCAACTGGATGCGTTCTTTTTGGGTATGCCCAAATACCATCACCCCGATTTTGCCGTTTCCAAGAGGAAGAGCCTCCTCCCAGTTAGCAGCCGGCTGATTGTACCACAATACATCTGCATCGGTTGGTCCTGGTTGATTACATCCAAACAGTGATAGCAATACCAGACTTAAGAGATAGTGACCTGTCTTCATAAATTATGATTATTCCGGATTAAAAATAATAAAAGGATGTGTGTTTTCAATTCTTGAATCTGAGCAGTTAATTATTTTATTCATTTACAGATTGATACGGAATTTATTGACTAGTCAATCAATATATTTTAACCCGGCAGAGGTACATAAAAGATTAACGAAAGGATTGCAACTATCCCGGAATCCTAACCCATCAGGTTCCATCTGGTATTGATGGCTGGGCCAAGTCAGATTTTTTTTAATTAACACTAATTGAAAATCCCCATTACTCTGTTTCTTTTTTCGTTACTGTCTTTCTGATATTCATTACAAAACCAGCCAGTAAAAGCAAACTGAGGATAATTGACGCTACCATGGAAGCGCGCTGTCCGGTATAAAAAATCTCCGGCTCAAATTCAAAGCGAATTTCATGTTCTCCGGCAGGAATGTACATTCCACGTAAAATATAATTCACCCGGATATGTTCCACCCTTTCACCATTAAGGTAGGCTTTCCACCCGTTTTTTCCGTTGTAATAAATTTCGGAGAATACTGCAAAGCCACCGGTAGGTGTGACGGCCGTATACATCAACTCATCAGGCTTATATTCGGTTAATCGGATGGATGAATTTTTAGCCACAGAATCCGGCAAAGTGACTTCCTCCATATATGATGAGAATTTTTCAAAACTCTGGTCATAGACAGCTGTTTGAGCCGGATCAATTTCATTCAGTGCATCAATCTCTTCCTGGGGGTTATTCACTATTTTTATATTATCTACAAACCATGCATTGCCCAGGGCTCCGGGGTTTTGCTGAGGGACCGGCTGATTGTTCTCACCCGGTACAATTAAATACTTGGTATTCAGCATATTAATAACTTCCATATTTTGTTGCGCCAGATGGGTTTCAATGATATCCTGGTACCGTGCCATTTTAGCTCCATGATATCCACCCAGCGAATGATGGAAATAGGATGTATGTGATTCCTGAAAAGGGGATTGTGTAAGGTTAAACACCCGGTAACTTATATCAGGATCCTGCATTATTTGCAAATCGGCTTGCGTGGGCTGTATTTCCGTGGCTTCGCGTTTTGATGCAAAATCATCTTCATTCAGATACCGGCGATCGACTCCCCATAAATCAAATAAAATAAGCACACCTATGGCAATGATAAAGTGGGTTGTTTTAAGTTTTTTGGATAAGAACAGCCAGATGGCGCCAAAGGTCAGCAGGATGAATATGAGCGAACGAAGCGCATCATTTTTTAAAAGTTGCATCCGGTCTTCGCGCAGGGCATCGATATACCAGGGGGGCATATTTTCCAGCTGGGCATCTGTGAGTGAAGAAAAATCAAACAGGGTACCGGCAAACAGGTAAAAGAACACCAGCAGTCCGCCAATCACATAAAGGGTATTAAGCATAACCTTCTTTAAATCCTTTGTGAAGGTCTCGGTTTGCAGTATACTCCGCACAGCCATTATTGCAAGTAAAGGAAAGGTCAGGCTGGTAATCACAAGAAAAGTTTCGGGTACCCTGAATTTATTAAACAGGGGGAAATTATTAAAGAAAAAGCGGTTCCAGGCCGGGAAGTTCTCCCCCCATGACCATAAAATGGCCAATATTGAAATGGCAAGGATCCACCACTTGATTTTATTATCCACCACAAAAAAACCAAGGATAAACAGAAAACAGATGATAGCCCCAAAATAAAACGGTCCGGATGTGACGGTTTTATTACCCCAGTAGGTGTAATTCTGCTGGGCAATCTGTTTGGCTCTGGCAGCAGGCACATTATTTCTTCTGAGAGCGTCAAACAGTGCAGAATTGCCCGGTAATTCGCCAACGGAGGCACCACCATGAAAGTTAGGGATCATCAGGGTAAAAGTTTCAGCCACACCGTTACTCCAGGCCATGGCATAGGTTTCTTCCAGTCCTTCTTCGCTTGTTTTGCTATCGCTGGTATGTACAGCCAATTCACTTCCGCCTCGCATGGATTTTTTTCCATATTCCCATGTGGTCAACAAGTTGGTAAGGTTCGGGCCAATGGCAAGCAATGCTGCAAGAACACCGATACCTGTTGCAACAAGGAGGTGTTTCCATTCCCCGGTATAATATGTCCGGATGAGTTGATAAATACCATATACCAGCACCATCAGAAACAGATAATAGGTCATCTGAACGTGATTATAGGCCAGTTGCAGCCCCAGAAAAAAGGTCAGGACTAAGAAACCTGCAAAATATTTTTTTCGAAACAGCAATTCAACACCCGCAAAGGTGGGTGCCATCATTGCAATGGCAAAGGCCCTGTTTACATGACCGGCTTCCAGGTAAATTAAATTATAAGAAGATAATGCAAATGCAATGGAACCCACAATGGCCAGCCAGTGATTTACGCCCATGACCATCAACAAAATGTAAAACCCAATGCAGTAAAGGAACCAAACATCAACACTGTATTTTGGTAATATTTTGCTGAAGACCCTTGCCACTACCAGAAATATATTGTGATTCGGCGCATGCGACATATTAATCTGATAGGTGGGCATTCCGCCAAACATGGAATTTGTCCACAGGGTATAATCGCCGGTTTCTTCGTGATATTCGTTTATTTCACCCTGCATCCCTTTGGAATTCTTGACATCGTATTGATTCAAAGCTTTACCCTCAAGAACCGGGTACATGTAAGCAAATCCAAGAACTAAAAAAATAAGGATAGCCAGGATATGCGGCCAGCTGCGTTGCATTATTTCCTTCATAGTAATATGTTTTATCGTTATGCTATCGTACGAAACAGATTTTTCATATCTACTTTTTCAGCCAGCAGTGCCGGTATGGCATCAATGGCTATGCGTT
>CAZZBU010000005.1:0-32423 GCA_964652315.1 uncultured Bacteroidales bacterium
TTGATATGAATAAAAAATAATGAACTCCTTTGTTTTACTACTTAAAAAAAGAGACAAAAAATTCTTTTATTATTTAAACTCAATACAAATTACAACATTTAGAATGGAATTTATCCCTGATAAAAAAAATGCGTATAAATTTGCGACTTTAATAATTAAAAAAGTATAGTTATGGCATACGTAATTAATGATGATTGTACTGCTTGTGGCACATGTGTTGGCGAATGCCCCACTGATGCGATTTCTGAAGGCGATATTTATAAAATAGATGCTGAAGCATGCATCGACTGTGGTGCTTGTGCTGATGTTTGCCCGGTTGAAGCAATCTCACCCGAATAGAAATTAAATTACCCGCAGCCGTAGCATGTAATGTATCGGCTGCTGCCTTATGCAGAGCTTATAAAAAAAAATTTAGGGTTAGAAAATACAGAGCCTCCTTATATTTAAGGGGGTTTTGTATTTCAGGCACCTGCCACAATTACAACAAGTTCACCCTTTACATTCTTTTCGTTGAAATGAGCAATCAGCTCACCCAGGGCACCTCTTTTGTTTTCTTCATGTAATTTGGTCAGTTCACGCGATACAGAAGCCTGCCTGTCATCTCCAAAATATTCAGCAAATTGTCTGAGAGTTTTTACCAAACGGTAGGGTGATTCATAAAACACCATGGTGCGGGTTTCTTCAACCAGGGATTCCAACCGTTTCTGCCGTCCCTTTTTCTGGGGTAAAAATCCTTCAAATACAAACCGGTCATTGGGCAACCCGGAATTACAAAGTGCAGGAATAAAAGCAGTTGCGCCCGGAAGGGTTTCTACCTCCACTCCTTCAGCCAGGCATTCGCGGACAATCAGAAAACCCGGATCTGAAATACCGGGTGTTCCGGCATCGCTGATTATGGCTATGCTCTTTCCGTTCTTAATCTGCTCAACAATGCCAGCCACAGTTTTATGTTCATTGAATTTATGAAAGGCGCGCAATGGCTTGTCAATCTGATAGTGTTTAAGCAGGATACCCGACTTACGGGTGTCTTCGGCCAGAATTAGTTCCACCTCCTGTAAAACCTTCAAAGCGCGTAAAGTAATGTCTTCCAGGTTTCCGATGGGTGTTGGCACCAAAATAAGTTTACTCATTATGTGATGAAATGAATTTTCGGCGGGTTAATTCCAACAGTTTTTGAACCAGAGGATTATCCATATCCCAGTTGTAGTTGTTTTCAATAAAAGTAAACGCATCATTGAAATCAGAGGCATCGTTCAGCCGGTTAATGGTTGTATCATACAGTTCCCTGTCACCTTTAAAAAGTTCATTAATGAATTGGAATTTATCATTAATCCCGATTCCCCTGTGGATATCCTTTAAAGCTTTCCCTTGTAGTTTAGAGGCCACATCACGACCTGACGAATGGCGGGCCATGTATTCATTTACCGAATCTTTTCCTGTTTTATATTTATCCGACAGGATTTCTGATTTTTTACCCGGTTCTTCAGTTTCCTCCCTGGATTTTAGTTCTTCCTCATTAAAAGCTTCCGCAGGGTTTTGCTCCTCCTCCATTTCATTTATCTCAAATTCAACCTCACGGGGCTTATCGCCGGATATATCAGTTTCCTTTCCCTTATCCTCAATAGCGGTCTGGGGCTTATCTGTTTTGTTTTCCACTTCACGGCTTTCCTGATTTTCGTTATCCATTCTGTCATTCACAGGCTTAAGCGATATAATATTATCATACACCCAGCGTAACTTTTCTTTTACAAGATCGCGTTCTATTTCAGGAATATCATTTTCCTGGGCAAAATATGCGACCAGATTTGTGATGTCTTCCAAAGTACCTACTATCTTATTTAGCTTATTTTGTTGTTCCATAAAAAGGTTTTAATACATGATTTACAAAGATATTATTTCATTAGTAAATTATTATCTTTAGTTGTCTGATGTTCTTCTCAAATTAAATATTTACATTATCCGAAACTAATAGGAAACACTCTATTTTCATTCCCCAGGGTAATAAACATAAAAAAAAATATGTAGGTTTGAAATGAATTATGGTTTATGTACACATTAAAAGAAATTGCAACGCATATTAATGGGCGGTTGTCCGGAACTGTATCCACCTGGATAAAGCAACTTGCTTTTGACAGCCGGTCGGTGATTCCAGCCGGAGATGTGTTATTTTTTTGCATCAAGGGCCCTCGAAATGACGGACATGATTACATTGATGAATTGTATGCCAGGGGTATTAAAAACTTTGTGGTTGAACACCTCCCCGGTCAAATAGAAAACTATAAAAGTGGCTCCTTTCTTTTAGTCAAAGATACAGTGCTTGCCTTACAGCAACTGGCCGCTTTTCACCGGTCGAGGTTCAACTGCCCCATTCTGGGAATAACCGGAAGCAATGGAAAAACCATTATCAAAGAGTGGGCCTGGCACAGCCTGCATGCTCACTTCAGGGTTACCAGAAATCCAAAAAGCTATAATTCACAAGTTGGTGTGCCATTGTCCGTATGGTTATTAAATGAGGAAACGGAAATAGGAATATTTGAAGCCGGAATTTCAAAACCCGGTGAGATGAAAAAACTACAAGCAATCCTTAAGCCCACAATCGGAATATTCACGAATGTTGGTGAAGCACATCAGGAAAATTTCAAAGATTTAAATCAAAAGGCCCGTGAAAAAGCTGAGCTCTTCAAAAATTGCAAAACGATTATTTACTGTAAGGAACACAAACTTATTGAAGAGGTTGTAAAGAAAAACCTGCCGGATGTCATTCCATGTTGCTGGTCAGAAAAGACCAGGGAAGCCTTTCTTTTTATAGAACACATAACAAAATCCGGTTCACAGACACAAATCAACGCTATTACACAAGATAATACCATTGAAATTACCATCCCATTTATTGATGATGCATCCATTGAAAATGCACTGCATGTGCTTACCCTTCTGATGTTATTGCATGTTGATCCTGAGAGCATAAAAAATGCCATGGAAAGCCTTCCACCGGTGGCTATGCGGCTTGAACTGAAAAAAGCCATAAGAAACAGTACCCTTATCAACGATAGTTATAACAGTGACATTAACTCCCTGGCCATTGCCCTTGACTACCTGGCGCTACAGAAACAACACAAAGAAAAAACCCTTATTTTATCGGATATCCTTCAGAGTGGACAACAAGAAAAGGAGCTTTATAAGCAAGTGGCCTCCATGGTTCAGGAAAAAGGCGTCCATCACTTTTATGGGATCGGCCCGGCCCTTAAAAGAAATCAACTGAATTTTCCTCCTCAGGCCAGGTTCTTTGGAAATACAGATGAGTTTTTAGATTGGTTAAAACCGGAAAACTTCAGCAACCAGGCCATTCTGCTGAAAGGTGCCCGCAACTTCGAATTTGAAAAGATTTCAAAACGCATTGAAGAACAAGTGCACAAAACCATTATGGAGATTAACCTCAATGGAATGGTTCATAACCTGAACTTCTATAAATCCCTGCTGAAATCTGAAACCAAAGTTATGGTTATGCTCAAGGCTTTTGCTTATGGCAGCGGCTCTTACGAGGTGGCCAATGTACTGCAACACAACAAGGTTGATTATTTTGGTGTAGCTTTTATTGACGAAGGCATAGTGCTTCGAAAAGCAGGGATTAAAACCCCCATCATGGTAATGAACCCTGAGCCCGCAGGCTATGAATCCATTCCGGAGCACAATCTTGAACCTGAATTATTTAGTTTTGAAAGCCTTACCGGTTTTCATGATTTTCTGGAACAAAGAAACATCAACAGTTATCCGATGCATTTAAAAATCGACACAGGGATGCACCGCCTGGGATTTACCCCTGATATAATGGATAAACTATGCCGTGAACTTAAAAATCTTCCCCGGTTAAAAATCACCTCTGTGTTCTCTCATCTTGCAGGCAGTGACTCTGCTGAATTTGACACCTTCACACATGATCAGATTACGATATTTCTGGAAATGTGTCAAAAACTGGGGCGCGCGGTTTCATATCCTTTTATGAAACACATATTGAATTCAGCAGGCATTGAACGGTTTACACCTCATCAAATGGATATGGTACGGTTAGGAATTGGGCTTTATGGCGTCAGTCCGCTGCACCAACATCAACTACAACCCACATCCACACTGAAAAGTAAAATTATTCAGATTAAAGACATCGGCGTGGGTGATACTGTAGGTTACAGCCGCAAAGGCAAACTGGCCGCAGGCGGTAGAATTGCCGTGGTACCTATTGGTTATGCTGACGGACTGGACCGGAAACTAAGCAACGGAGCAGGATATTTTATGGTGAATGGGCAGGAGGCCCCCATCATTGGTAATATATGTATGGATATGACCATGATAGATGTGACGAACATACATGCCGGAGAAAACGATGAAGTGATTATCTTTGGTGAAAAACCAACAGTGGCTGAGCTGGCCGAATCGCTGCAAACCATCCCTTATGAAATTTTTACAAGCATATCACCAAGGGTGAAACGTGTTTATTTGCATGATTAGATTAATAAAATTGTATCACAGGTATCTTGTTGGCTACGAAAGGTTGTTATATCTTATCGGGATGGGTGGAATAATCTTTTTTCTCCCTATTTTGCCTTATGCCACCAGTGTAGCCATGTTCTGGATTGTTGGCCACTGGCTGTTTACTTTGAATTACCGAGAAAAAATCAGAGAATTCAAATCCAATAAATATGTGCTTCTTTTTATCTCAATTTATGTAGTTCATCTGCTCGGACTAATATATACAACAGATTTCGATTATGCACTACTGGATTTACAGCATAAATTGCCCCTATTAGTAATCCCACTGCTGGTTGCAGCCAATAAACCCTTTACAAACAAGGAGTTCAACTGGCTTATGCATGTTTTTCTTGCCGGGGTTCTGCTTGCTACCTTGATAAGTTTTTACGTTTATCTTACAAAATTCAACACAGAAATTACTGATATCAGGAATATTTCATTTATCATTTCCCACGTCCGTCTTTCATTAATCATCTGCATGGGTATCGGATTTTTGTTATATCTTATCAAGAACAAATCCCGGCTGGTCCATCCACTGGCCTATTATTTGCTCACAGGATGGCTGGTTTTTTTCATTCTCATTCTGGATTCATTTACAGGCATCTTTTTCACAAGTCTTATTTCTGTTTTATTTGCAGGATTGCAGGTGTTTCACTACAGAAGCCGTCTGATAAAAGCTGCTTACATAGGGATAATAGCAGGTATCCTTGTGTTTTTTATTGTGCAATTGGTGCAGGTTTATCAACTGGTAAAACCAAAATCGTATTACGATGATATGGCCAGGGCTCCTGTGGCAACCCAAAAAGGCAATCCCTATAAACATGAGGACAATAAACAATTGGAGAATGGGTACCCTGTGTGGAGATTTATAGCGGTAAAGGAGTTGGAAAAAGCCTGGATGACCCGTAGTGACAGCCTCCTGTGGGATTCAGCCGGCAGGGTAAAAAAAACCTATTACGTGCTGCTACGCTACCTTAGCTCCAAGGGACTAAAAAAAGATGCAGCAGCCGTTTTTTCCCTATCAGAACAGGATGTCAAAAACATTGAACAGGGCCTGGCCAATTATATTTTTACTGAAGCGAATCCCATAAAACGCCGCCTTTATATAATCTTCTGGGAAATCCAGTCGGTCAAACGGGGTGGCGACCCCACCCTTCAATCAGTAAGCCAACGTATTATCTTCTATCAAACCGGCTGGCAAATCTTTATGGAAAATCCGGTAATCGGCGTTGGAACAGGCAATGTATGGCTGGCTTTTAAAGAAAAACTGGAGCATGCCGGGTTATTAAAAGAAATTCATCCCTGGATGCGTGCACACAATCAGTATCTTACCTTTCTGCTCACATTTGGCATCATTGGCGGAGCCTGGATTTTTTTCGCGCTTTTTTATCCCATTATCAGGGAGAGAAAAAAGCTGCGTTTTCCCGCTCTGATTTTTATTGTCCTGGCATTCCTTTCCATGCTATCAGAAGATACTTTAGAAACTCAGGCCGGCGTAATATTTTTTAGTTATTTTTACAGCCTCTTTATATTAAGAAAATCAGACGTTAATAGTGAGAAAAACAGTTCATGAAAGAATTTATTAAGTTTTTAAGATATGCCAGGCCTTACAGGCATTTAGTGTTTGGGGCCATCATTTTTAATATATTTTCAGCTTTCTTTTCTATTTTTCAATTGGGAATGATCATTCCTTTTCTGCGAATTATTTTTAAAACACAGGAACTGATTTATGTTCAACCCGAGTTCAGTTTCTCGTATGACGCCATCTTAAAAACCATATCCTATTGGGTGTCAAAAATTATCATAGAAAATGGTGACAGGGGGTATGTTCAGGCACTGATTGTTATTTGTATTATCATAGCCATTTCCGCCCTGTTAAAAACAGGTTTCCGTTATGCCGGGCAATATTTCCTTGCCCCTGTTAAATTTAATATTGATAAGGACATTCGTAACAGCATCTATGGCAAAATCATTTCCCTGCACCTGGGATTTTTCAGTGAATCCAAAAAAGGAGACATTATGGCCCGGCTTACCAGTGATGTGGGGGAAATTGAGCGTTCCATTGTCCAATCCCTGGTATTGTTGATTACCGAACCGGTGCTTATTATTTTTACCCTGGTTGTTATGTTCAGCATCAGTGTAAACCTTACCCTGGTTGTGCTCGTGCTGCTGCCTTTATCAGGCCTGTTAATTGGCCGCATTGGTAAAAACCTGCGGAAAGTGGCCAAAAAAGGACAGGGACAGATGGGTTTGCTAGTTTCCAATGTGGAGGAAACTTTGTCAGGCTTGCGCGTTATTAAAACATTCAACGCTGAAGGTATGAGTAATGAACGTTTCCAAAATACAAACAACTACTATACAAAACTAATGATAAAGCTTTTACGCAAGCGTGATCTGGCTTCTCCCCTTAGTGAGTTTTTAGGATCCCTTGTTGTGGTCGTCATTATCTGGTTTGGTGGTAGTTTGATTCTTGGTGGTACAAGCTCCCTACCGCCGGAAGAGTTTATTGGTTTTATCACCTTTTTCTATAACATGATTCGTCCGGCTAAAAACCTTTCTGTCATCTCCTACGACATAAAAAAAGGGATAGCTTCCATCGAACGAGTGAATGATATCTTACAGGCAAACAATGAGATTACAGATCTTCCCAGTGCAGAGAAAGTACAATCCATCAACCAACAGATTGAATACCGCAATGTAAACTTCAGGTATCAGGAGGAATACGTGGTAAGAGATATTAACCTTAGCATACCCAAAGGCAAAACTATAGCCCTGGTGGGCGAATCAGGCTCAGGTAAATCTACGCTGGCCAATTTACTGCCACGGCTTTATGATATAAAAGAAGGTGCTATTTTGATAGATGGAATACCCATCACCAAAATTGAACTTAAATCGCTTCGGAACCTTATTGGAGTGGTCAACCAGGAACCCATCCTTTTTAACGATACCATTTTTAACAACATTGCGTTTGGTGTGGATAACGCCACAGAAGAAGACGTTATTGAGGCAGCCAAGATAGCCAATGCCCATCAGTTTATCCTGGAAACGCCCAAGGGCTATGAAACTAATGTAGGCGACCGGGGAAATAAATTATCTGGTGGTCAAAAACAGCGCATAAGCATTGCCAGAGCGGTGCTCAAAAACCCGCCTATCCTTATTCTGGATGAGGCTACTTCAGCCCTGGACTCCGAATCGGAAAAACTGGTGCAGGATGCCCTCACCCACCTAATGAAAAACCGTACATCACTGGTAATTGCTCATCGCTTATCAACCATTAAGTATGCTGATGAAATTGTTGTATTGCAAAATGGACGCATACTCGAAAGGGGTCAACATGATGAACTTCTGGAAAAAAATGGTGCTTACCGGAAATTTCACGAACTACAAATGTTTTAAGGCATGACACCTATAAGTGTAGTGATATTAACCCTGAATGAAGAAAAAAACATTGACCGTTGTATTGCTTCTGTCCTCGAGCTGGCCGACGACATTGTTGTCGTGGATTCCTTTTCGACTGACAGAACACCTGAGATTTGTGCCGGCTATGAACAGGTTCGATTTATTCAGCATGCCTTTGAAGGTTATATCGAGCAAAAAAACTGGGCCATTACCCAGGCAAAATATCCTCATATTCTTTCCCTTGATGCAGATGAGGCTGTTTCAGGGCAATTGTTAAAAGAAATTATACGCGTAAAGGAAAACTTTCATGCCGATGGGTATGAAATGAACCGGATGACTAATTATTGCGGTCGGTGGATAAAGCATTGCGGTTGGTATCCTGACAGAAAACTCAGGCTTTGGGACAGCAGAAAAGGAAAATGGGCCGGTGTAAACCCCCATGATAAATTCGACATGGAAAAAGGTGCCGTAATTAAAAAAATTAAAGGTGATATCCTGCATTATTCGTATTACACCATTCAGCAGCATATTGATCAAATACAGAAATTCACGGATATCTCTGCAAAAATGAAATTCGATAAAGGCAAAAAGAAATCGAATCCAATGGTTATCCTGAGGTTCTGTTTTGTCTTTATAAAAAAATATTTTTTCAAGCTAGGATTTTTAGATGGCTACTATGGTTTTATCATTTGTTCCCTTTCATCGTTTTATTTTTTACTTAAAGATGTAAAATTGCAGCAATTGCATGAACAAGAGGATTCGAACGAATAAGAAAGACCAGCCAGTGTCATGTCATTTTTACTTTTGTGGTTGAACCACTGCCAGGGTTTTCAACCATGGTCAGGCGCTGCCCCGCCAGTGGTCAACTACCCTGGTGGCTATTCGTCACTGCAGTCTTGAGATGACACTACAAAGAAAAGAAATATAAGCAGTCCGGAATTTGCACAGAACCGGCAAAAAACTTAACTCAAAAAGCAGGTGAAAATATGTTTCTTCAATACAACAGTGGCCTGGGGCGGTGGTGAACGATGGCACCTCGACATGGCAAAGAACCTGGAAGACTCATCTACTGATGTAATCATTGCAGCGCATCAGAAGGGTGTTTTGTATCAGGAGGCTTTGTCAGAAAATATTCCTGCTGCCGGCTTTAAACTAAAAAACCTGAGTTTTCTAAATCCCTTAAAAATCCTGAGTCTAATCCGGTTTTTCAAGCGATCAAATCCTGATGTGGTAATCCTTAACCTGCCACGCGATCTAAAGGCAGCAGGCATAGCAGCAAAACGGGCTGGGGTAAAAAAAATCATTTATCGCCGGGGAAGTGCCATACCCATAAAAAACTCCATGATGAACCGCTTTCTGTTTAAGAAAATCGTAACCGGGGTTATTGCCAATTCCAATGAAACCAAAAACACCATCTTAAAAAATAACAGCAACCTCATTGATGCCAGCAAGATAAAAGTAATTTACAACGGCATTGATCTTAACAAAATGCAAAATAACGGAACTGTCCACAACTACAGAAACGATAAAAATGGCCTTATTATCGGCAATCTGGGACGTATGGTGGAGCAAAAAGGGCAGGAAGACCTGATATTTCTGGCAAAAAAACTGCTTGAGTTAAATGTTGATTTTCATATTGTTTTAGGAGGGGATGGCCCGCGTCATAATGAATTGGTTAACCTCGCAAAAACGCATCACGTACAATCATTTATTACCTTTCCTGGCTTTGTCTCAGATGTAAATGGTTTTATGAACAGCATTGATATATTTGTGCTTCCCAGCCGGTGGGAAGGTTTCGGATATGTACTGGTCGAGGCCATGGCTTTGGGAAAACCCTGCATTGCTTATAATTTAAGCAGCAATCCTGAAATCATCCATCATGGAAAAACCGGATGGCTGATGCCGTATAGCGATATTGATGCCATTGCACTGAAAATAAAAAAAATAAGTGAAAAACCCCAGATGCTTGTCTCCATGGCCTCAGACTGCAAGAATCTTGTAAGGAAAAAATTCACCATCGAAAAATCAGCCCTTGAAGTTGGCCGTTATTTAGCCATGGCATAATTGGTATTTTTAGCATAAGTCTTGCACGCTTCCCAATCATCCTTATATTTCTCTCTGACCAGTGCAAGCTTTCCCCCCGGAACCAGGGCTTCGTCCGGTAAAAATCTTTTAGGAACAAGCTGCCCGAAAAACGCAGTGACATGTAAAAACAGGGCCCGGCTTTTACGATGTAATTTTCTTCGATAACCGGGAGGAAACCTATCCTCATCAAATCCGTCGAATGCCCGGTTAAACTTCCGCACACAATATAGCTGCTTATCATTGTATGCCTTCTTCACAAT
Organism: uncultured Bacteroidales bacterium; assembly: GCA_964652315.1. Lineage (GTDB taxonomy): Bacteria > Bacteroidota > Bacteroidia > Bacteroidales > JAAAOM01 > CAZZBU01. Next base: position 10,269 of record CAZZBU010000005.1, read on the forward strand.
TTTTATTGGAATATCATCCGGATTAAAGGTGGCCCCCACATAATCAGCGATGCGTTTAAACTCCTCAAAGGGTTGATTTTTAATGTTGTCCTGAAAAATCAGAAAAGGAGGATATTTAAAATATTTTTCAGCAAGCCGTACATAATTCATAAATGTCATGTTAGCGGAGTTCCACAGCCCTTTGTCATTTTCAATATCACAGAATTCCTCAAAGCTCAGCTTACCGTTTTTACGCAGGTGGTACCTGTATTTTGATTCTATCCATCGGTCATGTGGCCGGAATGACAATAAAATTCTGGCTTCAGGATATTTTTCAGAAAACCATTGAAAAACCTCTTCAATATTTCGGTCATATTCATTAGAGAACAATATCCTGTCTGCGACTGATTTTTTAACCAGCCGTTCGTGGTACTTGAAATGATGTTTTTTCACGAACACGATATCCCGGAATTTAGGGAAAACCGATCGTTGTAAAAAAGTTGTGGCAGTTTTTGGTAATCCGGCATGAAAAAAAATCTCCGGCAATTCACTATTCTTATCCTTCATAAACCTCTATCTCCATTCAGAGAAGATATCCCTTATCCCCGTTCACTTATCTCCTCAAGTTTATTAAAATCAAGTATTTTTATTTTTCGGCCGGCAAGCTCTATTATTTTTTCAGAAGCAAATGCAGTAAGTGTTCGTATGGCATTAGAAGTGGTCATGCATGATAAATCAGCTAAATCATCACGTGAAAGGTATACTTTGATGGTTTTTTCATCTTCTTCAAAGCCATACGTATCTTTCAAAAAAATAAGTGATTCTGCAAGGCGGCCCCTGATATGTTTTTGGGTGAGTGTTACAGTCCGGTTGATGCTAAAGCCAAGTTCAGAGGCAAAGGCCTTAATGATGCTAAGTGATAAATCTGAATTTTGCCTGATTAAATCAAACAACGTATCCTTATCGATGACACAAATAATAGAATCTTCCAATGCAACAGCCGTGGCCGTGTGATTTTCACCTGCAAAAAGTGCCCGGTATCCTATAAATCCAGTGGGACGGGCCATACGCACTATCTGCTCGCGTCCTCCAATGCCTTGTTTAAACACTTTTACCTTACCTTCTGACAGACAAATTAAGCCGCTAGGAGTATCACCCTCCTTAAAAATAATCTCATCAGCTTTTATTTGCCGGCAGGTATAATTTTGCTTTAACGTCTCCTTTTGTTTTGGAGTCAGTATATTAAACACCGATTTTTCGTGATCAAAACAATTACCACAATCTATAGCATTTGTTTCCTTCATTTAATTTGCACATTGTAATGGTTGGCAAAAATAATAAAAATACCTGGCATTCATGTTTTTTGATGTATCGCCCTGCTATTCAGGATAAATAGCTACAAGCGGCATCCTACGGCCAATACCAAAAGCTTTTGACGATACCCTTAGTATCGGAGGTGCCTGAAATCGCTTAAACTCATTTTGATTGACCCGTTTTACCACCCAGTGAACCAAATCCTTATCAGCACCTTTTGATATTATTTCTGCAGCTGACAGCCTGAGCTCTATATATTGATAAAGCACCTTATCGAGAATTTCATAATCGGGTAATGAATCTGTATCTTTCTGGTCCGGGCGCAATTCTGCTGAAGGAGGTTTGGTAATAATATTCTCCGGAATGATTTCATGGTCACGGTTTATGTACCGGGCCAGTCGGAAAACATCACTTTTATATACATCACCAAGAATGGACAATCCGCCGTTCATATCACCATAAAGTGTTCCATAACCAACGGCAGCCTCACTTTTGTTTGAGGTATTCAGCAGGATGTGACCAAATTTGTTGGAAACAGCCATCAACAGCGTTCCCCGTATCCGTGCCTGGATATTTTCTTCCGTAATATCTTCTTCCAGGCCCTCAAAAACCGCTTTCAATGCCTCATCAAAACTATCTACCATTCCATTAATAGGAATTACATCATAACCCACATTCAGATTTTCTGCCAGTTTTTTGGCATCGGTTAATGAGTGCTCTGAGGAGTATTTGCTTGGCATCAACAATACCCGAATATTATCATTTCCAAGAGCTTTAACCGCCAAATCGAGCGTTACGGCAGAATCAATACCACCAGAAAGCCCAAGGGTAGCTTTTTTAAAACCCATTTTGGCAAAATAATCCTGTATTCCCAGAATAATTGCATCATGGATTCTCGGGATGGTATCCCTGTCAGGGGGTTCAGGCAGAAGAGGCATACGGTTAATATCCTGAACCTCCACATAAGCTATATCTTCCTCAAATGAGCTTAATTTCTTAACAATATCGCCGTGTGAATTCACTACCACTGAACTGCCATCAAAAATCAACTCTGTATGTGCCCCAACCTGATTGACATAAATAAGTGGTAAACCATATTTTTTTGCTGTGCTGGTAAATATATGCCGCTTGTTTTCTTCCTGCCTGTACGAAAAAGGAGAAGCCGAAATGTTAATGATAAAATCAGGGTTTTGTTTAGCCAGCTCTTTTAAAGGGGAAACACGGTAAAGTTTATTCTTATCAAAATCCGTATGAATGGGTTGGTCATACCAGATATCTTCGCAAATGGTCAGGGCAATTTTTTTACCCTTAAAAGGAACAACCAGAAATTCTTTATTGGGTTCAAAATACCGGTATTCGTCAAAGATATCATAGGTTGGCAAAAGGGTTTTATGAATCACCTGTTGCACTTTTCCATCATATAAAACATAGGCCGAATTATTAAGTTTTTTTCCTTTCGGCTCTGTGTTGAGTGAAGGGCTCCCTATGATGGCCGCAATATTTTTGCAGGCCTGGGCCAGTTTGTTTATATTTTCTTCGCAAAGTTGAATAAAACGTTTGTATTCCAACAGATCAAGCGGTGGATACCCAGAAATGGATAGCTCTGAAAAAACAATAAGATCCACATTTTTAGCCCCGGCATTTTTTATAGCCTCCAGAATTTTTTTGTAGTTGTACTCGAAATTACCAATATGATAATTTAATTGTGCAAGTGCTATTTTCATAAATTGGCGTATATTTTAAAACATAACTCCAATACGTAAGGAGAGTGTATTCAATGTAAGATTATCGAGTGTCAGTTTAGTGACATCTGTAAATCCATTTTTATAAATTATCCCAAAAGCCAGGGCAGTGTTTCCTCCAAGGGAATATTCTATGCCTCCTCCAAAATGGTAGCCCAAATCCAATAGGTTAATCTCATCTGTAGCATCCAGTTCTTTAGAGTCAGGAAGTTCAGTCTCCACTGTGGCTTTAATGTTTATCTGGCCTGTAAAGCCTAGTTGCGCAAAGAACGTAATATACCCAAACTCGCGGGTTTTCATTTTCAGCCCGAGAGGTACTTCAAGGTATTGCAGTTTATAAAAAAGTTCTGAATTTGGGGCAATGGTACGCTCTTCACCACTTAAGGTAAGCTCAGTGTATTCATTATAAGATACTCCTCCTTTCACAGAAGATAACGATAAACCGGTTGCCAGGGCATAGTTATCCGAAAAATAATTATCGATAACCAGCCCGCCGTTCAACCCTAAACGATTGGAGGTATTGCTGACAATATCACCTGTTGCCGCATACCAGCTTAGTTGCGGGTCAAGGCGTACTCCGAACCTTAAACCCTGTGCATGACTGAACATAAAACTGAATAATAAAAAAACAACTGCTGAAAGTGATATAATCTTGGTTTTCATTCTGTGTATATTAGAAATTTAAAACATTATCAAGCACCATGGAATATATTTCAGAAACAGAATAGCCTGCGGCATGGATTTGTTTTGGAATGATGCTGTTTTCGCTCATGCCCGGCACAGTATTTATTTCAAGGAAATAGAAGGTGCCGTTTTTAAGAATAAAGTCAACACGTACAATGCCATCGCAATTGAATATGTCATAAATTTTTGAGGCCAGTTCCTGACAAACTTTGGTATCCTCTTCTGAGATTCTTGCCGGAGTAATTTCGTCTGACATGCCTGGTGTATATTTGGCTTCGTAGTCAAAAAAACCGGTTTTGCTAACAATTTCTGTCACAGGGAACAGGATTTTTTTATCTCCTGACTTATAAACGCCGCAGGTAACCTCCGTTCCTTCAATGAACTCTTCAATCAGCAACTCCTTATCTTCCTTATAACCGGTTTCAAGTGCCACTTCCAGGTCTTCCTCGGTCAATACCTTTGTCACCCCAAAGCTTGAGCCACTGTTGTTGGGTTTAACAAAACAAGGCAATCCAACCACATCCAGAATCTCTCTGGGATCAGGCTTTTCATTACTCCTGACCAGTACCTCTTTTGCCATAGCAATTTCAAACGGACGGAGCATCATTTTACTAATTTTCTTGTTAAAGGTTAGCTGCGCAACAAAACTGTTGCAGGTGGTATGCGGTAAACCAATTAAATCAAAATAACTCTGTAGTTTACCATCCTCACCGGGAGTGCCATGAATGGCCATAAAAGCAGCATGAAATTTTATTTTCTGCCCCCCGTCGAAAAAACTAAAATCATTCTTATCAACCGGCAATGTTTTGGCCCCATCAAGTTCAACAACCCATCCTTTGCGGCTGATTTCTACCACCCAGGGTGCATATTTGCTTCCCTCCAGGGCTTTTTTCACCTGTTTGGCGCTGTTAACTGAAACATCGTATTCCGAAGAAAATCCGCCGGCGCATATAGCTATATGTATCATTTCACTGTGTTTTTTTGATGGAATATATTTGTTGATGCAATAATATCGTAATTAATATAAAACTCACGGAAAATGTGTCACTGTTTCTGTAAAATATCAGATTGAATACCTTCATACTCAACCCAGTTTTGAATTTTGCTGAAGGCAAAGAATGTCATCCCAGTTTGTGCGCGTATGTTTTACCAGCTTTTTAACTGTTCTTACAAGGATTTGTTTGGCAAGAATATCAGACAAATAAGCCAGCAGAAGGATGATGATAATTGAAAAACCTGTATTGATTATCATGGCTGTTTGTTCACCAAGCCCGAGACTTATCAGCCAATCGTTTAAATTAAAAATATACTTAAAGTCCATGAAAAAAAGGTTAGAAAATTCAGAAGCTAAAATTACAGATATAATTTCCTAAAGCAAACAAGTATTTCATGTAATAAAAAGGATTTATGTTTCTTTATAATTTTAATCACTCTTGTTGCATTTTTTTATATTTTTGGAAATCGAACGTTATTATTTTTCAATGCTATGGGGAAGAAAGAAAAGTATATTGAAAGTCCGGGATTGGATGAGGCACTGGATACCATTTTAGGGGATTCCAATTCACTTATACTTTATAATGATGATGTACATACTTTTGATTATGTGATTGATGCATTGATAGAAGTTTGTGAACACGATCTTATGCAAGCCGAACAATGCACCTACCTGGTGCATTACAAGGGCAAGTGTGAAGTAAAAAACGGAACAAAGGAAATATTAACCCCTATGAGGCGACAACTTGTGGAAAAGGGATTAAAAGCTACTATAAATTAGTCTGAAGTCGGAAGTCCGGAGACAGAAGAATAGATTTTCATCACGATCTTCCATAATCAGACCATTAAATAATACACCATGTATACCTCTAAGGATATATTTATTAACCTTAAATTAAACAGAAAATGTCAATCCTTGCCATCAGTTTGCTGATCCTGCTTGGGATTGTATTGCTTTTGGTGGAATTCCTGATTGCACCAGGCATCACAATTGCAGGAATTGGTGGTGTACTATGTATTATTGCTGCCGTTGTTTTCAGTTATATTTATCATGGTGCAGCCACAGGCCACCGGACACTGCTCATTACAGTTGTTTCGCTCATCTTTTTTGTGGTGCTTGCTCTGAAATCGAAAACATGGAACAGGGTAATGCTGGCCGACACCATCAGTGGCAAGGTGGATTATGGTGTAAGTGAAGAAACGGTACATATTGGTGACAAAGGCATCTCCATTACACGCCTCAACCCCATTGGTAAGGTGAAGGTTAACGATAAAATCATGGAAGGCAAATGCATTACCGGTTATCTTGATCAGAACAAAGAAATAGAAGTAGTTAAATTACAAACAAATAATATTCTTGTAAAACCTTTAAACTAATTTATTGCTATGGAAGAAATCGGCAGTAGCCTTGTTTTTATTATTCTTGGAGTTGTAGCGCTTATCCTCCTCCTTTATTTAGTACCACTTAATTTGTGGTTTCAGGCACTAGTGTCCGGCGTGCGTATTTCGCTTTTACAGCTTATTTTTATGCGTTGGCGGAAAGTACCACCCGGAGTGATTGTCCGGGCAATGATTGAGGCCCATAAAGCCGGTCTGGGCCATATAAAACGTGACGATCTGGAGGCGCATTATCTCGCAGGTGGTCACGTTGAAAAAGTGGTCCATGCCCTGGTTTCGGCAAGTAAAGCCAACATAGATTTGCCGTTTAACATGGCTACTGCTATTGACCTGGCCGGTCGCGATGTGTTTGAAGCCGTACAAATGTCTGTTAACCCTAAGGTGATAAACACACCACCTGTAACTGCAGTGGCAAAGGACGGTATCCAGCTAATTGCCAATGCACGAGTAACCGTGCGTGCCAACATCAAACAGCTTGTGGGTGGAGCCGGTGAAGAAACCGTACTGGCCCGTGTTGGTGAAGGCATTGTATCTTCAATTGGTTCATCAGAAACCCACAAAATCGTGCTGGAAAATCCTGATTTTATTTCACGCGTAGTGTTGGAAAAAGGCCTGGACGCAGGTACAGCCTTTGAAATCCTGTCTATTGATATTGCTGACATCGATATTGGTAAAAACATTGGTGCTGTGCTTCAGATGGATCAGGCCAATGCTGATAAAAACATTGCCCAGGCGAAGGCAGAAGAACGCCGGGCCATGGCTGTGGCCTATGAACAGGAAATGAAAGCCAAAGGAGCAGAGGCCCGGGCCAAGGTGATAGAAGCAGAAGTGAAAATTCCATTGGCCATGGCAGAGGCATTCCGGTCAGGAAACCTGGGCATCATGGATTATTACAGGTTGAAAAACATTGAATCTGATACGGATATGAGGAGTTCCATCTCCAAATCTACTTCGGAAAAACCGGATAAGGACAAAGGAAAGTCTTAAATAAACGGGAGACCAAAGACCGAAGCAGGAACCTTTTGGAAAATATTTTTTATTATAAATTACAGAAACCCGGTGATTTTACCGGGTTTCTGCATTTTATCCCTTATTATGCTTGTTTTTCAAAATTTCATTATCTAACTTTAATTAAGAGAAAAAACCTTAACATAAGATGCCTGAGAAGTTCCGCTTCATGACAAGAATGGTGTGAAAGTGAACCAGGCAATGTTTTTTAGAAAAATAAATATGACAAATTACATTAACGCTTTTTATGGTGTACTTTATACATCCATCTTTCTGATAGTTTTTGCAACTGCATGGAATTCATTAAAACCATTCAAACTCCATAAAAAAAGGAAATATTCCACGCTGGCATTAAAAAGCACGTACCTGCTATACCTGGCTTTTTACCTTGTTTTTGTGATGATATTGATATTCAATCAAAACAATAAAATTAACAGCCAGGATCTGACCGATAAATGGCTGAAATTTTACCTGGCCGTATTCATGATAATTACCCTTCTGCCAAATCTGGGAATATTATTCAGGCGCCGAATCAGGCATGGCAGGATTAAATACAATGTTGCCTTTGCTGTCATTAATTCCGTTTCACTGATTGTACTTGTAATCCTGTTGATGAGTAGAAATATTGGGATTATTTAACGGCAGCAACGGTTGTATATTGGTTAAGATAAATCACAGCCGTCTTTCATTTTAAGTTATCATACTATTTTTGGTTTTGATTATATCCAACGTCTTTTCAACTTTTATATCAAAATCAAGCTCACCGGCTATCCAATGAATATCGCTTCCCTCCCGCTCCATTTTTCTGAACCAGGTCATTTGCCTTTTGGCAAACTGATGAATGGCAATGTTAAGCTTTTCAATCATGGTTTCTTTATCCGTATCGCCCTTCAGGTACAGCGAAATGTATTTATACTCAAGACCGTAATATTCCAAATCTTCATAACTTAACCCCTGCTCAAGCAAGCGCTCAACCTCCTCAATCATACCCTTATCAAGCCTCTGATGGAGCCGTTCTGTGATTCTTTTCCGGCGGTTCTCAAGGGTATATTTTACGCCGATGAAAAGCGGATCAAAGGTTGGGAACGCGGCATCATCTTCCGGATGCCTGGCGTAAAACTCTGCTATTTCTATAGCGCGTATCGCTCGCTTTTTTGTATCAATATCAGTGGTATTATGAAGTGATTTGTAAGTTGCCAGCATCTCGGCAAGCTCTTTCAGCGATTTATCTTCAAGCGCTGCCCTTAGTTCCGGATTAGGGGGTACGGGAAGCAATTTATATCCTTTAGTGACAGCATCGATATATAAACCGGTACCCCCGCATAAAACAGGTTGCATGTGTTCAGAAACAATTTCCTGATAGGCCTTTAAAAATGCTGCCTGATATTCAAACACATTATATTTTTGTCCTGCATCAAGAATATCAATTAAATAGTATGGTATTTGTTTGCTATACACCGTATAATCTTCCAGATCCTTTCCTGTACCTATATCCATACCCCGGTAAAGTTGCCGCGAATCAGCTGAAATAACTGCTCCATTTATATGATAGGCGACATGAGCTGCCAAAGAAGTTTTTCCTCCGGCAGTAGGACCCAGAATAACAATTATTTTATTTTCTTTGCTTTCCATTTATGCAATAATACTATTAATATCAACAACATTCGTAAAAGAAACTTGTTTCATGCACATAGATATACAAAAAACAGGTAAACGCATCGTTGGTTTAATTCTGAGTCCCACCCGGGAATGGCGGAATATTAAAGCCGATAATGATACTGGTGCCGGTTTTATTCAGGTGGCACTCCCGCTCATGGTTCTAAATGTTGTTGTGCTGTTTTTTCAACTTGGCTTCAGTCAGGATACCCTGTTTACATCTTTTTTAAAAAACCTGATTCTGGCTATAGGTGCGTTTTTAAGCAGTTTTTTTTCTTTGTTAGTTTCAGCAGTTGTGTTCCGCGAACTACTCAAAAACAACAAGGTTTATACATCACTGAATGAAGTCTTTTCATTTATTTGCTTTACATCTGTACCCTTCTTGCTTTCAGCCATTTTTGTAAACCTCATCTCGTTTGCCGACCTAATCCGGATATTCGGGTTTTATTCCTTTTATATTTTAGCCATGGGGGTTCCGGAATTATTTCCGGTTGAGAAAGACAAACGAGGAACCTTTTTGCTCCTCAGCATGATGCTGATAATTGTAGTTTTCACCCTGATATCAGTAGTTGTTAAAGCTTTTGTTCAGGGAATAGCATTCTCAATGATAATCTGATTCGGCCAATTTAGATCTTCAACTTCATCAAACACATAAGCCAACCAAATTCCTTATCTTTGCAGGTGGAAAAATCGAATTATGGCACAAGATATCATCAACATAAAAAACAAAAAAGCAACATTTGAATACGAGATACTCGAAAAATATGTGGCCGGAATAAAACTTGCTGGTACGGAGATAAAATCCATAAGGCTGGGTAAAGCAAACCTGGCTGAAGCTTATTGCTATTTCCGTGATGGCGAATTATGGGTAAGAGGCATGCACATTGCAGAGTATTATTATGGTAATATTAACAACCACGATCCAAGGCAGGAACGCAAGCTTTTGCTGAATAAAAAAGAACTCAGAAAACTTCAGCGCAAAACCAAAGAAACAGGACTGACCATTATAGCTTTACGGTTATTTGTCAATCAGCGGGGACTGGCAAAACTTGAAATAGCCCTTGCCCGTGGTAAGAAAAAATACGACAAGCGTGAAGATATAAAACGGAAAGACCTAAAACGGCAGGATGACAGATTACGAAAGGTATAACCTATTGCGAAAAGAAAAAGGTATTCAGTTCATATAATTCATCAATGGTGAGATCAGAATCATAATCAAAAAACCGGTCAATGGCGCTGAGCACTTCTTCAAAGGAAATATACCCATCTTTATTGGAATCCACATCCCGAAATTTTGGTGGTACTTCAACAACGCCCTGGTACTGTGCCCGGCTGGTATAATTCAGTACAACCAAATCAACCATGTCGCGGTCTACTGCTTCCCGGTTGCTTACCAAGGCAATAAGCTCTTGTTCACTCATGGTTACACCGTTTTCATCCACAATGGCACCTTTTGGTGTATCTGCTTCCTGATCAAGGTAATCAGGCACACCATCTTTATCCGTATCAATAGGACACCCAACGCTATCAACAGCTACACCAAAGGGTGTACCCAAACAATCATCGGAAATATCAAATACCATGTCATAATCTTCATCGCCAATCATTGTAGGATCAGTCTCAATTTCTGCCAGTAAGCGGTTCATGGTAATAACCTTATCTTCTGAAAATAAATCCAGGTGTAAGGTGGCATATGTAAACATAAACATATCATTAAACAGGTTTCCCCCATAATTCTGATTATGGTATGAACTGCCTAAATAGCTGGACTGATATTGGTTATTGGTACCGCTTACCCCATCAAGAAAATCGGTGAAAGTGAAATGCATGGATGTACCCAGGCGCAGAGTGACCCGGTAGGAAAGCGAAAAGTCAATACCAACTTCAACGGGGATAGCAAAAGAATAATTTTCTGTGGGGAGATCTTTATCAAAAATATTTTGTTCATGCAAATCCGTTTCGTAGATATAATCCCTGCCCATGATTCTGGCAAACCTGGTGTCGCGCTGGGACTCCGGAATGTTGCGAATTGTGCCATCACCCCAGTAGTAATATGGCAGTAATTCACCACCTTCACCAATATACCCCAAATCGGCCTTTGGACTGTACAAAAATGTTTCTGCACCTACTGAAACAAATGGATACAATCTCCGCTCCTGCTGATAAAAATTACGGAACCCATATTCCAGGTTGATGCCAAAGTTAAAAATATCGGTACGGAAGTTTATGGCCTGGTCCAGGTTATTCTCATCCCGGGCATATCCGGATAAAGCACCGGTTATGAAAAAGAAGTTTGCACGCAGTAAATTCTGTCTATCCACAAAGGTTGCTATATTGATTTTGTAACCAAGTTGACCCGAAAGTGGATTTGTGTAATCATTTTTTACATCACCCATAAAGTTGAGCATTCCGGCACCAAAACCTATAACAGGCTTATACACCGGATTTTCCACATCAACCTCAACCTCCAGAAACTCATCCCAGGGATTATCTTCCTGTGCCATAGCCGGTATTAGAGTAAAAGCTAACAGCCCTAATAACAACCATATATTAAAAAACAAACACTTCATTTTATTGCCGGTTAACGATACCACTTCTGATTTGCAATCATAAGGGCTTCCTGCACTGTTATACGTTTTCCATGGTTATACGCCGATACAAAAGCATCATCAATTTCTGTTGTATTCCAGATGTGTACACGGTAATCGCGCGCATCTTTGTATATGTCAAAAGAACCAACAGAATATTTATTCCAGCCCTCATGCAATTCACGTTTTACTTCCTTTTCCAGATTAAACTTTCCAAAATACTCATCAATATCCACCGGTTTATGGCCAGCGGCCACCTGTATACGGTAATAAACCCCATCGAATGTGGGGATTTGATAAGGCTCGTCCACTCCACGTGTCACAGGTGTTTCCGTTGGAGTTTCCTCAAATCCGGCCTGCGGGGTTTCATCCACTGTATCGGTCTCTGCATCAACCTCAGCATCTTCCTGCACAGGCACCATATCTTCGTCAATGATCTCCGGTCGTTTCACAATTCCTGCAGCCTGATTATTACCAGCCAGAAGGGTAACACCTGTTTCATCTCTGATAAGATTGAGAATAGCCGTTTCATCCATGGCAAGCAAATCCACATCGCGTTCAACAATATCCATTACGTGTGTACGGTCACTTTCAAAGTAAGAAAACTCACCATCAATATCAGGTGATTGCTTTACAGCCACATCGTCTGCTGTGGGAATAAGTTTATATGAAACCATAAAATAGGAGCTCACCGGTAAATTACGCCAGATAAACTTAGCAACCTGATCCTTAAAAGTAAAAATACCATCTGCAGTTTCCACGCTAAGTGCAGTATATCCTTCAGGGATTTTCTCCTCTATTTTTGCAAATTGTTTAAAATCATTCTTATTCACAAGCAGGTTTACAAGAATCTGCCCTTCGCTGTCAGGAACAGGAGTTTCACGGATACAAACAATTCCTGGTTGTTCTTTGGGCGTTAAATCAGGAATAACCAGTTTTTCAAAATCGTTGATGTCCACTATCAAATCCGGATTAACATTGGGTGATGGATTAATAGCCAACAGTTCGGGTGTTACGTCCACAGATTTTCGTTGGTTATCATCAATGTAGGAAAATGTTCCGGTAAGTGAAAACATGCCTTTTAATCTTTCGTCAACCCGAACACGATAAGAAAAGGTAAAGCTTTCACTTTCAGGTAACCGAAGCCAGATGATGCGAAGCCTGTTGTCTTCGAAAGTAAAATCAACGGCATTTGCAGAATTGACTTCTACAGCTTTTAAGCCGGCAGGCAGGGTTTGTTGAAACCTTGCAAAACCGGTTAACTGTGATTTATTCACTGTAACCTGTACACGAAACTCCTGACCGGCTTCAACTTCCTGTGGAACATTTACATTGAGGGTTACCCTTTCGGCGATAAAAGCATTTAATGCCGGGATGATTAGCAGACAAAATATGAAGACTTTTCGAAACATAGCATTCGTTCAATGATACTTACCATTTACAGGTACTAAATGTAAGTAATTAAGTGCAATATTAGTAAAAAGTTATTAACAACCCACGTAACGTGCTGTCATTTTATTCGAATTTGATTATCAAAAGGTTACGTTTTACACGTTTTTTTTGGAACCAGGGTGGTTCCTAGGAATTTTAAAAAGTAAAATGCCTGCCAAATAAGGCAGGCATCACATTAATAATATTTAAATCAGCTATTTATCAGGATTGATCGACGGGAGCCGGTACATCTTTCTTTTCTTTGGATTTTATTTTTGCATCCATACTCAACCCGGATAATACTTCTACATTAAGCCCGTCTGAAAGTCCTACTTCTATATATTGTTTTTCAAACTGCTGTGGTTCTTTTTCGATTTCGACATATACGGAATCCGACTCTTTCTCAAATTTCAGCAGGCTTTCCGCTATCACCAAAACACTGTCCCGTCGATCAAGAACAATATCTGCATTAGCGCTATAACCTGCACGGATAAATACATCCTGCTGCAATTTCACATCAGCCTTAATCTCGAACTGGATAGCTCCGCTTTCTTCCACTCCCTTAGGGGAGATGTATTCCAGCACAGCATCAAATGTTTGCCCCTCAATGGCTCCAATGGACAACACAAGAGGCATTCCCTGGTTTATTTTCCCCACTTCGGTTTCATCTACTTTTCCTTCAAAAATCATTTCGCCCATATCGGCAACCGAGGCAATGGTAGTTCCTTCATTAAAGGTGTTGGCCTGAATAACAGAATTGCCTTCTTCAACCGGAACATCAAGAACCATCCCGTTGATGGTCGACCGGATGTATGTATTCGAAGCCGTACCAGATTTTTTGGTAACACCTTCTTTAATCAATTGTAGATTGTTTTCAGCAGCTTCCAGTTCCTCAAGGGCGTTATTATATCCCAGGCGGTACTGTTGAAACTCAGCTTCGGGAATCACACCTTCCAGGTATACTTTCCGTTGTCGTTCGTAAACCAGCTTGGCATCTTCAAGCTGTAACTGTGCTTTGTTCAACCTGGATTCGGCATTATTTAGAGAAATCATATCAGGAATAATTTTTATCTTGGCGATTAAATCACCTTCGTTAACCTTATCGCCGGGTTCAATATAAATTATTTCAACAATACCTGAGACATGTGGTTTAATTTCAATTTCTTTCCGCGGTATTACCGTACCTGTAGCTACGGTTTTCTTTATAATATTATCCACACGGGGCGATTCGGTTTCCCAAACCACAGGTTGCTTTTTCGATTTATTGTAAAGAAAATAGATGGTGTAAGCAAATCCGCCCAGGATAACTACCAACAATGTGATACGAATAATCTTCTTCATTTTAGTTTAAAATTTTGCCGTTTTATACTGTTTATTCTTTATTCATTGCGCAGCGCTTCAATTGGCTTAATATCAATGGCCCTTTTTGCCGGAATTAAACCCGCAAACAGCCCGGCGATGATTAAAACAACCAGTGCTGTTAAGGCAATATTAAAATCCACTTCAGGATTTTTGAACATGCCTACACTATCGCCCATTCCGCTGATTGCTTTATTAACTCCGGCCACCAGAAACACACCAATGGCAAGTCCAAAAAAACCGGCAAAGGATGTTAAAAATACCGATTCGGTAATGATCTGATTAATTATCCGAAATGGCGTTGCTCCAATGGCACGTTGTATTCCAATTTCTTTGGTCCGCTCTTTAACGATAATCAGCATGATGTTGCTCACACCTATTACTCCGGCCAGCAATGTACCTATACCAACCACCCAAATCAATACATTGATTCCTAAAAACAATCCGGACATCTGCTGGTATTCCTTTTCTACATTAAAATGGCCTATGGCCCTGTCATCATCAGGATGAACAGATTTGATCTTTTTGAGGTAGGTAATCACTTTTTCTTCGGCCAGGGAGGCAGGAACACCGTTTTTTGCTGTAATGGAAAAATAATGCACATCATCTCCAAAATTGTAGGCTTTTTGAAGACTGGAAAAGGGGAGAAAAATGGTTTTTGCCTTGTCGCCTCCAAAACTCATTGCCTGACTACCTGGTTCAAACACCCCTATTACCTGCCAGTAAAGCCCTTTAATCTTAACATACTCACCAACCGGATTTTCATCTTCCTCAAACAGAATTTTTCGAACCTCACTTCCTATTACAGCTACTTTTCTACGTTCCTGAATATCAAACAAATTTAAGAAACGTCCCTGCACTATATTTTGTGGATCTATCAGGTTAAACTCAGGGTAATCACCATGAATGGTAAAAGCACCGGTTTTATCACCCCGGCTTACGTTATTGGCATCCGCTCCCCAGGCCTGCAGGCGTGGAGCCAGCAAATCGATTTCAGGAATGTGTTGCTTTATCGCCTCCATATCCCCATTGTTCAGGTGGATAAACCTCCCCCTTTTGTATCCTTTGTAGGGCATTGAAGTGGTTTCTGTCCAGACAAAAGCTGAATTGGTTGCAAAATCACCAAAACCGTCGGTTACGCCGTTCTGCAAACCTGTACCGGAACCAAGCATCACAACAAGCATGAAAATACCCCAAAAAACACCAAACGCAGTCAAAAATGTCCGCAGTTTATTTGATTTAAGTGTTTGGAATATTTCCTGCCATTTATCAATATCTATAATGCTCATCTCAATAGTATATGATATTATTCATCGCGCAAAGCAACAATGGGTTTTATCCTACTGGCCCGCCTTGCCGGAATAAACCCAGCCAATGCCCCACTGAATATCAACAGCACAGTAGCCGTGATTGCAACCCGGATATCAGCCGTAGGATTTTTGATAAAGGGAACATTTTCGAGGGCTTTGGAAATAAGTTCGAGCACGCCCACGCCACCAACCAGGCCAATATAACCGGCAAAAGTGGTGATGGTTATGGATTCAAACAAAACCAGCCCCACAATGTTCCCGGGGGTGGCCCCGATTGCTTTACGTACGCCAATTTCTTTTGTGCGTTCACGTACAACAATTATCATAATGTTACTAACCCCAACAATTCCCGCTATGAGGGTACCAATCCCGATAATCCAGATAAACACCCGGATACCAAAAAATAGGTTTTTGAACCTCGAATATTCTTCAGAGGCATTCCATGAACCCAATGCCCTGTCGTCTTTTACATCAAATTTATGATGCTGGGCAATAAGGGAGCGTATTTGACTTTCAATTTCTTTGCTTTCGTTGACACTGGCATCACCTGTAGTCACAACCAGGGTATGGATCTGGTTTCCTCCGGTAAATACTTTCTGCGCTGCCGAAATGGGTACATAAATGGTACGCAACCCCCTGTTTCTGACGTCCTGATCAGTATATAAACCAACAACTTTGAAAGGAACATTATTTATGTTGATGTATTTTCCCATGGGATCTTCTGCCTTAAAGAGAGATTCAACCGCAAGCTGGGAAATCATGACTACTTTACGGGATTCATCAATATCTGTTTTGTTAATGTAACGGCCTTCCAGCATCTCAACTTTTTCGATAAATTTATAATCCGGATGAGCACTTTGCACATTAAAATCGCCGTATTCATTCTTATAATTCACCCTTGTGTTGCCGCTCCAGATGTTAAAACGACCGGAGATGTATTCCACACCATCCACCTTAAGTTTGGTTTGTTCATAATCCTCATTGTTCATTCGAATATACCTGCCGGGTTTCATGCCTTTGTACGGCATGCTGGTCTGCCCGCGCCAAAACCAAATGGCATTGGTTGCAGAACTCTCAAACTCCTGATTAACGCCGTTTTGTAACCCGCTTCCAAATCCAAGGAGTATGATAAGCATAAAGATACCCCAGGCCACACTAAACCCGGTCAAGAATGTTCTTAACTTATTTTTGCGTATGGTCTCAAAAATCTCCTGCCAGTTATCCAAATCAAACATAGCTGGCTACTTTTGGTTTCTGTAACTCCGACTGAATATTTCCATCCTTCAGTTTAATTACCCGCCTGGTCATTTCTGAGATATCTTTCTCATGAGTAACAATCAGCATGGTAATTCCCTGTTCATTTATCTCCTGAAGCAATTGCATCACTTCGAGTGATGTTTGTGAATCAAGGGCGCCGGTTGGCTCGTCAGCGAGTATTACCTTGGGTTTAGCAATCAATGAGCGGGCAATGGATACCCGTTGTTTCTGACCACCTGAAAGTTCATTCGGAGTGTGTGTTGCCCATTCTCTGAGCCCCAACCTATCGAGGTATTCCATGGCCAGCAGGTTTCTTTTCTTCCGGCCTATTTTCTGGTAGTACAATGGAAGAGCAACATTCTCCAGGGCAGTTTTAAAAGGAATCAGATTGAATGATTGAAAGATAAATCCAATCATGCGGTTGCGGTAATAAGCAGCCTTTTTTTCAGTGAGGTCCTTCATAAGCGTGCCATTGAGGTAATAGCTTCCCTCATCATAACCATCAAGAACACCGATAATATTCAGTAAGGTGGATTTGCCGGAACCCGATGATCCCATAATGGAAACAAGCTCTCCCTCAGTTATTTCCAAATCAATTCCTTTTAGGACATGCAGGGATGTATGTCCGGTTTGATATGATTTATGAACGCCTTTTAAATTTATCATTTAGCTTTTAGTCTTGGGTGATGACATATATGATGATGCAGCTATACCAAAATTCATGCCATGAGCACATATATCCATGTAAACCACTGTAATTCATTACATTAAATATATTTAGCGCAAAGATTTTTTTTGATATTGTCACGATAGGATACAATCCCTGTTCTAAATCGAACAAAAAATAACAGAATCGGACATTTTCGTTAAACTATCTTAATTTGCAAAGGAATTTTTTTGTTCCCTAAAAAAATAGGGATATCTTCGCCGATGAATTTATAAATTTTATCAAACTCAAGATTATGAAGAAGTTATTATTCGTATTTATTGCTTTATTTATGTTAGGTATGCTGGCCTGCCAAAACCAGACATTAAATACTGAAAATGTCACTGTAAAAAGTGAACTTGACTCAGTAAGCTATGCTTTGGGTATTGTATGGGGTTCTCAGGTTAGCAATGGTGGTTTAGATGAATTAAACTACGAAGCGTTGGCAAAAGGCATGGATGATGCATTTCAAGGAGAAGGGACCATCGATCAACAGGAAGCAGGAATGCTGCTCAATGAATATTTTGGTAAATTACAACAAAAGGTTGCAGAAGAAAACCTTGAAAAAGGTGAAGCTTTCCTTGATGAAAATGCTAAAAAAGAAGGCGTTACAACTTTGCCAAGCGGGCTTCAGTATGAAGTGTTGGTTGAAGGCGAAGGTGCACAGCCAAAAATGGGCGATAAAGTACAAGCTCATTATACTGGAATGTTGATTGACGGCGAGAAGTTTGACAGCTCAGTTGATCGCGGACAGCCGTTTGAATTTGAGGTAGGTGGCCGTGTTATTCCGGCATGGAATGAAATTGTTCAACTGATGAGTGTAGGTTCCAAATACAAAATTTATGTACCTGCGGAGCTTGGTTACGGCACTAATCCTCCACAAGGTGGGCCGATTAAGCCCAATGATGTTCTCGTTTTTGAGATTGAATTATTGGATATTACCGAACAAGCTGCTGAATAATTTGAATTAACTTATATGAACCTAACCTGACGAACAGGTTAGGTTTTTTTATCTTTTTATTTACTGTTATGAGTTACGAAATTACAGGAACATTGCTTGAAGTATTTGATGAGGTACAGGTATCGCCAAGATTTAAAAAAAGGGAATTTGTATTGGAACAAAACAACAACGGATTTACCGAACAAATAAAATTCCAATTGGTACAGGATAAAACAACCCTTATCGATGGGATTCAACCAGGAACGCAACTCACTATTGCCTTTGACATTAAAGGAAACAAATGGAAAGATAATTACTTTGTAAACCTACAGGCCTGGAAATTGTCTGCATCTGGCGACAATACATCAACTGCACCAACAGGTAGCTCTCAGAAAAATGAGGGAGAAGCACCCTTTGGCGAAGTGCCTTTTCCGGATAATGCCCCTGAAGATGATTTGCCTTTCTAGCCTAACACAAGTGAAATTAACCGGCTATCATCAGAATTTTTCATCGTTTTTCTGTATGACACAGGATTCGCCTGCTGGTTACAGGCTACAATACAAAAAAAATGAGTTCCTTCAATGAATGAGTTAAATAAAACTAAACAAAAGTGTTTTTTGAGTTTATTCTCCGGGCCTTATTCCTGGTCAACAGGACTTTCGGGAATTGTTCCTTTCTGGCCGTGATTTAACCAGGCCATAAACATCCAGTGTGATTTTTCGATGGGTTTTATAAAGGAGTTAATCATATCGTCGGTACCGGCATCGCCTGCCTGATCGGCCACCTCCAACACATCTTTCATAAACGACAACAACAACTGGTAGTCATCAAGTACCTCACGTACCATTTCAATGGCTGTAAGATTGGTGTCCACCTCATTTATTTCAGCAACTGACAGGTACTCTGCAAGTGTACTCATGGGTGCTTTGCCAAACACACGGATACGTTCAGCAATTTCGTCGATATTAGCCTTAGCTGTTTCGTATTGTTCCTCGAATTTCTCATGCAATTCAAAAAATTCAGGCCCTTTAACATTCCAATGAAAATTTCTTAACTTTTGATAATGAATATGGTAGTTTGCCAGTAAGATGTTAAGCTTTTTTACTATATCAGCCGTTTCAATATCAGAATATCCAAGCCTTGCATAAGTATGCATTTTGTTTTTTTCTTCCATATCAATGTGTTTTTTAATACCATTCAGCATGTTTCACGGAATGAAATCAGGTACCTTTTTCAAGGGTATGATCATTAAACACCAATACCGGCATATGTACCTTTTCAATGATTTTCCGGGCACGGCTTTTTGAGAAAAGCTTTTCGAAAATATTCCGGTGCCCTTTATGCAGCACAAGTAAATCTGCCTGGATTCTTTCTGAAAACTCACCTATGGCCTTTTCTGCCTCATCATGATCAATGGCCTTGAAATTAATATCTGGATAGTCTACTTTTTCTTCCAGAATCTGTTCAAATCCTTTTTCCTTTAA
The DNA here is from genome assembly GCA_964652315.1 of uncultured Bacteroidales bacterium. Lineage (GTDB taxonomy): Bacteria > Bacteroidota > Bacteroidia > Bacteroidales > JAAAOM01 > CAZZBU01. The sequence continues at coordinate 30,118 of CAZZBU010000005.1, forward strand.
CTGATATTCAAAAGCTTCGCCTTCATTTACGTGAAGGGTAAGCACCTTTGATTGATAATGCTTTGCCAGATCCCGAAGCTTATCCAGAATTCTGATATCTTCTTTTTGATAATTTGTTGCTACTACCATTTTTTTCAAGGGCGCATACTTGATATCATCAGGAAAAAGCAAAATCGGGCAGTGCAAATCATTTAACAAATGCTTATATTGTTCATAACCTTTCAACCCGCCTTCAGTTGCTGACTCAGGAAGCAGCATTAAATAAGTATCCTCCTTTTTTGATATTGCATTCAGCAACCATTCCGGATTATCTATATGAACATTATACGATACAGGCAGGTCAGCATTCAGAACCTCTTTACGTTCGTTTATGGTTTCATGAAGGGTTTTTTCCATCCCTTCTTTTTGTTGGTTTAAAATATCATAATTTAACATTTGTCCGGACTCTACAGTTGGTTCTATTCCTCCAGAGCTATAGCTGATACTACGCGTGTCAACGATATGAATCACTTCCAATTCCTTTTCTAAATCCCGGGCCAACAAAAGTGCAAAATCTATAATTGCATGCAGGCTATTATGAACATGGGTATGTAAAATAACTTTTTTCATGATTTGTTTCTTTCATTTTAGTGAACCTTAGGTAAAAAGGTTATTTTTTCACCAACTTAATAATCAGGTATGACACGATTCTTTGACCTATTTCATACAATGTGCCTTTGAAGTAACTAATCATCTCATATTTCACGGCATCTACATTTGCACTAATTTCTCTTTCATGCACCAGCATTGCATACCGGGTTTTTTCCTTGGCGAGCAAAAGCTCATCAAACGTTTTGATATTATGGAATTTTTTCATATGTTTTCTCGGTTTCATCGTCATCAAAAAGGACCTCAACCACGTTTCTTACCATATGGTTTCTGAAAATCTTTTTGCGAAAATAAAAAATCAAAAGACCTAAAATGGCAAAGAAGCCCATAGTAATCAGAAATCCAACGTATAGTTTCCCATACGTTTCAGCATACCAAAAACTAAAGGTTAAACCTCCAAAAAGCGCAACAAGTAAAACAACAGTCAGAAGCAGTATCGAAGATAAAAAGACTGAACCTACTTTGCTGAATTTTTCAGCTATGACCAGTTTAGAGAAAGCAACCTGTTTGGTCAGGTACGATTTGGATAACTCACTGATTTTTGCGACTGAATCTGTAATCATGCTACCTATTTTGAATATTCGGTTTGACAAAAAACGGGTCGAAGTGCAGGCATTGGTATTCAGATAGATATAATGATATTTCAAAAAGAAATATCATTCAGCATCAATTAGCTGTAGCAGCGTCCTTAGCTTTTGATTTTATTTTTTCCGATTGTGCTTTGACTCTTTCCTCAACAGTTGTAAACCGTTTTTTCACATCATCAGCAAACTGCGACAAATAATCTTTCATTTGATCAACCTGCCTGGACATGTTTTCTTTTAAATCATCAGAAATATCTTCAGCTTCGCGACGTATCTTTTTGCGTGTTTTTGTGCCTTTATCGGGAGCAAATAAAACGCCCACTATTGCACCTGCAGTTGCACCAGCTAAAAATCCCAAGAATGTATTAAATCCTTTATTTGCCATAATAATTGTTTTTTAATAGTTAAACAAAATAATCTTGTTCTAAGAGGGAGCAAAATCCTGCCAGAGTCAAGTAGTTTAAACCTGTATTATTTATTTATCTGTAAAATAGACCATTAGCTTTAAATGGTGTGAAATTTTACGCGAATAATTTTCTACACTTTATATGAATAATGTAGAGATATATCCACAGTACAACTTAGTCCTAAAGGGCTCCGACAAAATATTACCAGTAATTTTTCCACAAATTGTTTTTATCTGTGCCCGGTGCGTGCGTAGATAATATGGCTGTACCAATTGTGAAGCAAGCCAATGCCTAAAACCACGGTTACAAGACCTACAATTAAATCCTGCTTTTGGTTCCTGTGAGGATGCTCCCAACCAGGACAGTAGCCCAATTAGCCTCCGGCTAAAACTCCGCCTCCCAGTATTTGCCATGCATTAAATGTCAGCATGTGCCCTGCAAGAGGTATCATTGCTTCTTTTAAAATAATACCGATGGGTGTAAGGCAATTTGGCCGGCAATGAGTTAAAAGCATACCTTCTGTCAGATTTCCGAAATAAATAATGATCCAGATAATCAGCAGACTGCTGAGGCTTGTTATCCTGTTCAGAACAGGTATCATATAGATTTATTTCTGTCAGGGGTCACTGCCGGGCTTTAAATTGGGTTTAATGTGTTTTCATGGGTA
>CAZZBU010000005.1:32523-33803 GCA_964652315.1 uncultured Bacteroidales bacterium
GTTTCGCTGTTGTTATAATTTTGAATGCTTTTACCTACCCTGTGGAATATTGGTTTGTGGTTATTTTGGTATATCCGAACTGTTTACAGAAACAAACCACACTTGCCATGGCCTGACGCCCTTGCTGTTCGGGCACCATATGAATTTATTCCTCAAGTATCTCATGGATATTTTTAGGTTCATTGAGCGCCTCTTTTAAATTATCAACCCGTTTTGCCATGTATTTTAATTTCTGAGAACGACATAGTTATGCAATTGTGCAACCATCATACAGGAATAAATGTTTTTGATTATCACATAAACTATGCGGTATCCTGACAGACTTAGTTTGGAATAGTTTATGTATATAGGATATTACAGAAGAAAACACCATCTTTAAATTGTGGAAGAATAAACCGAAGAAAGGGAATGCATCAAAAACTAGCGGAGAAAATTGAAAAACTGGATGTGGAACCAGCATTGCGAAATAAACTTAAAGACCTAATCAGTATCATGGATGATTCAACAGATGGTTCATCAGATAATAAGAATCAAATTCTGGCAAAGGCCAATATTGCTACGTTTGATACCTTACGTAAACAACTACCCTTCGAAGTGCACCTGGACAAAAATTTTAACGTAAGCTGGGCAAATAAAGGATTTATAAAAATAATTGACCCGTATTATGAAAAAATGGAATCTGAAAGGCTTGGTAACTTCACCTCTTCCGGTAAAAAGGATCTTATCAGTAAGGAGTTTGAAGAATTGCCCGTACACTCCCTGTTTCTCCTACCAGAACCGTTGCAACTCAATTTATCATCCCTTCATGAAATCACCTTCAACTCTGTTTGGTTCTTGAAAACACCTGAAGGATACAGGCTTGTTTTTAAGAAACAGGAAGACACACCGCTTTTTAATCAGTGGACCATTTCACCGGACAATACCAGGTTTATTATTTGTGAAATCGATATCCATGGCACCCTCAAACGGTGCAACAGCACGTTCAATCTGAAATTCGGGTTGGATCAAGGAATGGGTGAGTCCACCCACCTGAAGGAATGGTTAAACCCCCTTTACATTCACCGGTTCGAAACAATATTAAGCCGGGTAATATATGAAAATGAATCTGCTTCGTTAAATATCTGTTTCAAGGACGATGACCCTGAATCAAGCAACGCCTATTCATGCACATTAATACCTGATGTAGAGGCCCGAAGAGTAATGTTTATCGCCTTTCACTCACACCTTACTGAGCGGGATGATGAGAATTTGTACATGGACGAACACCTCTACCGTTCACT
>CAZZBU010000005.1:33903-65099 GCA_964652315.1 uncultured Bacteroidales bacterium
CTCATTCTCTTTAAGCTGGAAGCTGGTAAAGTATATATTGAAAAGGATTTTTTCAAATTACCAAACCTGATTGAAGAGATATACAATCTATTTAAGATACGTGCCGACAAAAAGAAAATTGAATTCTCGTACACCATTTCAGAGGATGTACAACATATTCTTTACGGGGATGTATTCCGTATCCGGCAGATTTTATTTAATCTTTTAAGCAATGCCATTAAATTTACTGATTACGGTTCTGTAAAGCTTACCGTTAACCACGAATCAGATTCAGACGGACAGTATTGGGTATCCTTTACCATACAGGATACCGGCATTGGCATGGATGAAGATGAACTCAAACTGATATTTTCTGAGTTCAGTCAGGCTGATGCTTCAATTACCCGGAAGTATGGTGGTTCAGGATTGGGCCTTGCAATATGCAAAAAACTCATCGACCTGCAAAATGGCAGAATAAAAGTCGAAAGCACCAAAAATGTGGGTACAATATTTAAAACAGTCCTACCTCTTAAAGTAGGCGATGTTTCCGATCTAACTGAGGAGCGCGCATACCTGAGTGTTGATAAATCCCTGCTTGCAGATATCAAAAAAGTACTATTGGTTGATGATGATGAGACAAATCGTTTCCTAGGCCAAACAATCCTTGAAAACTGGGGTATTGAAAATGAAATGGCTGTTGACGGCGAAGATGCCATTCATAAACTGACCAAAGAAAAATTCGACCTGTTATTGCTTGACATTCACATGCCAAAAGTCAGCGGCATTGATGTAACAAAGTATATCCGTTCACAACGAGACAATCCGAACAGGGATATTAAAATAATAGCAATTACCGCCAATATTGTCCGGGGTGATGTAATCCGGTACATGTCGGCTGGTATGGATAATTATATCATTAAACCCTTTAGAGAACAGGAACTGTTTAACAAAATATGCCACGTTTTTCAGATACATGCTGTTCCTGATGAATCATTAAAAATAGAGGAGGAAAAATTAGTGTTAAGAGACATCAAATCTACATCAAAGCCTTACAGTTTGGATGAACTGGTAAATGTTGCCAAAGGTGATCCAAAATTTTTCAACAAAATGATCATATCATTTATCAGCAATATCGAAAGCGGATTAGAAAAAATAAAATCAGCAGAAAAAACAGAAAATTGGAATGATGTTGGTGAAGCAGCCCATAAATTAATATCATCCTGTAGATTTTTCCAACTGGATCCAATGGCCGAGAGTTTACGGAATATTGAAAATAACACCCTGACTGAAAAAAACCCTGAACAAGCAATAAAATATATTCGTAAATTTGAAAAGCTTGAAAATGAAATCATTCCCCAATTACGGAATGAAATAATTGAAGAAGAAGAATAAAAAAACTTACAAATGAGAGATCCTGTAAATAAAATATTAATTATCGATGACGATACCTTTACCTGCAGTATTCTTGAAAAACTACTGACAGATAATGGATATGAGGCTGATTCGGCCTTTACCGGAAGTTCTGGTAAAAACAAGCTGAAAAAAAAGAAATATGATGTTGTATTGTGTGATTTCAGGCTCCCTGACACTGATGGAATGAAAATGTTGCCTGAAATACGCAAATTGAATCCAAATACAAAAGTCATCATTATTACTGCCTATGCCGATGTAAGAATGGCTGTAAAAATGATGAAATCCGGAGCTTATGATTATGTAACCAAACCTCTGCAACCCGAAGAAATCATACATATGCTCAAACGCATAAAGGAATCCCAAACAAATCTGGAAGGTTCGCAAAAGGAAGAATTCATCCAGGGTGATAGCACCAAGATGCGTGAGGTAATGAAAATGGTGGCACTTGTTGCACCCACCAATATGAGTGTATTGCTTCAGGGAGAAACAGGATCAGGAAAGGAATTCATAGCCCGTGCCATCCATCAGCGATCGGAGCGCAGCAGAAAACCATTCATTGCCGTTGATTGTGGTGCCATTCCGAAAGACCTGGCCAATAGCGAACTGTTTGGCCATATCAAAGGTGCTTTTACAGGGGCGCTCAGTGATAGAAAAGGCGTTTTTGAACAGGCTAATGGCGGTAGTTTATTCCTCGATGAAATAGGGAACCTGACTGCCGACATCCAGGTACGGTTATTACGCGTGTTGCAGGAAAAAGTAATTTCACGGACGGGCAGCGCTAACTCTATCCCGGTTGATGTGCGAATCATAGCAGCAACCAATGAAGATCTGGGACTGAGTGTAAAAGAAGGTGAGTTCAGAGAAGACTTATTTCACCGTCTCAATGAACTGAAAATTGAAATTCCGCCATTGCGTGACCGTGGGGAAGATATTCTTTTGTTTGCCAAACACTTCATGCAGCAGGCCAATATAGAACTTGGCAAGCAAGTCCGCAGCATTGACCAACCTGCCACAAACCTTCTGCTGAGCTATCCATGGCATGGCAATTTACGCGAATTGCGAAACATTATCCGCCGCAGTGTGCTGCTGGCTGAAGGAGATACCATTACACCTCAATTGCTTCCCCCGGAATTACAACATTCCAGGCTCCGGCAGAATTCACATGCCGAGGAAACCAATGAACTTGGCCTGAAAAAAGCTTCACACCAGGCTGAAAAGAAGCTAATTATGGATACCCTTGTTGAGGTAAATTATAATAAATCGAAAGCAGCACGGGTGCTTAACATTGATAGAAAAACTCTGTATAATAAAATCAAACAATTTAATATCAACACAGAAAATGTAATGGAAGAAAGCTAACCTGCGATAAACCTTCATGGGCCAGGTTCTGCCATTATGCAATGCATTAAATATAAACCCTTTATCAGCGATAAATAGTGGTTTTGCATTGTTTTTTTACGTAAGTTTGTTTTCCTTTCCTGACTAACCTAAAAAATGACGCCCATGAAAAAACATATTCTGATTTCAGTAAAAAACGGCTGCCTTTTCTGGTTTATCCTGGGCATGTGTTCATGCGCCCCTTCTTATGTCCCCAATGTTATAAACACCCCCATGTTCAAGCAAGCCGGCGAGTTACAAGGTGCAGCCCATACCGGAATTTCCGGGTTTGATCCCCAGGTAAGTTATGCCATAACTGAGAATATCGGACTTATGGTCAACGGGAGTTTTGCAAACCAAACATCAGATACAACCGATAATTATCACAAACATAGTTTTATAGAAGCCGGTGTTGGATTTTATAAAAACTACCGGTCTATTGGTGTCTATGAAGTCTATGGCGGTTATGGTATGGGTACATTAAATGCCTTCTATGAAAATGACCTCTGGTCCGACCAGGAAAACGTGAAAACCAACAGGCTTTTTCTTCAACCCGCAGTAGGTATCAATACCGGGTATTTTATAGGCAGCCTGAGTCCCCGGCTTGTATATGTTAATCTGCTACAGGAACCGGAATCCCTGGATGGCATATTCATAGAGCCGGTTTTAACGGGCAAGTTGGGACTACCATATGTAAAAATGACGCTGCAGGTTGGATTCTCGGTCCCTCTGACCGATAGTGAAAAAATTGAGTTTGATTATCAGCCGTTTATATTTTCAGTTGGTATTCAAGGTAGGATAAACACAAAATAACCGGTTTAAAAACTCTTATCTGGCATTAAATAAAACCAGGGTTTAGCGTTATTTATTAATTCTGTATCAAAAACCTTCCGGAATTACCCGGAAGGTTTTTTTATAAATATCCCAATGCCAGCCGGGCCATGGTCCCAATCCCGGTTTTCAATGCATTTTCATCAACCATAAAGGTTGGCGAATGCAAGGGGGACGGATTTTTTGTTCCGGGCTGCATCACTCCCAAACGATAAAAGGTAGCAGGAAATGCCTGTGAAAAATAAGCAAAATCCTCAGCCGTCATTCTAAGGTCCAAATCAACCACGGATTTTTCTCCAAGAAAATCTTTCGCCAGGGAAATGGCTTTATGGGTTATTTCTTCGTTATTTACTAAAAAAGGATACCCATGGCGGATTTCCACCTCGCAACTCCCCCCCATTGAAGCAGCTATAGAAGAAGCAATGGTTTTAATGCGCCCGTGAGCTTCGGCTCTCCAGGTTTCATTCATGGTACGGAAGGTGCCTTCAACATGTACTTCTGAGGGAATAACATTTGTGGCCCCATCGGCAATGATTTTCCCAAAAGACAGCACTGTGGGAATGGAGGCATTGGCGTTTCTGCTAACCAATTGTTGCATCGCAACAATAATGTGGGAAGTCATCAGCACAGAATCGGTTAATTGATGGGGCATGGCAGCATGGCCACCCCGGCCTTTTACTGTAAGGTATATTTCATCGGTAGACGCCATATACATACCCGGACGGAAGCCGACCGTGCCCGCCGGTAAATCGGGCATTACGTGTTGACCAATCACAATTTCAGGTTTATATTCTTCAAAAACTCCTTCTTCCATCATTAATCTGGCACCTCCCGGAAGTTTTTCTTCGCCAGGTTGAAAAACCAATAATACAGTTCCTTCAAACTCATCCCGCAAATCTTTAAGTATTAGTCCTGTTCCAAGCAAGGATGAGGTATGCACATCATGTCCGCAGGCATGCATCACATTTTTGTTTACCGAGCTGAAAACTAAATCATTCTTTTCCTGCACAGGCAATGCATCCATGTCGGCACGCAGGGCAATGACTCTTTTTTCCGGATTACGTCCTTTTATGATGCCAAGAACTCCGGTTTTTACATATCCGGTTTTGTAAAGAATCTTGTGAGCTGCAAGCTTTTTTTGAATAAATTCAGAAGTCTTGTATTCCTGAAACGAAAGTTCCGGATTTTGATGAATATGCCGCCGGATGGCTCGCGTTTCTTCAAAGTATTTTTCAGCCAGGGATCTTATTCTTTCATTAATATTCATGATGTATGTTTTTCAAAATGCTATTTTTCCAGAATCATTTTCATACCGGCAATCAGCATAAGTATTCCAAAAACTTTTTTCAGGGTTTTAGCAGGTAAATTTACAGAAAACAGTGAGCCTAAATAACTTCCAACAAGAAAGGCAGCCACTAAAATAAAAACCAATTTAAAATTTACAAATCCTTTCTGGTAATAATTGACCACGGCCAGGGCCATAACCGGAAACATTAAAACACCAAGACTGGTCCCCTGTGCCTGGTGTTGTGTCAGCCCAAAGAAAAATACCAGGGCAGGCACCAGAATTATACCTCCTCCTACACCGAGGCCACCGGCAATGAAACCAGCTGCCAGCCCAATTACCAACAATAAAAAAATCTCATTAAAGGACATATAGGTTAAAAATCAAGATTTAGTGAAAAATAAAATATCCGTGGCAGTATGGTCCTGTTCTCGATACCCCATGCCCAATCAAAGCGCATAAAATACCCAAGAAGCTGTGTTCTCAACCCGAATCCATAACCGGCAACCACCGGTTCCCGATTGGTATCGATGGTGATCTTTATTGAATTGAAATTATAGGTGCGGGTATCATAAGCATTTTTTCCGGTGTATGGATGCAAACCCTTCCATGCTGTCCCGACATCAAAAAAGCCCACTACCTGAAAATTCTCTAAAAAGGCCGAACTCATCGGATGATTCACAAAGTATTTAATGACAGGCCACCTTATTTCATTATTAATCAATGCAAAACTGTTTCCGTTGCGGATGTTTTGCGAAAAGCCCCGCATATTGGTTGCCACAGTCTGGTAAACATAATTTTGTGTTTCATCATAAGGAATTTCACTGAGTGGAATAAACGTTGGTGTACGGGTCGACAAATTTGTCCAGTTATCAACACCCCCCAAATAATAAATCAGGTTGCTGCTGCCAATATTCGTGCTTCCAGCGAAACGGTTGGCCAGAATCAGGTTCCGGTGAATCTTAAAATAGTTTCTGAAATCGATCCCGATAACAAAGAGATCATCGCGCTTTAAATTCACTTGTTTGTATGCCTCGGTGAACATTTTGTAACGGGTTCCGCTGTAGAGGTTTTTACCAAGATTGCGGGTATTGTCAAATATATATTCAAACTTAAAGCTCACCCAGAACTTGTTTTCATTTGGAATCTCAAGGGATTGCACCCTGATTGGATTAGCAAGATATGCCACCCTGTCGTGACGCAACCCAAGGGTTGCCTTCACAGCATTCACCTGGCTGAAAGGATACCTTAACACACCCATAATCTGGTGGGTATGGGTTTTGATGTTATACGGATTGTCGTTTTCATCGTCAACAATGCTTTTAAAAGCCTGCCGATGAAAAATTACCTGTTTATCTATACGCTCTTTCAGATTTTCTGCGCTAAACAAAAACTCATTGGCATCAAAATCGCCCGAAAAACGGTAGCCCCCTGTAATTTTATAGTCTTCAAACAAATCCTGTGCACCAAGCTTAAACAACATGTTAAACCCGGGGTTGAAGTATACCGCTCCACCTGTAAAGGGTTGGTAAGATTCATTTAAAAAACTAAAATCCACCTGGTTGACCAGTTGGTTTGGATAGAAAGCCGGAAGGTAGATTCGTGCTTTTTTATTTTCATCCTGAATGGTGCTGTCCAGGGTGACATTCAGGTTTAAGTCCTGATCTTTTAACCGTTCATTATAATAATTAATTTTCTCCCGTTCAAAAACATAATTATTGATATCAATGTTAAAAGGATCTAATTCAACCGTATCTCTGGTTTCAAGGACAATCCTGTTATTTTCAATGCTTTCAATGCTCACCAACTCAGGCTGGTTTCGCTGAATGCTGTCTTCTTCAGCCAGCTTTTTCTTTTGCTCCTTTTTATATTCGGTAATGATAATTTCCGATTCAGGAACAGGAATATCTTCGGTATCCAAATCACGGGCAAACAAATGATATCGATTATCCTTGAACAGGATCTCGCCTATCAGTCCGGCATTGGCATTGTAATCCTGATCATGTATAATCCTCGAATAATTGGTTATAGGGTAAGTAGTGGTATTGTACCTGTAATGGGTGGTAGTATCAATAAAGCTGATGACACTGTCGAACTTCGACACATAGCGGTTGAAAACACCGTTGAAATCATTCAGATGAATGAATCGAAGAGGTTCAACTTCAAATGGCTCGTATTTATTAATAAATTTGTGATTATCGAGACTCATCAAAACGTTCGACCTGTTGGCAAAATCATAAATGTAAAGCTCATGGGTCGGCGCCGTTATATCTGTTGCGTTTTCGAGAAATATGGTGTCGCCCAGGCGGTTTGAACTAAAAATTATTTTCTCTGAATTGTTTATAAATCTCGGAGTAAAATCATCAGCACGGTCGTTGGTAATTCTTTCATTTGTTGCCGATGCCAGGGTGTGTACAAATATATCTGTTTGTCCTTTTTGAATGGCCGATAACACCAGCATTGAGCCATCATCAGAAAAGGAATAGGACAATACCTTATCAAAATACAAAAAATTCCGTTTTGTCAACTCTTCATTGTAAACAGTATAATAATACAAATCTATTCCACCCTCCTCTTCAGTGATAAAACTCAGAATACGCCCTGATGGGTGCCAGGCCAGGATTGGATAGGAATAATCGGTGATTTGCTGCAGTTTATGCCCTCGTTTAAATATCCGTTTCTTTTTGCCTGTTTGTGTATTATATAACCATATTTTGTAACGACCGTCCTCATTTGTTACGTATGCAATGTATGTACCGGTAGGACTGATTTTTATTTGTTGATATCTTCGGTCTTTTTTGGTTTTATCAAGTATTTTACCATCTTCCGGAAACCCGGTTTGTTGTTCCATCTCTTCATAGGCATTGATGTAATATCCTAGCCAATCATAAGATAATTCTTTGATAGACAGCCCAAGGACATACAAAAACCCATAATTGGTATTTTTATTAACCCGGGTAAGATAAAGAATATTTGGTATTACCGACTCGCCATAAGCCAGGCCAATATAACGCCAAAAAGAGTGACCGGCATATTTAGCATCTTCATCAAGCAGGCGATTGAATTTCTCATATCTTTCCGAAAGAATCCCGTCTTTAACGCGGTCTTCAATTCTAATATTCCACCCAACTGAAACATAAGAAATCAAACCGCTGATGTACCATTCCGGCAAAGATATTAGCGTGCTGTTTGTAACATTCTCACGAATAGCACTTCCATAAAGCATCTCATTAATGATAACCTCGGCAATTGCGGCTGAAATTTGCTCATCAAATTTTTCATAGTCGCCTTCGAAAAACAAAAACACCTTGTTTTTATTTACCTGGGTAACGCCACCAACATTATATTCATCTTTACCTGTTACCAGGCCGATGTTGCTTTGCCTAAAATCGGACAGCTTGTTGTAAATAAGAAAAATGACCCGTTGTTCGAGTGAATAATCAAAAAAACTTTCCAGGCGGGTTATTTCCCGTTCAGCCACTTCAGTAGTATACTCAGCCAATTCACGGCCATCCTGATTAAAATAGGTGTCAAACCTCTCGTATCTGTAATATTGCCAGTAGAAATCATTGTACTGAACACGGTTTTTCCCAAATGTCATTTGATGACCATTATAAAACTGGCCGTACAATTGAGAAAAACCTGTTGATAATAAAATAAATAACAGGAATAATTTATTTGCAAATCGGAGTTTCACAAGAGATATCCTTTTAAAACCTTAAAATTAGCTAATCTGAAAGAAAAAAAACCACTTTTAAATATTTATTCTTAATGGGATTCCTTTTCCCAAATAAAGAATTACAATTCAACCGAATGATAGTTCAACTGTTATTTTATAAAACAAAGCTGAATGCAGATAATATTTTGGAAAAAAATCCGCTAATAAAGATGTTCGGATTTGCATTTTTGTTAAACAATATTAATTTTTTTAAGATTATTATAACTTTGCTGCAATAACCCGTATAAAAGAGAAGATCAATTCAAACGTTTAAAGTCATGAAATTATTAAATACCATTCTGTTAATTTTGCTTACCGCATCCCTGAATATTTTTGCACAACAACAGGGAGCCAATATCTCATTTGATAAAGAGGTGCATGATTTTGGCACCCTCAAAGAAAATGGTGGGATATCAGATTACCGGTTTGAATTCACAAACACCGGAAATCAACCGTTAATTTTAACAAATGTCAAACCCAGTTGTGGATGCACCAGCGGGGAATGGAGCCGTGAACCTATTGTACCGGGTGCAAGAGGCTTTATAGAGGTGAAGTTTAATCCTAAAGGCAGACCTGGTCCGTTTAACAAGAGCATCGCTGTAAGCTCAAATGCGATTAAGCCTACAACCATCCTTCACATTAAAGGAAACGTTGAACAGGGCGAAAAAACCATTGAAGAACAGTATCGTTATAAGATGGGTGATATAAGGCTTGAAAGAAGAAACATTTACATCCCACAGATTGGACCGGATGAAACAAAAACCGGTACTGTAAATGTTGTCAATGTATCAAGCACCGCAGTGACCCCTGAATTCAGGGGGGTCCCTTCACACATTCGGATTGAAACCATCCCTGAATCATTGCAACCCAATGAAAAAGGAATGATTAAGGTAACTTATGATGCAAGTAAGATCAACGACTGGGGTAGTGTAAACAACTGGTTGGTGTTTTCAACAGACGGAAAAATGTACAACAACAGGTTGGCTGTTACTGCCAATATAGAGGAAGATTTTTCCAAGCTTAACGCAGAAGAATTAGCTAAGGCGCCTGCTGCCGAATTCAAAGAAACAAATTTCAATTTTGGAAACATTAAACAAGGCGACAAGGTAGAACACACGTTTACTGTTACCAACTACGGAAAATCTGATTTGATTATCCGAAAAGTACAGGCTTCATGTGGATGTACCGCTGTTAATCCTTCAAAAAATGTTATTAAGCCGGGTGAAAAAACTGATATAAAAGTGATTTTTGATTCCAAAGGACGAAAAGGAAGGCAAAATAAAGCGGTTACAGTTATTACTAATGATCCCAAGAATGTAAAAAAGGTGCTTTGGGTACGCGGGGAGATTGAAGCATAGAAACTAAAAACAATAAACATAAGCCCGGTAATAAAACAATTTGTTACCGGGCTGTTTTATTTAATAGTAAAGGCCTAATCAGAAAAAAATGAGCGAAGAAAAGCACCACAAAAGTGCCATGAAGGTAAATCCTGGAATTGCCCAACCCCCATCGGTGAATGTCAATGCCATTAAAAATTTTAAAAGAAACAAAAAAAGCAGGATACCAACTGATGAGATGGTTTCCGGTATATTGCAAGGTGACAGAACCATGCTTAGCAGGGCCATAACGCTGGTTGAAAGCTCCCTTCCGGACCATCAGCAACAGGCACAGGCTGTTATCGAGCAATGCCTGCCACATGCCGGAAATTCCATCCGGATAGGCATCACAGGAATCCCCGGGGTCGGAAAAAGCACCTTCATCGAGGCTATTGGAAGCGAGATTACGGCCGCAGGCCACAAACTGGCCGTACTGGCTATTGATCCAAGCAGCGAACGGTCAAAAGGAAGCATTCTGGGTGATAAGACCCGGATGGAAAGCCTCACAGGCGATCCCAACGCTTTTATCCGCCCCTCTCCTTCGGCAGGTACCCTGGGAGGCGTGGCGCGTAAAACCCGTGAATCGATTGTATTATGTGAGGCTGCCGGCTTTGATGCCATTTTTATTGAAACTGTGGGTGTCGGACAATCCGAAACTGCCGTACGTTCCATGGTTGACTTTTTTCTGTTGCTCATGCTGGCAGGTGCCGGTGATGAGCTGCAGGGTATCAAACGAGGCATCATGGAAATGGCCGATGCCATAGCCATTACAAAGGCAGATGGGCAGAATGAAATTAAAGCCCGGCAAGCCAAGCGTGAATATGAAAACGCTCTGGATTTGTTTCCCCTGCCGGAGTCAAAATGGAAACCAAAAGTGCTAACCTCATCTTCAGTTAGCGGACACGGATTAACCGATATCTGGCAAACAATAAAAACGTATGTTTCGCATACCCGGAACAACACCTATTTTGAACAACAAAGGCGCAAACAGGCAAAATACTGGATGTACGAAAGCATTCATCAGGCTTTACGCGATGATTTCTATAACACAACAGAAGTAAAAGAAAAACTGGAGCGCTTCGAAAACAAGGTGCTGAATGATGAACTCACCTCATTCGTTGCTGCCCGTAAGTTGCTTGATCTTTATTTCGGTAAAAAGAATAGCAAATAGACCTACTTTCCCCTCATTTGGTTGTTTTCGAAATTTATTATTAAGCCTTGCGTATTATTTGTTGTAGCTTCCTGATTTCTAGTGTTTTATTCGTGGTGGTTTTATCAGGTAAGCTTGCTATCCTTCTGTTTGCACCAATTTTCCGTGTTCCATACAAGATTATCCCTATGCTGAAAAGCGAGGTCTGATAGGTTAAGTTCCACAAATAGATTTACCGTATACCACTTACCGTTTCATGGTTTACTTTTTCCTGTTTCCTGTCTGGCCGTATCAATCCTTCAACCCTTCAAAATTCAGGGTTAACAACTATCCGCCAACAGCTAAAGCCTATCCCAACTCCACATGCACCAGCAATTTCGTTGAAAAAAATTCCTCGCGGAAATAGTTTTTTAGAGGTTTGATTGTCAGGGGATAATTTATGCCTTCAATCTCTTTGCTGATATCCCCGCCTTTCAGGTAAAGAATTCCGTTTCTGACAGCATGTTTATTGTCTTTGGCAATTTTTTTTCGTACCCATGGAATAAATCCGGACAACTCGGTAACAGCCCGGCTCACCACAAAATCATACGCCCCGGGTACTTTCTCGGCACGTTCATGCAATGCCCTTACGTTTGTAAGGTTACAACTGGTGGCTACTTCCTGAACCACCTTTATTTTTTTTCCTATGCTGTCAACAAGTGTGAAATGCACTTCCGGAAAACAAATAGCCAGCGGAATACCTGGAAAACCTCCCCCAGTGCCAACATCAAGAATTCTGCTGCCTGGTTTAAATTGAATGAATTTAGCAATTGCTAATGAATGGAGGATATGGTGTACGTATAAGTTGTCCATATCCTTTCTTGAAATAACATTGATTTTGTTGTTCCAGAAAGGATATAATTCGCCCAGGTAAAAAAAACGGTCTTTTTGTTCCTGAGTTAATTCCGGAAAATATTCCTCAAGGATCTGCATCAGGTGAGCCTACATTTTTTGGCTGGAATTTTTCAGAATGTTAAAAAGCAGCTCTCTGGCCCTGAACAGTTGCGCTTTCACTGTTCCTATAGGCAACTCAAGTTCTTCGGCTATTTCTTCATAAGAAAACTCACTGAAATACCTGAGCTCAATTAATTTTCGGTATCGGGGTTTCAGCTTGGATACGATTCCGCGCAACAATACAACCTTCTGCTGCTTTATAAGGTGTTCTTCCGGATCCGGTGTCCCTGCTTCAATGGAAATGGGAACTGCATCTTCCTCCTCATGGCCCTGATCCAATGATACTGTATTGGCTTTTTTCTTACGAATAAAATCAATACAGTTGTTGGTGGCAATTTTAAAAAGCCAGGTGCTGAATGCGTAATTTGGCGTATACTGTTTGATGTTTTTAAACGCTTTGCCAAAAGCTTCGATTGTGAGGTCTTCAGCATCGCTTGGATTGTTCACCATCTTAAGCAACATAAAATAAATGGCATCCCTGTATCTCCCCATTAACTCCGCATACGCCTTTTGATCTCCGGTAATTGCTTTATTTACCAAAGAGTAATCCTGTTGTGCCTTATCGGACAGGTTTGTCGCTACTTCCATCGATAATTCTTCCCTGTTATTTTGTTACTTATGGATAAAAATAAAAATATTATTGGCATTATAAGCTCCAACAAAAGCGAAGGTAACAATAAATCTCTTTCTTTCAAACGATTCATAATTATTTTGAATGTTATTAAATAACTAATTATACGAACGCCAAAAACCCCAAGAACAATAGGCCAGAGCGTTTGATGAAACATCAATAAAACAAACAGGGCATAAAAAAAATATCTTGAAACAAGCTCCAGTCCCAGAAAAAACTTATGTTTCCCTTTATAACGCCCGCCGGTGGTAAGATGACGTTTTTTTTGTTTGAACCATTCATTTATTTTTTTCTTGGGCATGGAATAAGTGAATGTTTCTGGTTTTATCATCACGTTTGTATTGGTTTTGGTTGCTGTCTGGTTAACAAACAAATCATCATCACCCGAAAGCAGGTGATAATGGTTGGCAAAACCTTTATTTTTAAAAAACAACTGCTTTCTGTAAGCCATGTTTCGTCCTACCCCCATATAAGGCATCCTTGCCAGTGCCGCACTTAAGTAATTTATGGCAATCACCATGGTATCAAACCGAATGATGAGGTTTAGTAATCCTTTTTCACGACGGTAACCGCCATATCCCAAAACAATTTCAGCCTCATCTGTAAAGGCCTGTTGCATTCCGGAAATCCAATACTCTGAAGCAGGAGCACAATCAGCATCTGTAAAAAGCAGCCATTCGTTTTTTGCCGCTTTTATACCTACTGTTATGGCGAGCTTTTTTCCATGGGTAAACCTGTTATTTTCAGCAATGCTGGTAAATTTCAAGTGCTTATATTTCTGTTTAAAACCATGAAGCACTTCCAGTGTATTGTCTTCAGAACCGTCATCTACCACAATGACCTCAAAATCCTTATATTTCTGCTCAAGTATGGCTGGCAGATTATTTTGAAGGTTCTTCACTTCGTTTTTAGCACAAATAATAACCGACACCGGATGGCTTTTACCCATATCAAACTCAGATGAATATCCTGGAATTAAAAGATAATACCTGAAAATGTAAAACAATTGCACCAGGGTAGCCATGCAAAAGACCACAAACACCACGTTCAGTGGTTCTTTAAGGAATTCTATAACGGTGTCAAGCATATTTAAAATTTTGGTAAGTTTATTAAAGATTTTCTTCCTGCACAAGATTATTCTTATTAATAACGAATCCCGGCTACAATCATTATCTTTGCGCCGGTTTTCATTGCACTATAAGATTATTTAAAGTTAACCTTTAAAAAAACATAACCCGGCTTACCGATACATTTTATTTTAAGGAAAAGGATAAGACAGGATTTATATTTGAGAAAGATACGTATAAATGAAATTTAAAATACAGGGCAAAGATACACTTACCGCAGCGCGGGCAGGTCAGATAACAACCGATCATGGCATTATCGAAACCCCCATTTTTATGCCGGTGGGTACAGTTGGTACGGTAAAGGGAGTTTTTCACCGCGATTTAAAAGAAGATACAAGGGCACAGATCATTCTGGGCAACACATACCATCTTTTTCTCAGACCGGGTACCGACATCCTCGAACAGGCAGGCGGATTGCATGAGTTCTCGGCATGGGATCGCCCTATTTTGACTGACAGCGGTGGCTATCAGGTTTTCTCCCTGGCTGAAAACCGAAAAATCAAAGAAGAAGGAGTCACATTCAAATCCCATATTGATGGTTCAAAACATATATTTACTCCGGAAAATGTTATAGATACTCAGTATGCCCTTGGTTCAGATATCATGATGGTCCTGGATGAATGTACACCCTATCCCTGCGAATATGAGTATGCCAAAGAATCGATGGAACTCACACATCGCTGGTTAAAACGAGGTGTGGACTATTACCGGTCTACTTCGCCTAAATACAACCATAGCCAGGCCCTCTTCCCTATTGTGCAGGGCAGCGTTTTCCCTGAATTACGCAAAAAATCTGCTGAGGTAGTTGCATCAATGGAATGCGAAGGCAACGCCATTGGGGGATTATCTGTTGGCGAGCCCATCAAGGATATGTATTCTATGATTGAGGTTATTCACGAAATACTTCCATTGGAAAAACCCCGTTATTTAATGGGTGTGGGCACTCCCGAAAACATCCTGGAAGGAATTTCACGTGGCATTGATATGTTCGACTGCGTGATGCCAACCCGTAATGGACGAAACGGAATGTTGTTTACAAGTGAAGGAATCATTAATATCAGAAACCTTAAATGGAGAAACGATTTTTCACTGATTGATGAAAATGGCACTTCATTTGTTGATAAAACGTACAGCAAAGCCTATCTTCGCCACCTGTTTTATGCCGGTGAGATGCTGGGCGCACAAATTGCCAGTTTACACAATATTGGTTTTTACTTATGGCTGGTTGGCGAGGCCAGGAAACAAATATTAAAGGGAAGTTTCGCCTCATGGAAAAACATAATGTTGAAAAAAATAAGCCGCAGGCTCTAGCAACAAAATGAACAGATTTAAACTTCAAACACTTGATTATTATATCATAAAAAAGTTTCTTGGAACATTTTTCTTTTCCATTGCACTTATCATTTCCATTGCAGTGGTTTTTGACCTGTCTGAAAAGCTGGACGATTTCATGGAACACGAAGCTCCGGTACGTGCTGTAATTTTTGATTACTACGCTAATTTTGTGCCCTACTTTGCAAATCTCTTCAGCTACCTTTTTACCTTTATCGCTGTAATATTTTTTACCTCCAAAATGGCATATAATACAGAGATTATTGCCATATTAAGCGCAGGGGTTAGTTTCAGAAGATTGCTGGTGCCATACTTTGTATCGGCAGCACTTATCGCGGCATTTTCTTTTGTACTTACTAATTATGTCATCCCTCATGCCAATGCCGAACGTTTTGAATTCGAAGAAATATATTATCACGGAGGTAAAAAAAGCAATTTAAAAGCACAGGATATACATAAACAAATAGAACCCGGCCTGTTTGTGTATATGGAAAGATATTATCCTTCATCAAACAACGGACGGAGATTCTCAATGGAAAAGTATGAAGATGGTAAATTGGTTTCCAAGCTTATTTCAGATTATGTGAAATGGGACAGCACAATTAATAAATGGACTATTCACAATTATTATATCCGTCACATTAACGGACTTGAAGAAACCATTGAAAAAGGTGCAAAGCTTGATACTACCCTGAACATGAAACCCAAAGATTTTGCAGTGCGTGCAAATGTGGTTGAAGCTATGAACCTCGGGGAATTAAATAATTATCTTCGGGAATTGAAAATGCAGGGCGCCTCCAATATTGAGTTTGCCCAAATTGAAAAAAGCAAACGTTTTGCTTATCCATTTTCAACCTTTATACTGACACTTTTAGGCGTAAGTGTTTCATCCAGGAAAGTAAGGGGTGGCATTGGCGGCCATCTTGGGTTTGGAGTAGCCATCAGTTTTAGCTTTATTTTCTTTATGCAGTTTTCATCGCAATTTGCCATTGGCGGACTCATCAGTCCTACCCTGGCAGTATGGATCCCAAACCTCATGTTCTTGTCTCTCAGCCTTATTCTGTATAAATTGACACCAAAATAATCATCACCCATTCCGTAAACAAGGAAAAAAATCAACTGATTTACTAACAATCTATACTATAATTAGTTATTAACATGATAGGTTCTTTTTTTAGTCTACAGACATTATATATTCCTAATTTATCAATACTTTTTTTGTTGATAATTTAATAATCTGAAATTCAGGCCGGTTTTTGGTCACATTATATGGAGCCGAATGAAAAATTTTTTTTAATAGGATTGTTTTTGTAATGTTGTACCGCAATTTTGAGTAACATTTTAATTATCATACACAGAGTATTAACTAAATTTTAATCTCATGCCATTAAAGAAAAAAATCCAGGAACTGAAGAAGAAGCGAGAGCAGGTTCAGATGGGAGGTGGTGAGAAAGCCATTGAAAAACAGGTTGCAATGGGCAAGCTTACCGCGCGTGAACGCATTCTTTCGCTCATGGATGAAGACTCTTTTCATGAATATGATTTATTCGTAGAACATGAAGCCAAGGATTTTGATATGGATAAGAAAATCCTTCACGGGGATGGAGTTATCATTGGTACTGGAACAATTTACGGGGCGCCCGTTTGTGTTTTTGCACAGGATTTTACTGTTGCCGGGGGCTCCCTTGGTGCAATGCATGCCCGGAAAATTACAAAAATCATGGACCATGCCTTAAAAATGAAAATGCCTCTTATCGGTATCAATGACTCAGGTGGTGCCCGCATACAGGAAGGTGTTAATTCACTGGCAGGCTATGGCGAAATATTCTTTAGAAACACATTATCATCCGGTGTAATCCCTCAGATTTCGGTCATTCTGGGCCCATGTGCCGGCGGTGCTGTATATTCTCCGGCACTTACCGATTTTGTATTTGTGGTGGACAACATTTCCAAAATGTTCATTACCGGCCCTGAAGTAATTAAAACTGTGCTTGGTGAGGAAATATCCATGGAAGACCTGGGCGGTGCACGGGTTCACAGTGAAATGACGGGTAATGCGCACTTCTTTGCCAACAGTGAAACCGAATGTTTCGATCAGATCAAGAAACTGATGAGTTACATTCCCTGGAACAACCTGAAAAAAGCGCCAAGAATTGAGTCACGTCCGCCAAAGCCTGAATTTAAAATCGCCGAAATTGTGCCGGGCGATCCAAAACAGCCTTACGATGTAAGGGATGTTATCCGTGGCATCACCGACGATTCAGAATTTCTGGAAATACAGGAACTTTGGGCATCAAACATGGTAATAGGCTTTGGCCGCATCAATGGCGAAACCGTAGGATTTGTTTGCAACCAGCCTCTTGTGCTGGCCGGTGTGCTTGATGTGGACTCCTCAGACAAGGCTGCCAGGTTTATCCGCTATTGCGATGCTTTCAACATCCCAATTGTAACCCTTGTTGACCTTCCTGGCTACCTTCCCGGTATTGATCAGGAACATGCCGGTGTTATCCGCCATGGAGCAAAAGTACTTTATGCTTACAGTGAAGCTACAGTACCAAAAATCACGGTAATCCTAAGAAAAGCATATGGTGGTGGATACATTGCCATGAACTCGCGTCACCTGCGTGCTGATTTTGTATTTGCATGGCCGGGTGCCGAAATTGCCGTGATGGGACCTGAAGGGGCTGCCAACATCATTTTCCGTAAGGATATCATGAATGCCGAGGATCCTGAAAAAGTACGCAGGCAAAAGGTTAAAGAATATAAGGAAAAGTTTGCCAATCCTTATGTGGCAGCTGCCAAAGGATACATCGACTCAGTAATTGAGCCGGAGGAAACCCGCAAATTACTTGTACATGCCATTGAGGTATCAGGCAGTAAATCAATTAGCGGCCCGAAAAAGAAACACGGTATACCACCGTTTTAATCGCTAATTGTTGTTGAAATTTTAAATTGTATTTGGTATGAAACTTAGAAAATCCAAAACAAATAAAGCCAAAGTGGCTGCTGCTGAAGAAGCTGAAGGACAAAAAAAACAGCGATTTAAAACTTTTTTGCTGCATGGTACAAAATACAAGACCACGTACAATAAAAAATATGAAAATCGCAAAAAGTATACTCCAGCCGATCCCAAACAAATCATTTCGGTAATTCCGGGTACGGTGCTGGAACTTTTTGTTAAAGAAGGTCAAAAAGTGAATTCAGGAGAAGAAATTATGGTTCTGGAAGCCATGAAAATGCATAACCGGATCCTTTTTCCCTATGATGGTGTTGTAAAATCAGTCAATGTCATCACAGGACAATCGGTACCAAAAGGTTATGTTATGGTTGAATATGAATAACACAGGATAATTCGGTGTTTGGAAAATAAATAACCCCTTGCTTATCTTATGAGCAGGGGGTTTGATTTTTTATAACATTTCCCTATAAGTGAAAAGGCCCTGAAATTCCTTTTCCAGTCTTACCGGTTCAGAAAAAATACCGAAAACCGATGACCCGCTTCCTGTCATAGAGGCATACAATGCCCCCTTTTGGTAAAGCTTTTCTTTAATATCCTTAAGCCGGGGTTGTTGAGAAAAAATACCCGGCTCAAAAGCATTCTTAATCTTATTTTTCCATGCGTCAACTTCCATTCGCACTGATTTTCGTAAATCATATTCTGCCTTGTGGGGCACAACCCCGGCATAAGCCTGGGCAGTACTTACATGAATATCAGGAGTTACAAGAAAAAGAAAATACCCTCTCAGTGACATAAGTACAGGCTCCATTACCTCTCCCCTACCGGTAACAAAGGCTGGTGTGTTTTCAACAAAGAAGGGGCAGTCGCTGCCAAGCTTTTCAGCATACAATTTAAGTTTATCGATGTCAAGACCCAGGGAAAATATACCATTCAGCATAGTCAGGGTAAAAGTTGCATCAGCAGAACCCCCTCCAAGCCCCGCACCAAAAGGAATGTGCTTGTGAAGATGTATTTTTACTTTGGGTAAATGATAAGCTTCATCAAGCATTTTGTAAGCTTTAACACAAAGGTTCTGCTCCGGCGCACCATCAATTTCAAGGCCGGTTTGTGTAAATTGATACTTTTCATGTTGTGTATCCTTTGCCGGGACTATCTCCAGAACATCCCGGAGTCCGATAGGATACATAACGGACTCAATATCATGGAATCCATCATTGCGTTTTCTCAGGATATTCAGGCCAATATTAATTTTTGCATTTGGAAAAACAACCATGTTGATAATAATATTTAAAAAAGATTTTCAAAATAGGTAAATGTTTCTGTATCAAAAAATAATATTGATTAAAAAGTTGTCAACAGGCAATTGTTAACTTTAGATGTATAAACTTATGCTATAAAAACCCTGTATGCATGATTCATTTTTTTAGATTTGTGTTGTTAAACAGAGGAAAAATCTTCAAAAAAAACAGGTCATGCCATCAAAATCCAATACATTTCAAAGTCAGCTGAAACAGATGAACCTTGAATATGGTAAGGTTCCGCCGCAGGCTACTGATATTGAAGAAGCCGTTTTAGGTGCAGTGATGCTCGAAAAGGATGCCATCATTGAAGTATTGGACATTCTAAAACCGGAGAGTTTCTATAAAGATTCGCATCAAAAAATTTTTCAGGTATGTGCTGACCTTTCTATGGCTGAAAAAGCCATCGATCTGTTAACTGTGACTGAGGAATTGCGCGCCCGTAATCAACTCGAAGAAGTGGGTGGCCCCTTATATATCACACAGCTGACCAGCAAAATTGCTTCAACAGCACACATTGACTACCATGCACGTATCATTGCCCAGAAATACATTCAACGTGAATTAATCAGGGTTTCAGCCGATATACAGGAAAAAGCCTTTGACAACACAGTGGATGTTGACGATCTGCTCGATTTTTCTGAAGGTGCCTTGTTTAAAATTGCCGAAGGAAATATTAAAAAAGAATCCGCTAAAATTAACAGCATCATAAAAGAAGCCCTTCGTCAAATCGAAGAAGCAGGTAAAAAAGATGGCAACCTGAGCGGTGTACCATCAGGGTTTACCAAAATCGACCGCATTACCAGCGGCTGGCAGCGTTCCGATCTTGTTATCATTGCAGCGCGTCCATCCATGGGTAAAACAGCTTTTGTGCTTTCTATGGCCCGTAACATCGCAGTGGAGCACAACCGGAGCGTGGCAATTTTTTCTCTGGAGATGTCATCGGTGCAACTGGTAAACAGGCTAATTGTTGGAGAAACTCATTTGCCATCTGAAAAAATTCGTACCGGAAAACTCGAGGATTTCGAATGGGAGCAACTTGATTACAAAATTAAAAACCTGGTTGAAGCACCCATATATATTGATGATACTCCGGGTATTTCTATTTTTGAATTGCGGGCCAAATGCCGCCGCCTGAAACGCCAGTACGATGTAGACATCATCATCATCGATTACCTGCAGCTGATGACCGGTAGTCCGGAAACCAGGGGCAATCGTGAACAGGAGGTAAGTACCATTTCACGTGCGTTAAAAGGAATAGCCAAAGAACTTGATGTGCCTATTATTGCACTTTCCCAGCTAAACCGCTCGGTTGAAATGCGTTCCGGCAACAAGCGTCCCCAGCTTTCCGACCTGCGTGAATCCGGGGCCATTGAGCAGGATGCAGACATGGTATTGTTCATTCACCGCCCTGAAAAATACGGATTCCTTGAGGATGAGGAGGGAAATTCACTGATTGGACTGGCTGAAATAATCATTGCCAAGCACCGTAACGGGGCGCTGGATGATGTAAGGCTGCGCTTCCAGGGCGAATTTGCCAAATTCTCCGATCTGGAGGATGATGCCCTGGCACCGCTTCCTGATGATGCAGGCAGCGCTGTAACGCTCAGCTCAAAAATGAACAACGATTACAGCGGTAAGTCAGGTTCTGAAGGTGATTCCGATCACGGAGGTGATAACTTTGACATCATGCAGAATAATTCCTTTGATGATGAGGCTCCGTTTTAAGGGTATTTAAAAAATGGACAATAATTCCTTCAGGCAATTAATTTCATAAGTCAGTTCTTCGCGGTGGTTTACTTTTTTGGGATTAAAAAACACCTGATCCATGCCAAAATGTTTGGCCCCGAGAACATCTACTTCCAAATCATCACCAATCATAATGCTCTCAACTTTTTTAGCATTGAGATTTTTCAGGGCATATTCAAAAATTTTGGGATTAGGTTTTTGATAACCGGCTTCATCAGATGTAAACATGTACTTAAAGTGCCTGTCCAGACCGGTGGATTTCATTTTTACACCCTGAACCTCACTAAATCCATTAGTAAGAATGTACAACCGGTATTTTCCGGAAAGGTGGCTTATTACTTCCTGGGTTCCCGGAACCAGATTGGATTTTTGGGGTGCCACCTCAAGGTATCGATCACTGATTTTTCTGGCAAGAACATCATCGTCTACCCCATAATCCATCAGGGTTAACTTAAAACGGTAATTCCTTAAAAAATCTTTCTTTATCAATCCCTTTCTGTATTGATCCCAAAGTTCTTCATTGTATTTTTCATAGGTTTGCACAAATGATTCAACACCGGGAAAATACCGTTGTAACGAGTAATCTACAAAAATATCCTGAAAAGCTTCAATGGCATTGGCTTCAAAATCCCACAGGGTCCTATCCAGATCAAAAAAAAGATTTGTATATGCCATGGCAGCAAATATATTACAAAAACAAACATTTCTCATGCTACACTTTGAAATGGCCTTTTATTTTTGTGCGAACTTTTAAAAAATATTTACATGAAGCGCATTGTACTATTTTTTCTTTTGATGACGGGTGTAGCAGCTTATTCTCAGAATATCCAGCTGCATTATGATTTTGGTGAAAACAGGAAGTTTTTCACCTCAACAGTAGAAATGTTTAAACCAGATACATTTGGTTCAACATTCTTTTTCATCGATATCGATTACGGTGGAACAAATAAAAACGAAGCCACACTGGGTTACTTCGAGATTGCCAGGGATTTTAAATTTTGGAAGGCACCTCTCACTGCCCATATTGAATTTAATGGTGGTAATCTTGTTATTCCTGAAGCTACCGGCATCTCCCTGCCAAACAACTGGTTATTTGGCGCTGCTTATACATTTTTTATCGGAAAAAGCTCATTAACTACCCAGTTGCTCTACAAAAGCTTTTCATACGGTTCTGATGGACCTGATTTTCAGTGGACCAACGTATTTTTTGTGCCCATGCTTGATTACAAACTGATTTTCACCGGATTTATTGATGTCTGGACACAGGATAAAATCCCCGGGGGAGATGAAAAAAATATTATACTTTTAACAGAGCCACAGCTTTGGTATAATGTTTACAAGGATTTCTCGATTGGTGGTGAGCTGGAGATCAGCAAAAACTTTGTAGCTGGCTCCACTGATTTTGAATTTATGCCTACCTTAGGTGTTAAATACAACTTTTAACCTAAAATCCTGATATTATGTTGGATAGATTTTTTAAGCTAAGAGAAAACAAAACAACTATAAAAACTGAGGTTATAGCAGGGGTTACCACATTTATGACCATGGCTTATATTCTTGCAGTTAATCCGGATATCCTTAGCAAAACAGGAATGGATAAAGATGCCCTGTTTACAGCCACTGCCCTGTCCTCATTTGTAGCCACGCTGGTTATGGCATTATGGGCCCGCCTGCCCTTTGGCCTTGCTCCTGGAATGGGCTTGAATGCATTCTTTGCTTTCACCATTGTATTGGGTATGGGGTATACCTGGCAATTTGCCCTGGCAGTTGTTTTTATTGAAGGTATTATCTTTATTCTGCTTACCGCGTTTAATATCAGGGAGGCGATTGTCAACAGCATACCATTAAACCTGAAACATGCCGTTTCATCGGGTATTGGGTTGTTTATTGCCTTTATAGGACTAAGCAGTGCAGGGATCATTGTAAACAACGAAGCAACCCTGGTTTCCGTTGGTGATTTAACCAGCCCAAATGCCATTATTGCTGTTGTTGGTTTACTCATTATAGGTATTTTACTGGCATTCCGGGTTAAAGGAGCCCTTCTTATCGGTATTATTGCCTCAGCGATAATAGGTATTCCTTTAGGAATTACAAAACTACCGGATGGTGCCTGGGTAGGTGGTCCACCTTCACTGGAACCTATCATAGGACAGTTTGATTTCAGCAACGTTTTTACTACAGACATGATTGTGGTTTTATTCACTTTTCTGTTTGTGGATATGTTTGATACTGTGGGTACTTTGGTTGGCGTAAGTTCCAAAGCAAACATGCTCGACGCCAAAGGGAATGTACCCCGCGTAAAACAGGCCCTTTTTGCTGATGCCATTGGAACCACAGTTGGTGCTTTTCTGGGAACAAGTACTGTAACAACCTACGTTGAGAGTGCTTCAGGCGTGGCAGAAGGAGGCCGTACGGGTTTAACATCGCTTACTGTGGCAGGCATGTTCCTGCTTGCCCTGCTTTTTGCCCCTGTTTTCATCATGGTACCTTCTGCGGCCACTGCTCCTGCGTTGGTTATTGTTGGTTTGTTTATGATGAGCCCGATGAAAAAAATTAATCTTGATGATTATACTGAATCCATACCGGCGTTCCTTACCATAATTATGATGCCTTTAACATATAGCATTGCCGAAGGCATTGCTTTTGGTATGATAGCTTATGTGTTGCTGAAACTATTAACCGGTAGATATAAGGAAGTCTCCTGGTTAATGATTATATTAACGATATTTTTCGTGCTGAAATTTATTGTATAAAAACTTTTACGAGTCCTGGCAATCGATTTTACCTGTTTTGTCCTACTTTACAAATCATATCTGTTTGCCGGGACTCTCTTTTTTATGCAACCGGTGCTATTCTTCCAGCCTGTCTATCAGTGATTTTGGTAAATCCTTTTTTGCTTTAAGTCCCAGTTGTTTTAAATCTTCTGCACGGCGCACCAGATTTCCCCTGCCCTCATAGAGCTTTTTCATAGCTTCCTGATAAGCTGTTGTTGTCGAATTCAGGCGATTACCAACAGCGGTCAAATCCTCGATAAAAGCCACAAACTTATCGTACATATCCCCGCTTTTTTTTGCAATCTCCATGGCATTGCGGCTTTGGTATTCCTGCCGCCACATGCTCTCAATCATTTTTAAGGCAGCAATAAGATTGGTTGGTGAGATAAGCAAAATGCGGCGCTCATAAGCAAAGTTCCACAAATCAGGATCCTGTTGAATAGCTAAAAAATAAGCAGGTTCAACAGCCATAAACATCATGACGAAATCCAGGGTTTGCAGTTGATACAAATCATGATAGCTTTTGGAGGAAAGTTGGGTGATATGGCTTTTAACAGATAATAAATGGTCCTTTAAGGCCCTGTCGGCTTCTTCAGCAGCATCGGCATTGCTGTACCGCTCGTAGGCCACAAGCGACACTTTGGAATCAATAACAATGCTGCGGTCTCCGGGGTAGGAAACCACCACATCGGGCTGATAACGCCTGCCATTATCGTCTGTATAAGACGTTTGTACAAAATATTCCCTGTTTTTAACAAGACCCGATTTTTCCAGGATGCTTTCCAGGATAACCTCTCCCCAGTTACCCTGGGTTTTGCTTTCGCCCTTGAGCGCTTTAGTAAGGTTGCTGGCTTCTTTGCTAACCTGTTGGTTTAGTTCGGCCAGGCGTTTCACTTCTTCTTTGAGTGAAAAACGCTGTTGTGCTTCCTTATCGTATGTTTCTTCAACCCGCTTCTCAAAATCTTTAATCTTCTCAGAAAGTGGCTTTAATACTTCATGTATATTGACTTTGTTTTGCTCAGTGAATTTTTTCGATTTTTCCTCAAATATATCGTTAGCCAGATTTTTAAACTGCAGGGTGAACCTATCCTGCAATTCCTGAATCTCAGTCTTTTGCTCATCCAGTTTCTTTTTCAGGTTTTCATAGTCCGACTTAGTACCTGCCAGCTCACCATTCATGGCATACAGCTGTTTATCTTTTTCATTGTTTATGGCGCGCGCATTCTCAAGTTCATGGGTTAAGAGCTGTATCCGTTGATCATAAGAATCGGCAATGGTAGCCTTACCAGAACGTTGAATAAAATACATAATACCAATGCCAATGGCGATTCCAAAAATTAGAGCAACTATTTCCATAAAATTTTTTTTATAAAAGTAGGCAAAGCAAACAAACCACGGATTCAGAAACAAACTGTAAAGGTTAGTTTACGGCCACATAAAACATCACCTGAAAAACATGCTGTTAAAAGCATTTCTCATGCTAATTACCTGTTAAAGATAAAAACTAGGATGGAATATGCAATGAAAATGATACGATAGCTTTGTCAATAATTAAAACACAAAACTAATTCCTGAATACAAGCCAAAGGAATAAGGATATGTGTCAATGCTGCTTGAAGTGTTAATTGAATTCAGAAATAATTTAAACACAGGATCAAGGTATACCTGAACCGTGCCTGTGATGTCATACGCCAGGCCCAATCCAACAGAGCCACTAAAATTTGTTGATTTCACATTGTTTGTCCGGCCCCTTACATCGTTTCCGCCATAATTTTTAAAGATAACTTCGTTATCGAGCATTAAAAACGAACTCAGTCCGGTAAGCAGGTTAAGATCAATCTTGGACTCTATGATGCTGTATTTCATCAACACCGGGAGTTCAATATAGGTGAAATCCTGTATTATTTCAGAAGAGTTGCTGATGATTGCCGTATTTAGAGAATTCATGTCGGAACCAACAAATGAAAACAGGTCCAACCGGGATGGATCAGTGTTAATTTCTGCATTAGGTTCAGCAGTTTGAATGCTTCCCATAGAATTGTTCACCTGGTAGCTCACCTTTTTGGTTCTTCCTCCGCCGGCATAATATCCTTCATAATCGTAATGCGATACGTAGGCTACGATATTTTCAATGGAATTGCCCATCTTAGTCACATTAATACCTGAGCTGATTTTTAACCGCCGGCTGGCACGGTATGTAACAGACAGGCCACCCGCATAGGTTACCATGCCTGTTTCGGAATTTTGAATGATCTGGTTTTGAACACTGGAAACATCAGCGCTTTCAACCATCCTGTAACTGTATAAAGGTGCATAAAACGCCCCCAACTGCCATTTGTCAACCTGTTTGGGTTTAGGCAATGAGGCATAATAAATTGGTTTTTTGTTTGAGGATGATACCGGTTTTGCTTCTGGCATTTCCATTTCCAGTTTTTTTGGATAAATGCGATTCATAGATTTTAAGCCATTTGGTTTCATCTTTACCGAGGAAATGTTGGAGACAGGTTCCATCACTTGTTCCTTTTCAGCCAAAACCATTTGGTGCATACCCATATTTTCTGTTTCAACAGCATCATCTTTTGCATTTGTTTCAATAGTAGTTTTTTTCAATGCACCGGAGGATTCCCTGTTTTTTTCAGCCTGGCTTGAAGCTTCTTCAGAAACAGCGTTGTCATTTTCTATATCCGCTGATGGAATGTGAATTGTCTTCTCCTGTGTGTCTTCTGGCATTGGATTATTATGGGTAGTATTCTCAGCTTTTTTTTCTGAGGTGATTGCTTCTGATATCTCCGGCGTGTTATTTTCCGTCTTCATAAAACTGAAAACCATAAAATAGATAACAAGCCCGGATATTAAAACAACGATTGCAGCAGCCACCCTGGAAAACATCCAAACCATCCTACGTGATTTTTTTTGCTCCAGAGCTTGCGAAACGTGCTTCCAAACCTCTTTTGGAGGTGCAACCTTAGTGTCTTTCAACCCATCCTTAAACAAGGAATCAATATTTGTATTTTTCCCTGCCATTATATTATTTGTTTTGCTTCACTGTAATGCTTTTTAACCTTCTGTTGCAGAATACCGCGGGCACGTGCCAGATTCGATTTTGAAGTCCCTTCTGAGATATGCAGCATTTGGGATATTTCTTTATGCGAATAACCTTCAATGGCATACAGGTTGAAAACCATACGATATTGTGGCGACAATTCCTGAATAATCCCCAATAATTCATTGACCGATAAATCATCGGTTACTTCAACTGAAAAATTCTCAGCAATGGATACCGGTTCTTGATCGCTGTTATGTAAAAAATGCCTGGTCCTGTATTTCTCCAATGCTGTATTAATCATTATCCGGACCATCCATCCTTCAAAAGACCCTTTACCTGAAAACTGTTTTATCTTATCAAAAATTTTAATAAACCCTTCCTGCAGAATGTCCTTGGCATCCTCCTCATTGCCCGAATACCGCAGGCATATTGCATAGAACTTCGAGGAAAACATCCGATATAAAGCACCGCGTGCATCGTTTTTCCCTGCCTTACAACCTTTAATTATTTTACTTAAATTGGTCACCAATGAAATATGTATGCTTTTCTTCAAAGGTACATCATTATATTAATACCTTGATGACCAACAGTATCTTTAGTCACCAACTCCGGCAATGATTATTATTTACATGATGCATAATAATACAGGATGGTTGCGTCTAAGATTTTGTTTTTTTACGCAACCTTTTTCAATTATTCATCATCATTGTTTAAATGAAGAATTGCAAACATGAGATACATGATAACCTTATTAATAATAACAAGCTTGCTTATCCAGGGTTGTGAAAAACATGAACCTGTAAATAATGAGAATCCGGGAAGAATTTTAAAAGATGCCGGTATTGATACCCTTGTTATTAATTTTGGAGAAAGTATCTACGGCGAAGAAAAAGCGGAGTGGTTAAAATTCAACCGCTTGCTTGAAGAATCTCGTTGCCCTGAAAAAGCAAATTGTTTTTGGGAAGGCAATGCAAAGATTGAGCTTCAGTATTTCAATGGCTTTAATCAACATCTCATCCTGTTGAATACGCATGAACGCTTTACCCGTGATACAGTAGCGGGCGAACTGTATTTTAAATTAATCGATGTTGTACCTTATCCTCATCTTGATTCCATTTATCAGGAAGCTGACTACCGCGCAAAAATTCTGCTTTCCGAGCTGAAAAGTCTTCCCGGAGTAGTAGCAGACGTTGACGCAACGTTGCTGGATTACAGCAATCTGGATGGCTGCGGATGGGTGCTTGAACCTGAAAACGGGGATCTGCTCGAACCTGTTAATTTGCCTGAAAATATAGATTATTACCATGGGCAACGCTTGCGGGTAACCTATATTCCGGCGAATGAAATGGCCAGCATCTGCATGGTTGGGCCCATGGTAAATATCCTCAAAGCCGAACCTCTCTCATGCAATGGCTATTCAATGCTGGCATTGGATGAAGATCCCTTTTCAATGCCTCACGACAGGGTGGAAATAAGCAAAGCATGGTTTGAAGAGCAGATTTTGAATATCATTGTCAGTTACTCGGGTGGATGTGCCAAACATGATTTTGAATTGAAACAACAACCGTTTTTCTGTGGCACACCTCCCCTGCCCGAACCTGAATTTTTTCTTCTCCATCATGCTCACAACGATCCTTGTGAAGCATACATTACAGACACATTGTGCTTTAATTTGAAAAAGCTGGAAAAAACATATCCGGAAGGAACCGGTATGAGACTGTATACTCCTGACAAGAAGTTTAAAAGAACAATCGATTTTATACCATAGATACCAACTCCGTAAAAGGCCGGGAAAACGTTGACAGATAAACCTTGCACTTCGCCCCTGTTTTACCCGGCCTTTTTTTTTCTGT
This sequence comes from uncultured Bacteroidales bacterium, assembly GCA_964652315.1. Lineage (GTDB taxonomy): Bacteria > Bacteroidota > Bacteroidia > Bacteroidales > JAAAOM01 > CAZZBU01. Next base: position 62,795 of record CAZZBU010000005.1, read on the forward strand.
TAGATATATTTGGCAACCAACCTGCATAATGGTACGTATATTTGGCTTTTAACCGGGTTTTGTATGGTGACGCTGGTTTTTAATTGCACTTTTCCATGATTATTAAAAAATATGTAGGTTTGGTACAATTTTCTCTGTAAAAATCCGGTTAGAAAACCATTTAATTACATTCAAGGTTGGGATAGATGCAAGGATATAGAATGAAACAAATAATACTTATTGGATACTTGATATTTAAAGGGATAATAATTGTATCCGCACAAAATGACTTCGAAAAAAGCAGGCAACTTTTTGATCAGGAAAATTATGCTGAAGCACTTAAATCTTTTAAAGAATTACTAGAAGAATATCCCAACGATCCTGAATATAACTACTATGCCGGAGTATCGCTCTTTTATCTGCAATCTGACTGGCAACAATGTCTAGAATATTTAAAGCTGGCTGAGGGCAGCGAAATACATCCCAAACAATATTATTACCTCGGAAGAGCATATTTAAACAATATACAACCCGATAAAGCATATTTACATTTACTGGAATATAAAAGCAAAAAACCGCGTTTTGCACTTGAAAGCAATGCTACAGACCAGTGGATTGAAGCAGCCAGAACGTTAAAAGAAGCCATAAAGAAGGCAACAATTTACGAAGCACCATTCCATATCACCACAGATAATGAAGGTCATAAAATATACAATCAGCAACGCCTGCCTGCAGGAAGTTGGGTAATTAAAGATGACGTGTTTTTTATAGAAGCAGGAATAAAGGCTGAAAATATCCTTGTGTTTCAGCCTTCCCCGCTGCAGTCCGGTGAACAATGCATATACCTTTCAGGATCAAAAGGGCTTTTTAGGAGCAATGCCGACATTTTTAAATATTGTGAATCGACCGGAGTTTATGACAAACAAATAAACCCATTACCAGGTAATATTAATTCGGTTTTTAATGAAGTGCAGGCAGTATTCAATCCTACTGATAATACCCTGTATTTTAGTTCCAACAGAACAGGAGGGTACGGTGGATATGATATCTATAAAAGCATCTATAATCCACAGACCGATAGCTGGAGCAATCCGGTTAATTTGGGTTTCCCGGTAAACACTCCTTTTGATGAGTTTTTCCTTGGCCCTGCATCTGACAATCAGAATGAGTATTTCATCAGCACAAACCGTTACACATCAAATGAACAATGGCAGGTGTTCGGCCTTCGCGAAGTAGAAAAGCAAGCTTTAAACCTTAGCAATGAACCACAATTACTCCTGGCAGCAGCACAATTTAAACCATTATCTTTTGAACCTGAAAAGGATGATGCCATTGCTTTGACTGAGACAAAGACCAGTGCAACAGAAGCCCAACCCGTTTTCGAAATTGACGAAGAAAAATACAATCAGATCCTCGAAAGGGCGCTTGACTTGCAACTAAAGGCAGATTCCATTCATCGATTGGCTGATGAGCAACGGTTTCAACTTAGTTCTGCAGAGAACGAAACTAAACGGATGGCGGTTATTCGTAAAATTGAAGCCCTGGAGTCTGAGGCTGGTATCATACAAAAAAATGCAGACCTTAAATTTGCCAAGGCCCGCAGGATGGAACTGGCTGCCGAACACAAACTGAAGCAAAACCCTGCTAAAATTGAGCAATCGGGAAACACTTCAACAACGGTGATTGACCGGAATATAATCAAAAATCGTCTGGGTAGCCAGACTAAAACTCCCCAGGGAAACAAAGACGAATTGAATCAAGCTGATGCTTTGAACCAGTTTACCGTACATGCCTCATCGGTATATTCCCCTGATAATCCGTTTCAAATGGATTATGAAACAGAATACGGTCTGCTTTACAGAATTCAGCTTGGGGTTTTCAGTAAGCCTGTCCCATATAATTATTTTGGTGGTTTATGGCCCATAACAGGAGAAGAAATAACCAACAGAGAAATGAAAAAGTATTATGCCGGTCTATTCAGTCATCGCAATGAGGCAGAGAAGGCTTTGCTGAGTGTCCGGAAAGAAGGTTTTACCGATGCTTTTATCGTAGCGTGGTTCAATGGAAAAAAGGTATCGCTAAACAGGGCATCAGATATTGAAAAAACATTATACAGCAATTCTTCATCTTCAATCAAATAAAAATTCAATGTTTCTTTGTCTTTAAAGCAAAAAAAATATACTTTTGCAACCGCAATTGAAAAAAGATAATAATTTGAAAATAATAACGTCATGAAACGTACATTTCAGCCTTCGAACAGAAAAAGAAAAAATAAACACGGATTCAGATCCAGGATGTCCTCAGTAGGTGGTAAAAAAGTATTAGC
>CAZZBU010000006.1:0-63445 GCA_964652315.1 uncultured Bacteroidales bacterium
GGGTGCTTTCAAACCTAAGTATTACCTAATTAAATAAACCTATACCTATATGTAAGAGAAGGGTATACTTTATTTATGAAAAAAGTAACATTTTAAATACATATCCCGTGCCAAAAAATGTAAAAACATAAATAACAGCTTATTACTATAATTTTGCATAACCGCCACTGAAAAAAAATGTCCGGTAACAATACACACCCTGTTCGTTTTCGAACACTTTTGGGTAAAAATGAACATATACTAACAAAAAATTGATTTTATCTTAAGGTTACTTCGTAATACATATTCGAAAAAAATTGTTTTACCTCAACGGATAATCTTATTTTTGTATTCCTTTAGAACGAACAAACACATAATGATTGATAATAATTCAAGAATTGCAGTAATAGGTGGTGGAAGCTGGGGCACAGCATTATCAAAAATAATCCTACAATCTGCTGACCATCTAAACTGGTATCTCAGAGACGTTGAGCAAATTGAATACCTTAAAAAACACCGCCACAACCGCCGGTACTTGAGCTCTGTAGCATTTGATCCTGCCCGCATTTCTTTTTATTCTGATCTACAAAAAGTCATTTCCGACTCAGATATTCTGGTATTTGCCATACCAGCCCCCTTTTTAAAAGAATCATTACAGGATGTTAGTATTGAATACGAAAATAAATTCATCGTATCAGCCATCAAAGGAATTGTTCCTGACGAAAATCTTACGGTTACCGAATTTTTTAATGCAATATATAATGTGCCTTATGATAATCTGGGAATCATTTCAGGCCCCTGTCATGCTGAGGAAGTAGCACTTGAACGTCTTTCATACCTCACTATCGCAGCAAAAAAGCTTGAGGTGGCAGAGGTTATTGCCTCAAAGCTATCGTGCCACTACATAAAAACCAATGTAATTAAAGACATTTATGGAACAGAATATGCTGCTATTTTGAAAAACATTGTTGCTGTTGCAGCCGGAATCTGTCATGGCATTGGATATGGCGATAATTTCCAGGCAGTACTTGTATCAAATGCCATCAGGGAGATTAAAAGATTCCTGGACAAAACCTATAGCAATAAGCGTAAAATAAGCAGTTCGCCCTATCTTGGTGATTTACTGGTAACCACCTACTCACAATTTAGCCGCAACCGGTTATTTGGTAACATGATTGGTAAAGGTTATTCTGTAAAATCAGCGCATCTTGAAATGAACATGGTTGCAGAAGGATATTATGCCGTGAAGTGCATTCATGAGATTAACAAAAAGCATGGGGTGAAAATGCCGATTACAACTGCAGTTTACAATATTCTATATGAGAAGATATCTCCTGTCATTGAAATCCGTTTATTAGCTGAAAATTTAAAATAATAATAACTCTTTAAACAGAACTACTATGAAAAATGTAGCACTTGATATTTCGAAAGTGTATGATTTTGTCAGTAAAGATAAGGTTTATGCTTATGCTAATGATGTTACCAGATATCAGGAAGCCCTTGAATCAAAGACTGGAAAAGGCAGTGATTTTTTGGGTTGGTTGCACCTTCCATCCTCGATCTCAGATCAAATAATCACTGATATTGAAACAACCGCTAAATCACTTCAGGAGAAAGTAGATGTTGTTGTAGTTATAGGCATTGGTGGTTCGTATCTTGGTGCCAAGTCGGTTATTGAAGCTATGTCGCATAGCTTTTCGCATTTGATACCACCCAACGGTACCCCTCATGTATTTTTTGCCGGACAAAATATTGGAGAAGACTATTTGGCTGAAATGCTTGAGGTATTGGGAAATAAAAAATATGGCATTATCGTTATCTCAAAATCAGGTACTACTACTGAACCTGCTATTGCATTTCGCATTCTTAAGGATCATCTCGAAAGTAAAGTTGGCCCCGAAACTGCTAAAGAATTAATCGTGGCCATAACTGATGCCAATAAAGGAGCCTTACGGACCCTGGCTGATCAGAAAGGGTATAAAACTTTCTCAATTCCTGATGATGTGGGCGGGCGGTTTTCAGTGCTTACCCCAGTAGGTTTATTGCCAATAGCTGTGTCCGGATTTAGCATTCGGAAGTTCATCAACGGAGCAGTCTCCATGGAAAAGATAACCGGCAAAAACACCCCCTTTGAAGAAAATCCGGCTGCACTATACGCTGCCGCCAGAAATGCATTATACGAAACCGGAAAAAAAATTGAAATCCTTGCCAACTATAATCCAAAGCTTTCATACATTGCCGAATGGTGGAAACAACTATACGGCGAAAGCGAAGGTAAGGAAGGTAAAGGCATTTATCCGGCAAGCGTTAATCTTACGGCTGATCTACATTCCATGGGACAGTATATTCAGGAAGGTGAACGCCTGCTCATGGAGACAGTCATTTCTGTTGAAAATCCTGATAAGGAGTTACATGTGCCCTCGGATGAAGATAACCTGGACAAGCTCAATTATCTCGCAGGTAAAAACATTGACTATGTAAATAAAATGGCCGAGCTTGGTACCATGCTGGCCCATGTGGATGGTGGAGTACCAAATATTAAGATAAGCATGCCGGAAATTAATGAATTCTACATTGGGCAGTTGATTTACTTCTTTGAACGGGCATGTGCCATAAGTGGGTATATTCTGGGAGTTAACCCCTTTGATCAGCCTGGTGTAGAAGCTTATAAGAAAAATATGTTTGCCTTGCTGGAAAAACCAGGATTTGAAGACGAAACAAAAAAAATCAAAAATAAGCTAAACGCTTAAAAAGAAACATTCTTTATCACTTTTTTAAAGGTTATCGGCTGGAATGAACCATTCATTCAGGGATAACCTTTTTTTGTCAAAATTTAGCATGATTGTGCTACAGAACAGATTATTTTTTAAAACAAAAAAGATTAAATTCAGTTATTTAATAAAGGAGCCGTTGTTCCACCATTTTGGAACTAAAAACAGTCGCATACAAAATTGTGAATTATCTTACCAATAACACCAATTTGGTATTGATTTAAGGCTCGATAAAACAAAATGTCAATGATTTATAATATTCGGCATGGAATTTGATTAATTACAATAAAAACACAACAATGAATTTTTTGGCCCATACATATCTTTCAGGAAACTCGGATGAAATTTTAGTTGGAAATTTCATCGGTGATTTTGTTAAGGGCCGTCATTTTAATAATTTTTCAAAAAACATACAGAAGGGCATTGTATTGCACCGCAATATAGATAAATACACAGACACCCATCCTACCGTTAAAGAAACAAAATCGTTGTTTGCCCCAACTTATGCAAAATATGCGGGCATTGTGGTTGATATTATTTACGATCATTTTTTGGCCTTATTCTGGGAAGATTATATCATGATATCCCTGGAGGAATATATTAAATCAGTTCATTCACGCCTGGCTGCTTATTATCACACATTTCCTGACGATGTAAAAGAGTTTTTCCCGAAATTTGTAAAAAATAACTGGATACGATCGTATGCTTCCATTGATGGCATAGAGAAAGTTCTGTTTGGCATGTCGCGATGTACATCGCTACCGCAAAAAACCGAAAAGGCCATGGAAATTTTATCGGTCAATTATGAACGGATCGGAGAGGAATTTAATATCTTTTTTCCTGAGATTATTAATTATGTCGAAAGTGAACACGACATAACTTTTGATAAGCCTTTTCGTCCACTAACTTCCTCTTCATATGCCATACCGGCATAACAAATGAGCAGATTTGCAATTTAGAATTTGTCACAGCTATTGATTAACGCATGGTGTATATTCTGCCTGCATCCAATCGCAGGAAAATAAACAACAATGCTGTAAACGACCAAAGAGAGCTTCCTCCATAGCTAAAGAAAGGTAATGGAATGCCTATAACCGGGAACAACCCGATAGTCATTCCGATATTAATAAGAATGTGAAACAGGAATATGGATAATACTCCGTAGCCAAAAACACGGTTGAAGGTTGATTTTTGTCTTTCAGCAAGGTAAATTAATCGCAGGAGAAACAACATAAACAACAATATCACCAGGGAAGTGCCCATAAATCCCCATTCTTCACCCACGGTACAGAAGATAAAGTCCGTACTTTGTTCCGGTACAAATTTATATTTTGTCTGCGTTCCCTGTAAAAACCCTTTACCACTGAACCCTCCGGAGCCAATGGCAATTTTTGACTGCCGTACATTATAACCCGCTCCTTGTGGATCTTCTTCAATCCCTAACAACACGTTAATACGCATTTGTTGATGAGGCTCCAGCACTTTGTTAAATACCACATCAACTGAATAAGTGATGCCCAATGACACCACAAATAAACCAAGAATTAAGAGCCCGTGCCTGATTTTTTTTCGAAGGGAAAGAATAAAAAAGACCAATAAAGCCAGGGCTAAAGTAATCATTAAAATTATATAGGCTGAATAGCCAGCATTTAGCTTGGTATTTAAATATTTGGCTCCAAAGAAAAATGCTGCAAAGAATAAGCCGGCAAGGATGATTTGGGTATAACGTTTGTTTGTAACTGCAAGAATCAAAACCGCTCCAACAATAAGAATCAGGGTTACGGTAAAACTATCCAGGACCAAAGCCAGAATAGACAATATGGCAAGGTAAATTCCCACAATGGGTATAACCGGAGACATTCCTTCGCGAAAGAGGACAACTATAAAAGCAAAATAAATAAGTACCGAACCCATATCAGGCTGAAGTGCGATTAACATGGCCGGCAGTGCAATAATCACCAGCATACGGAAAAACCATTCTCTTTTATACAGCTTAAAGTTGTAAGTACTCATTAAACGGGCCAGGGCCAGTGCAGTGGCAATTTTTGCGAATTCAGACGGTTGAATCTGTACGCTGCCAAAGGAAAACCAGGATTTTGCTCCGTTAATTTCTTTGCCAATGATTAAAACCAGGATAAGGCTCAGAATGAAAAATGCGTAGATAACATAAGCAAAAAATGAATAAAACTTTTCATCAATAATTAGCATAATTACGGCAATCGCTATAGCTGCTGTAATCCAGATAAGTTGTTTACCGTAGCGCTGGCTAACATCCAGGATGCTTTGATGCTCAACGTTGTATACTGCTGCATAAATATTTAACCATCCCAGGAAAACCAATACCAAGTAAAGCCCTACGGTTAACCAGTCAATATGTGCTAATATGTTACCTCGTTTTATCAATTAATAGTCTATTGTGGCATTTAACATTAAATTTTCAACCCATTTCCTTGACACTGTGTCGGTCAGGTATTTTTCAATCATCAGACTGGCTATGGGTGCAGCATAAGTAGAACCCCACTTGCCATGTTCAACATAAACCGCTATCGCAATCTGCGGATTTTCCCTTGGAGCAAAAGCCGAAAATACCGAATGGTCTTCTCCATGTGGATTTTCAGCAGTTCCGGTTTTACCGCAAACAACAATATCATTAATTTTTGCAATGCGTGAAGTGCTTCCTTCCCCTCCATTAACTGCCATTTCCATTCCATCCAAAACTACCGGAAAATGCGAAGAATCAATTGTAGTAAAATGGGGGGTTGTAAACTTCCGGCTAAGCGTATCAATCCCTTCGATTTTTTTAACTACATGAGGGGTGTAATAATACCCTTTGTTTGCCAGGGCTGCAGTCATATTAGCCAGTTGAAGCGGAGTAATGCCCAACTCTCCCTGCCCGATGGCCAGCGATATGATGGTGAGGGCTTTCCAGCGGCCTTCGCCATAATATCTGTCATAATAAGAGGTATTGGGTACATAACCGCTTAATTCATTTGGGAAGTCGCTACCCAATGGTCTGCCAAAGCCAAAAGAGAGAAGGTGATCACGCCAGTTGTTGAATGCCATAGGTACTGAAGGATAATCCCGGTCTTCGATGATGTTCCGGAAAATGTGACAGAAATAGGCATTGGATGATTTTTGAATGCCGCTTACCATATCAACATACCCGTATACATGATCCTTCACTGTTACACCTCTGGCATAATAAGCCCCATCAACATAATATGTTGCTTTCGGATTTACCACGTTTTCCTGAAGGCCTATCAGGGCATTTATCATTTTAAAAGTAGAGCCGGGCGGATATTGCGCCATTAAAGCGCGGTTGAAAATCGGCTTTAGTGTATCGCTTTGCAGTTTTCGGTAGTTCTTGGTCCGTTCCCGGCCAACCAGAAGCGAGGGGTCATAATTTGGTGCTGTTACCATGGCCAGAATCTCTCCGGTTTGAGGTTCAATAGCCACGATGCTGCCACGGAAGTCTTCCATCAGCTTTTCACCATAAGTCTGTAAGTCGGCATCAATCGTAAGGGTGAGGTTTTTCCCAACCACTGCCGGCTCATTATACCTGCCGCCTTCATATACTCCCTGCACCCTTCCGTGTACATCCACATTATAAATTTCACGTCCTTTTTCGCCGCGAAGGTATTCTTCATAGGTTTTTTCAATACCACTGATTCCAATATAGTCGCCCATGCTGTAATAATCATTTTCCTCTATGATTTTATCATCTACTTCACCTACATATCCGATGAGGTGGGCAGCAATGTCGCTCGAGTATTTTCGTAATGTCCTTGGTTGAACATAAAAGCCCGGAAAACGGTAAAGTTTTTCCTGAAGTTCGGCATAGGTTTCAGCAGACACCTGTTTGATAAACGGTTCTCTCCGGTAGCGCGGCATAAACGAGCGTTCGATGCCGTTAACCAGAAATTCCCTGTCGATATTTAAAATGGTACAAAGTTCGGCTGTATCAAATTCCTGCAATTGATAAGGAGCAATCACTAAATCATAGGCAGCCTGATTGTATACCAGCAATTCACCATCGCGGTCAAAAAATAAGCCGCGGGCCGGAAAAAGTGTAACCACCCGCCTGGAATTGTTTTCAGCTGAAAGGCGATAGGATTCATCGATCACCTGAAGGTAAAATAACTTCAGAATGAATACCAGGGCGATCATAATTACGATTCCTGCAATAGTATATTTTCTTACCGAGAATTGCTCCATTTATTTTCTTGCAACGAGTAATTGACTGATGGTAATAATTAATAACGTAAAGATTGAGCTGAAAATTACACGGCCCAGTGTATTAAAAAAGTGACTAAAACCAAATACTTCTACGTAAAACAGGATTAAATGATGCAAAAATGTCATAATTCCTGCATATTTTATAAACCAGTTTGTACCATAATCAATAATCTGGGGCTTTGTGGAGCTGGTGTATCCTTCGCGGGGTGCAAAAAGACTTAATACCAGCGGTCTGACAAAGCCGATAAAAACACAGGCAGCTGTATGCATACCCGGCGTGTGGGTGAACAAATCAATAACAATTCCAATGAAGAATGAAAGGGACAAAAGCATCCATTTGGGTATGCTAAATGGCAACAGGATGATAAATAAAATATAAATATATGGGTTCAGGTAGCCGTTTAGCTGAATGTTGTTAAAGATAAATACCTGAATTAAAACCAGGACGATAAACCGAATAACGTTACGGGGTAGTGATTCAATCATAGCTTTTAACCTGTCCTCTGATATAAAAATTCTGTTTTATTAACGATTTTGTGTAACTTCAAGTGCATTTTCCTGCTCTTCCTTTAACAGATTCTTAACGATATAAACATTTGATAATTGCTTGAAATCATTTGAAAGCTTTACAATGATTTCATAAAAATTACCTCCCTTTACATTAAAACTCTCAATGGTTCCTATCCGGATGCCTTCGGGGAAGACGGAAGAAAAGCCACTTGTGACAATGGTATCATGCTCACTGATATTTACATGGTAGGGAATTTCTCTTAATAGTGCCCGTTGGTAGTCCTTCCCGTCCCAAATCAATGATCCGAAATAATCGTTTTTCTTAATTTTGGCGCTGATTCGTGTATCCACATTCAACAGGGATATTACCGTGGAAAAGTTGGGCGAAGTGGCGGTTACAATGCCAACCAGTCCGTTTGGAGAAACTACCCCCATTTCCACTTCCACATCATGACGTTCGCCCCGGTTAAGAATCAGATAATTGTGCTGTTTATTCACACTGTTGTTGATTACCTTGGCTTCGGTGTATTTAAAATGTTGATTATACAATGAATCATCAATTTCAATAAACTCAGTCAGGCTGGTTTCGTAATTTTGTTTCAGAAGATTTTTCAACTCGCGATTTTCACGCTGGAGCGCCCGGTTTGTTTCCCTTAGGTTAAGATATTGCTTGAAAAAATTAAGATTATCATACACCCTGCCCATGGCAGCCCGAGTGCCCGAACTAAATGTGCTGCGCTGGAACGCATTTTGGTTTACCAGCATTGAAAAGGCAATAATTTCAAAAATGATAAAGAGTATAAAAAAATGGTTCCTGATTATAAAACGGATCAGATTCCTCATAATGCTTTATCCTCATGTTATCATCGCAGCAGGAATGAAAACTTATCTGTATTCTTTAAAGCAATTCCCGTACCCCTAGCCACAGCATGTAACGGATCTTCAGCCACATGAAACGGAATGGAGATTTTATCGGTAAGGCGGGTATCAAGGCCACGCAATAATGCACCACCACCAGCCAGATAAATACCACGGGTTACAATATCAGCATACAGCTCCGGTGGTGTTTGCTCCAGTACAGATAAAATCGCTGTTTCAATTTTTGAAAGGGATTTATCCAGGCAATGGGCTATTTCCTGGTACGAAACCGGAATTTCTGTTGGCATGGCAGTCATAAGGTTGGGGCCGCGCACGCTGAAATCAGCCGGCGATTCATCTATATCCGGTAGGGCTGACCCAACAGACAATTTAATGTCTTCTGCTGTTCGTTCACCTATTTTTATGTTATGTTGGTGCCTCATATAAGCCTGAATATCACTGGTAAAACCATCACCTGCAATACGGATGGACTGATTGCACACAATTCCACCCAGGGCAATCACAGCGATTTCTGTGGTACCACCTCCAATATCTACAACCATACTACCTTCCGGGGCTTCTACATCAATTCCAATACCAATGGCAGCAGCCATGGGTTCGTAAATCATGTATACATCACGCCCACCAGCATGTTCGGAGGAGTCGCGTACAGCACGGATTTCAACCTCGGTACTTCCTGAAGGGATACATACCACCATTTTCAGGGATGGGGTAAACATCCGTTGCTTGGGATTGATCATTTTTATCATTCCCCGGATCATTTTCTCGGCAGCATCAAAATTGGCAATAACACCATCGCGCAGGGGGCGGATAGTCTTGATATGTTCATGCGTCTTTCCATGCATTTGCCTGGCTTTGTGACCAATGGCTATTAACTCACCTGTATGCTGATCCACAGCCACAATGGATGGCTCATCAACTACTATCTTATCATTATGGATGATGATGGTATTGGCTGTACCCAGATCAATTGCCAGTTCTTGAGATAAAAATGAAAACAACCCCATATACTTCTTTTTCTTTCCGTTTAACTATCAATGTTTAAAATGTCTGATACCTGTAGTTACCATTGCCAGTCCATGCTTATCACAATAATCGATAGACTCTTTATCGCGAATGGAACCTCCGGGCTGAATAACGGCTTTTATGCCTGCCTTGTCTGCAATTTCCACCACATCAGGGAAGGGAAAAAATGCATCGGAAGCCATAACTGCACCTTCCAAATCAAAATCAAAAGACCGTGCCTTGTCAATAGCCTGACGGAGTGCATCCACACGCGAAGTCTGTCCAACACCGCTGGCACAGAGCTGTTTGTTTTTAGCCAGCACAATCGTATTCGATTTTGTATGTTTCACAACTTTATTAGCAAATTCAAGATCAATTATTTGTTCAGCAGTTGGAGATACCTTTGTTACGGTTTTCATGTCAGAAGGTTTCTCAATTTTTGTATCTCTGTCTTGAACAAGCACTCCGTTTAGCATTGAACGGAATTGCTGCATAGGAAATACGGTTTCTTTCTGAACTAGGATAATACGGTTTTTTTTCGTTTTTAGTATAGCCAAAGCAGAATCATTATAAGAAGGAGCAATGACCACTTCAAAAAACAGTTTATCCATCTCATTGGCAGTTTCTTCATCAATTTCACGGTTGGTTATGAGTATGCCGCCAAAAGCTGAAACAGGGTCACCTGCAAGAGCAGCTCTCCAGGCATCAACCAATACCTCGCGGCTGGCAATACCACATGCATTATTGTGCTTCATGATGGCCATGGTGGTTTCCCCGAACTCTGAAATGAGGTACACAGCAGCTTCAATATCAAGCAGGTTGTTATAGGAAATTTCTTTTCCGTGAAGCTGATCAAATACCGCTTCGAATTTTCCATAAAAAGTCCCATGCTGATGTGGGTTTTCACCGTAACGCAACACTTTAGCCTCAAGGTTGCTTTGGCGAAAAGCTTTTATTTCATTTTCGTTGTTGAAATAATTGAAAATAGCTGTATCGTAATGCGATGAGACATTAAAAGCATGAGCAGCAAAATATTTTCTTTGTTCAATGCTGGTCTGGCATTCCTGCTTTTCTATGATATCGGATAACTCCTTATATTGAGCCTGTGAAGGTACAATAACCACATCGCTATAATTCTTTGCTGCTGCCCGGATCAATGAAATTCCACCGATATCAATTTTTTCAATGATGTCCTGATGTGTAGCTCCTGAACGAAGCGTATCTTCGAAGGGATAAAGATCAACAATGATCAGGTCCAGGGAAGGAATCTCAAACTGTTGTACCTGTTCCATGTCTGTAGGATTATCGCGACGGGCCAGTATTCCACCAAATATTTTCGGATGCAGGGTTTTTACTCTTCCTCCAAGAATAGAAGGGTACGTGGTAACATCTTCAACAGGTGTTACTTTGGCACCCAGGCTTTCGATGAAATCTTTGGTCCCTCCTGTAGAATAAATGCTGACATCATGCTGTGAGAGGGTTTCAACTATTTTTTCCAGATTGGTTTTGTGGTAAACAGAAATCAACGCAGATTTAATCTTTTTTAACTCACTCATTTATTATGATTTATCTTTAATTATTTAATTTGTAAACTGACACTAAATATAATAATTTTAATTATTTCTATTGATAGTTAAGCAACTATAAAAATACTGCATACATAATCCGCCCTAAAACAAAATAAATGAACAACCCCAGTATATCGTTAAATGTCGTTATAAACGGCCCGGTGGCAAGTGCAGGATCAATTTTGAACCTGTTCAGAGCAAGGGGGATAAAAGTGCCAAAAAGGGAGGCACAAATTATCACAGCCAACAGGGACGAGCTAACGGTAAGTGTAAGCGGCAACGAATCGGTGGCAAAGTAGCTGTATAACAAAATTAACGCAGCCATAATAAACCCGTTTATCAGGGATACGCCCAGTTCCTTTAGTAATTTCTGGAAGGTGCTTTCAAGTCCAAGGGAGTTACTTGCCAGGCTTTGTACAATAATAGACGATGATTGCACACCGGCATTACCCCCCATGGCAGCAACAAGGGGAACAAAAAAAGCCATCTGGGGGTATAATTCCAGCTCGAGCTCATAATTGGCAATGACCAGGGAACCAAAAACACCCCCTACCAGTCCAACCAAAAGCCAGGGAAGCCTAGCCCTCGTGAGCAGCCATACTTTATCTGTTGATTCTACGTCTTCTGTGATACCCGAAATCATCTGGTAATCTTTCTCAGCTTCTTCACGGATAACATCCACCACATCATCAATGGTGATTCGTCCCAGCAAACGCCCAATGGCATCAACCACTGGCAGAGATACCAGGTCATACTTTTCCATAATCTGGGCCACTTCTTCTGATGGTGTATCCGTCTTTACATAAATGATGTCCGAGTTTTGAATGTTTTTGATCTTGGCTGATGTTTTGGTAAGTAACATGCGTTTAAGCGATAATGTCCCCTTTAAAATACCATCATCATCTATAACATAAACATAATACAGTTCATCTATTTCCTCAGCTTGTTTCCGCATTTCCCGGATGCAGGTTACAATGTCCCAGTTTTCATTCACGGTGATGACCTCTTTTGCCATAAGACCACCTGCTGTATTCTCCTTATAATGCAAGAGGTCAACAATATCACCTGCATGTTCAAGGTCAGCAATATTTTGCAGTACTTCTTCCTGCTTCTCTTCTGAAAGCTCACCAAGTACATCGGCAGCATCGTCCGAATCCATTTCGCCAATAATCTGCCTGGCAATGATTTCCCCCGGAAGTGCATTTAAAAGTTTTTCCCTGTCGTTGTCTTCCAGCTCAAGAAGCATATCAGCTGCCTTCTCATGGTCGAGCAACAGGTATAAAAATTTTGATTCCTGTTCATCCAGGTTTTTATATATCTCTGCCAGGTCGGCCGGATGCAAATCCCTGACCAACTGAAAGACTTTAACTTCGTCTTTGTCAGCAATTTTTGTTTTCAGTTCCTCCAGGAACTCTTTGGTTAATTCGAAATGCATGTTTCAAAATATTAACTATTGTAAGCTTCAATGGCCTGAGCAAGCGCCACAAAGTTAACCACTTCTAATTGTTCTGCCCGTTTATTTAAAAGAGAATGTGAAAATCCCTCAGGCAAATGGTTTTTAATGGCATTTCTCAGGGTTTTTCTGCGATGGTTGAATCCCGATTTTACCAAAGCAAAAAAAAGGCTTTCATCACAGGGATATTGAGTAACCTTATTGCGCTTAAGGCGCATCACAGCGGATTTTACTTTTGGTGGCGGGTGAAAAACTCCAGGACTTACGGTAAAAAGATATTTTACTTCGAAATATGCCTGCATTAATACACTGAGAATGCCATAGGTTTTGTTTCCTGCCGGTGAACAAATCCTGTCGGCTACCTCTTTTTGAACCATGAAAACACATTCATCTACAAATTCCCTGTTATCCAGTACTTTAAAAAAAATCTGACTGGAAATGTTATATGGCAGATTGCCGATGAGGGCCATGTTCTCCCCTGCAATTTCGGACAGGTTAATTTTTAAAATATCCTTATGGATTATTTTTAGTTCGGGAAGGGCGTTTTTCAGGTATTCAACTGAATCGTCATCAACCTCAATCACTTGGAAGTTTTTATATTTTTCATTCAGGTAAGTGGTAAGAACACCGGTCCCCGGACCAATTTCAATGACTTCGCCAGATATTTCCTGCTGAAGGGATTGGACTATTTTGAGGGCAATATTCCTGTCTTTAAGAAAATGTTGTCCAAAGCTCTTTTTTGGCCTTACCTGCTGCATGTATTATTTTATTATGCTTATGATGAAAATTTCACTTGAAGCAATTAAACTTTGTCTTTTTGCTTTTGTTAACGAATCTAATTCTAATTATCAAGAATTAAATGTTATTCAACAAAAAAATATCTGGTGACGTAACCAATCCAATTATTTTTCGTGTAGTAGTTACTACCTGCCGGAAAATGGATAGGTTTGAGCAAAAATTCATTTTATGTACGATTTTGATAAGATTATTCCCAGAGAAAATACCGACGCAATCAAATATGAGGTGAGAAAGGAATATTTTGGGAATCCTGATTTAATTCCCATGTGGGTTGCCGACATGGATATTGAAACACCTTCCTTCATTGTGGATGCCATGCAACAGCGCTTAAATCATCGTATTTATGGTTATACGCTCAGGGGTAAGGATTTTAATGATAGCATCTGTAAATGGAACCTCAAACGGAATCAGTGGGAAATTAAACCAGAATGGATTTCGTTTTCTCCTGGTATTGTGCCTGCAGTAAACATGCTTGTAATGGCATTTACGGAACCCGGTGATAAAATTCTGGTTCAGACGCCGGTTTATTTTCCTTTTTTTTCAGCAGTAAAAAACCATCGTCGTGAATTGGTTACTAATTCACTGCATGTTAACGGGAAAGAATATACCATTGACTTCGAAACACTGGAAAAACAATTGGCTTCGGGAGTGAAAATGGCTATCCTTTGCAGCCCCCATAATCCTGTCGCACGAGTCTGGAAAAAAGAAGAACTCGAAGCTTTTGCAGCCTTGTGCCTGAAATATAATGTGCTTATTATTTCTGACGAAATCCACAGTGATTTGATTTTTCCGGGGCATAAACACATTCCATTAAGTACGCTTTCCGAGGAAATTGCCCAACAAACCATAACGTGTATGGCCCCGAGCAAAACATTTAATTTAGCCGGGTTGTCAACATCCTTCCTTGTTATGCCCAACAAAGTACATAGAAGAAAATATGAAAAAATCCTTGATGACGTGCACGTAGGAGCAGGAAATATATTCGGGAATGTGGCATTAACGGCAGCATATACCCACGGAGGTACCTGGGTGGATGAGCTGATGCTGTATTTGGATGGCACAGTAAACATGATGCAGGAATTCTTCGAAAATGAATTGCCCCAGGTTAAAATGGTACATCCTGAAGGAACTTATCTTGTCTGGCTTGACTTCAGAAGCCTTAATCTTGCGCCCAAAGAGTTAACGAAATTCCTGATCCACGAGGCTGGAGTAGGCTTTAGTGACGGTGTGATTTTTGGTGAGGAGGGTGCAGGATTTCAACGTATAAATATCGGTTGCCCCCGCGAAGTGGTCAAAAAGGCATTAAAAAGAATTAGTATTGCATTGAAAAATCGAAATTTTTAGTAAATTCATCGTTAAAAATGAAAGGTATGTAGTGCTGGTTTACAGCAAATAATTGTTATCTTGGCAAGTTACATACGCTTTGTTTGTTGAAAAAAATTAAACAGAATGAAGATAAAACTATCTATTGCTGCAAAAATCGGGTTAGGTTTCGGAATAATAATTCTGGCACTCCTTGCAAATGCTGCATTTACATGGCGGACTCTTAACAAGAGTGAAGATGTGAATGAACGGATAAAGAATATCTATAACCCATCTACTGAGAATTTAAATCAGATGATTCGCCTTGTGGATAATTCCAGGATGCTTATCCGAAGTTGGGTTTTTATCGATAAAAAACCTGAAACAGCAGATAAAAGAGCATTGGTAGATATTCATGAAGTAGAATTTCCGGAAGTTGACAGCGCATTAACTGCCCTGACCCAATACTGGGAAGATCCGGAAGAAAGGCAGATGTATACTGATTTATCAAAAACCATTCGTGATACTTTATTTCCCAAGCATCAATACATTATGGGATTACTGAACACTTTTGACAGCTATGATGATCCCCTTACCATTTTTGAGGTAGTCCCCATGGTTGAAGAAGGTGGTGAGGTTATGGTACTTACCGATACTATTATCAATCAGCTTGAAAGGATAACCGTTAATCATGAAAACATCATTCAGGAGGCAAGGCAGGAAATGGATTCCCTCTTTGCTCGTTTTGGACGGTTTATTGTTGTTGCAGGTATCATCCTTATCCTGTTTAGCATAATTTCTGCTGTATTAACTACACGAACATTAACCAGGCCTATCAATGAAATTAAAAACGTATTGCTTCGCATGGCAAAAGGGATTATGCCTAAAAAGCGCATTGAAGAAGGCAGAGATGAGATTGGGCAAATGTCAATTGCCCTGAACCAGTTGGTAGGCAGCCTTAAAGATGTCACAAATTTTGCTGATGAAATTGGAAAAGGAAACTTCAAAACCGATTTTAAACCCCTGAGCGAAGAGGATGATTTAGGTAATTCGCTCATCAGGATGCGGGATGAATTACAAAACGCTGCTGAAGAAGAAGAAAAACGCAGGAAAGAGGATGCTCAACGAAACTGGGCAACCCAGGGACAGGCCAAATTTGCTGAAATTCTGCGTCAAAACAATGATAATACAGAAGAGCTTTCATACAACATTATCAGCAACCTGGTAAAATATCTGGATGCAAACCAGGGCGGTGTTTTTCTTATCAACAATTCCGAAAAATCAGATGTGCATATTGAGTTGAGTGCATGTTATGCTTATGACAGGCGAAAATACATGCATAAACGGCTCGAAATGAATGAAGGGCTAATTGGCAGATGTATCCTTGAAAAAGCCTCGATTTATATGACTGATATTCCAAATGATTATATTAGGATTACCTCTGGATTGGGTGGTGATAATCCAAGGTCCTTATTGTTGGTGCCGCTGATTTTGAATGATGAAATATTTGGGGTGATTGAAATTGCTTCGTTCAAACAAATAGAAACGTATCAGATTGAATTTGTTGAACGTATAGCTGAAAGCATTGCATCCACCATTGCAACGGTACGCACAAATATACAAACTACTTTGTTGCTTGAGCAATCGCAGCAACAGGCCGAAGAAATGTCGGCCCAGGAAGAAGAGATGCGACAAAACATGGAGGAGCTACGTGCTACCCAGGAACAATCGGCCCGACGTGAGAAAGAGCTGCAACGTGAACTGGAAAAAGCAAAAGTCAAGCTAAAAGAATTCGGTTCTGAAATCTAGTACCAGGGTTTACAACAAAATGGTTGATGCCTTGCATTGGCTCGTGCCAAAGCCAGCAAATATCCTTAAATTTTCACGGGGTTTACCTGATTGATATCACAGTTATGTGTAGTCTTATCAATGTTTGCGCCCATTTTTTTGTACAGATTTATGGCATTTTTGTTCCATGAAGATACCTGCCAACGCAGCCGCCGGCAATTTTCCCTTTGTGCTGTTTTTTTGATTTCTTCCAACAGGGCTGTCCCTATTCCGTTATTTCGGTATGCTTTCTTAACAACCAAATCATCCAGATAGAGGGATTTACCTACCCAGGTATAATAAGCAACGAAATAAACAGCAATACCAATGATTTCCTTATTATCCTTTTCTGCTACAAGGCACTTAAAGAATTCCTGCTCTTTTTTCATTTGCCGGGGAGAGTTTAATACATGGTTGGCAATTCCCTGAAAGTCAGCCAGTTCATGTATTAAACCCATAATATTTTCAAAATCGGCTTCAACAGCCATCCGGATAATGTACTGCATTTTCAAAGCAGAATTTTAATTAATGGTTTGTGTTGGAATAAACATATCACTAACAGTCAAATCACATTCTTCAATCATCTCCAGGCAGTACTCCAGTCTGTTTAAATCATTATAGGATGTGTTGTTCGTACCAAAACTGAATTTAACCCCTTTTGCCTTAGCACGTTTGATAAATTCTTTATTGGGAATCTTATACCTGTCGTTAATTTCAAAAGCAACTCCTGATGAAACCAGGGCATCAATAACTTTATCCATTCGTTCCGGGGTCCATAAGGCATCATATTCCCCGGCAATTGAATCCGGCAAATAGGTGGCATTGACATAAATATCGATGGGCTCGGTGGTTACAATGTTTACAATATGCCTGACATACATATCCATAAATGCTTGTTTGTCATCAATATGCACTTCTTCGGGTATCCATAGGTGTACTCTGTTTCCATCTGCCTCGGTGTAGGTCATGGCATCGGTAAAAACATAATCAAAATGATTGATGGCCTCTTCTGAAAAAATATCCACCCATTCACGGCCTTCGGCCTGCATGGCTTTAAAAATAGGCAAAGCTTCAAGGTTTTGGTTAATGTAATTTTTAAGTTTTTCGTCGGTGTTAATTTCAAAATCAAGTCCGCAATTTACGGCTATACCATAATTTATTCCATCAATCATGGATTTAGTCAGGGCTTGTTCCATGGTCATCCCGTCTTTAAGATGAACATGTGCATCAATCAGTGGAAAGCCGTCCAAATGTAAACGTGTAATCATTGCATTATATGCAGGATCGACAGGATCGCGCACATCGTCAAACTCTGCATCATCCGGAAGGGGTTTAATCATAATGTTTTTAAAATATACCGGTATATCCGGATCATGTGCCTGAATAGCCATGGTGCCTTCATCCAGTAAACGCCCTGAAAAGCCTTCATTACGAACCGGATCCGTGGGTTCAATATAATCCACCACCTGAATTTCATTGACAAAAACCTTAATGCGTTTTCCCTTTACCTGAATGTGAATATTAAACCATTCATTATCCGGCACAAATTGCATATATAAGTTACGGATTCCATAGAGGCTTCCGGTTTTTTTTCGCTCGATGTAGCCATCCGGATTTCCCTCATGGGTATTGCTGATTTGAACCTCATATCCCTTTGACGGCCAGCCTTCTTCCTGATATTCCGTATGGAAATAAATACCTGAATTTCCATTGGGCGAAGTTTTTACATCAGCTTTAAATTCGAAATTTCTAAAAGTTGCGTTATTTACATCACCTTCATAAAACAAGTGCGAGCGTTCACCTTCAGAAACAAGAATGTCATTTTCGATGTAAAATGAACCCTTATTTTCGGAAGCACGCCAGCCCTCAAGTGATGTTCCGTCAAAAATAGTTATCCATTCCGGTTCTGTTGCTGATTTACAACCTGCCAGAAGAATCAATCCGAGCAAGGGTAAAAGAGATTTTTTCATCTTTTTTGTTTTAATTAAGTTTACAAACCGTTTAGTATATTTAACTGATAAAAAAAACGATGTGTGTATTCAACTTTTTTTTTTAACTTCATTTCAGGATAATTAGAACCTAAAATTTATTTACTAATTACTTAACTTTATAATGAATTCTAAAGAAATCATACTTATTGTTGATGATTTTGATACGAATATACAAATCCTGATTGAAATACTTGGTGAGGATAACTATCAATTTCTTACTGCCGAAGATGGTGAGAAAGCCATAGATATTCTAAAAATTCACCATGTTGATCTTGTGTTGCTGGATATCTTTATGCCACACGTGTCAGGATATGAAGTTTGTGAGTTTATAAAATCCGATCCTTCTTTGAAAGAAATTCCTGTGATATTTATTACCACCCTGCATGGAGAAGAAGGTGTAATCAAGGGATTTGAACTGGGAGCACAAGATTATATAACAAAACCTTTTAAAAACGGAGAACTTATTGCCCGCGTTAAAACTCAAATAGAGTTGAAACGAAACCGTGAAATCCTGAAAAATACAAATGAAGAACTTGAATTAAAAGTACGGGAAAAAACAGCCGAGTTGAACGAAGCAGTCGATAATTTAAAGTTAACGCTTAGGCAGCTTGAAAAAGCACATGAAGAACTCGTTGAACTGGATCGGACTAAGATGCAATTCCTCAAAATAATCAGCCACGAAATGAAAACGCCTTTGAACGGAATATTGGGTTTTTCAAAGCTTTTGGCTGATAGCGATATGGAACATAAGTATAAGGCATCAATTCACCTGATCAATGAATCGGCCATCAGACTGGAGGAATTTTCAAATGATGCCCTTTTGATTTCACAGTTGTCGCTTGGAAATTATAGCCTTAATCCGGAAGAGTTTAATATCCATGAGGTGGTGAATGAAATAGAATTAAGTTTTCATTCAGAACCTTATCAAAGATTTACTTTAATAAATGAAATTTCCTCGGATTTGTACCTCAATTTCGATAAGCATCTTTTTGAACAATGTTTGCGTCATATTATTGACAATGCCATTGCTCATGGAGGTGAGAATGTGAAAATCCGCGTTTCCGGAATCCTCACAGCTGATGATACTCTTCAGTTGACCATCAGTGATAACGGCAGGGGTTTCTCCGAAAAGCTGATTAAGCAAGGAATAAAACTCTTCATGTCTGAACGGCATGTGGATAAAAATCCGGGATTGGGACTTGCGCTGACCGAATTAATCATGAAGCAAAATGGAGGCAGCCTGCATTTGAAAAACGGTGCCGATGGCGGCGCCATGGTCTTTCTCAGTTTTCCTTTGACCTGACCACTTCTTATGCCATATCGCTGAACAACAGACGAATGCACAACCCGACCTTTTTTTAAAAAATAGTATCTTTATTAAACGATTTACGTAGAACAGTTTACACCATTAGATTTACAAAACAGATAATAGTTGAGATATATGTTTTTAAAAGATAAGATGATTAGAAGTGGATTGGTTGTGTTATTGATTTTTTCCACACTCAATATATCAGCGCACAAAGGTTTTGATAAGAATATTTCTCCTGAAACCAGGCTATTGTTTTCAATGAATGATACCGAGCAGGACGATGAGCAGCTTAAACAAGCTCAATATGAAAAGCTTATTAAACGAGGAGACAGCCTAATGAACATTGAAGAAAATGTGAAAGCCCTTCTTGAATTTCAAAAAGCGGTTGAATTGATGCCGTATGAAGAGTATCCCCGCCTGAAAATTCAAGTAATAGAGACCTCCCTGGATTTAAAACAACGTGAAGAACTACGAAAACTCGAAGAAGCCAGAAAAAAGGAGGAAGAAAAGGTTCTTGAACAACCAAAGGAACAACCGGATGAACAACCTGTAAGTGAACCGGAACCAGAGAAACCCCAACCTGAAGTAAGGAAGGAAGATAAACCTGAACAAGCTGATGTGCAGGTTATACCACCTGATAAGCCTACCATTCAGTCTATTTTGGCTCAATATGAAGACACTCTTAGTAAGCTTGATGATGTCAAACACAGGGTTGAGAAATCAATCCTTTATACAGAAATTGCCAGTGAACTGAAACAGGCAGGCTTTCATTCCAAAGCCATTGAATATTTTCAGAAATCATTGATGGTTCAGGAAGAGACCGGCGAAAACCCAGACCAGGTTGCCACCATTTATGATGGAATGGCCGAAGTATACCTTGATTCGGGTGCTTTTGAAACATCCATTGAAACCCTTGAAAAATCTATGGCAATCAAAGAAGAATCAGGAGATACCAAAGGCGTCTCAGAAAATCTGAACAAAATAGGCAACGTGTATGAAAACATATATGATTATACCAAAGCCATCGATTTTTATGAAAAATCTGCAGAGGTAAAAACCACCATTGATGATAAAGCCGGATTATCACAGGTAATGGATAATATGGGTAATCTTTACTACAAACAACAAATCCTTGAAAAATCCATTGAATCCTATGAACGTTCGGTAGCAATAAATGAGCAACTGGATAATAAGGAAGTACTTGGTAAAACATATAACAAACTCGGAGTATCTCATTTCGAACTCGGACAGTATGATCAGGCTGAAGAATATTATAAAAAATCGATTTCCAACGCCGAAGCTATCAATGAGAACCTTGTAAAATCAAGGGCTTTAAACAATCTTGGTAATTTGAATTTTATTCAAAACAGGTATAACAAAGCCATTAATTATTATGAGAATGCTATTGCTATTAAATCAGAAATTGATGATCACAAGGGTCGGGCAATTTCATATTATAATATTGGCAATGCTTACAGGTTATCCAACCAACCGGACAAAGCCATTCCTTATTTTGAACAAAGCCGGGTACTGGCTGAGGAGCATGAAGAAGAGGATCTCCTGGCAAGAAACTTACAGGTACTTGCTCAATTATATCACGAAGAAAACAATCCTGAAAAAGCCAGCGAATTTGAAGCACTGGCACAGCAGATTGGCAATCCATCCGTGGATATTGATGATAATATTGCCGAGGGTGAGATGACAATTGCCGCAGTGTCGGAGGATCAGGATATGATAACTATGCTAACCGAGGAAATTATCCGTCAAAAACATCTGGTAGAAGCCGAAGCTGAGCGCCGGGCAAAAGAAAACAAAATAAACAGGCTGAAACTGGAATCCCAAAACGAGCAGATTAAAAGACAACGAATATTTCTTGCCTCCCTTACCATTGTTATTGTTTTGGTATTGGTTGTGACACTCTTACTTCGAATGCAAATTCTTCAGAAGAAAAAAGCCAATAAGGAATTACGGGAAAAGAATGAGCTTATCTCCACACAGAAAAGACTTATCACCGATAATATCCTTTCAGCAAGAGTCATTCAAAAAGCGGCCATGCCACCCGAAGATTATGTCAAAGCAGAGTTGCCCGAACATTTTATTCTTAACATGCCCAAAGACATTGTAAGTGGCGATTTTTACTGGCTCGAAAAACGCGATGGAGCCTTGTTCGTTGCCGTTGCAGATTGCACCGGTCACGGAGTACAGGGTGCTGTAGTAAGCATGTTGGGAATTGCAGCTCTGAACGAAATTGTTAATAAAAGCTTTGATTCCCGGCCAAGTGATATCCTGAACCAGTTGAGTGAAAGAATAAAAACCACCCTGCACAGTGAAAATGGGGAATCAGCAGCCCGGGAAGGCATGGACATGGCTTTACTTAAAATCAATAAAGACGGGCAGGAAATAGAATTTTCCGGCGCCAAAAATCCGCTTTACCTGGTGCGCGATGGAGAAGTTATTGTGTATAAAGGCAACCGTTCTCCTATTGGCTATTACACCAAGGACATTCCTTTTACCACACAAAAAATAAAAACCCGGAAAGGCGATTCATTGTACATATTCTCCGATGGATATATTGACCAGTTGGGTGGCAAAGAACTCAAAAAGTTCATGGCCCGCCGGTTTCAAAAAATTCTCGTTGATATTAATGATAAACCCATGGAAACACGCCGTGAAATCCTTGTAGAAAAATTCAATAAATGGAAGGGTGAATACGCCCAGGTTGATGATATTATGGTTATGGGCATCTCCTTGTAGTTGACCATTCTAAATATGAGGCTTTAATGAACATCAATACAAATTGTGTGTTTTCTTATTAAGAATAATTGATGTTCATTAAAGCTTTTTGTTATGAACCGTCGGAATTTTTTACGTGGTAGCGCCCTTGTCGGAGGTGCTTTATTGCTTGAATCGTTTCCTTATCATGCTTATGCTTCCACTCAAAAAAAATTTGCTCAGGATACGGTAGTCCTGGGAGATACCGGAATTGAAGTTTCGCGATTAGCCATGGGCACAGGTACCAGTGGCTATAACAACAGCTCCGTTCAAAAACGTAAACTGGGTTTGCAAGGCCTTGCCAATATGCTCAGGGGCGGCTATGATGAGGGAGTTAATTTCTGGGAATCGGCTGACCAGTATGGAACGCATCCACACCTGAAAGAAGCCCTGAAAGGTGTTCCCAGAGAGAAAGTAGTACTTCTTACAAAAACACATGCCCGGACAGAAAAAGAAATGAGGAATGACTTAGACCGGTACAGGCGTGAAATAGGAACCGACTATATTGACATTATTTTGTTGCATGCGCTTACTAATCCGCAATGGAATGAAAACAGAAAGGGTGCCATGGAATACTTATCCAGAGCGCGTGAAGATGGAATTATCCGGGCTCACGGGGTATCCTGCCATTCAATAGGAGCACTTCGAACTGCGGCAAAAGAACCATGGGTGCAGGTTGACCTTGCCCGCATTAACCCTGCCGGCCTGAGTATGGATGATGATATACCCATAGTGGCAAATGTGCTCAAAGAAATGAAATCCAAAGGCAAAGGAATTATTGGAATGAAAATACTGGGTGCCGGAGGACTGAGAAACAAGGTGGATGAAGCATTACAATATGCACTGGCCCAAAATTATATGGATTCCTTCACTATTGGAGCTGAGAATCCTGATGAATTCCGCGACCTGTTAAAGCGGATTCCTGCGGCAAGCACCCGGGGGTAATGCTAATACTGATGCCCTGGTTCATCAAGCTTTACCTTACCACGGAAGGTATTATAAACAAATACGGTGTATCCAACAGCCAGAGGTATACCAATGGCTACAATGGTGAGCATTATTCTGAGGGAGCGGTCCGATGAAGCAGCATTATAGATATCAATATTATGAGCCTGATCAATGGTTGACAGGAGTATCTCCGGATAAAGCTCAACAGCCACCAATATTAAAAGTAAGCTGATGGTAATGGATGAAAAAATAAATGCCTGTTCATATTTTCTTTTTGATGCCAGACGGGGCACATTGGCTATGCTTAAAAAGGTAAGCAAGGGTATGGCAAACAAAACAGGATTATTCTGAAATTTATCCGACAGATGAGGAAGGTAAATAAGGGTGTACATGGTGATAATTCCAAAACAGACCATAAAGAAAATCATGCCGCTTTTGAGCAGATACGTAAGTTTGGCATACATCCTTCCCTCGGTTTTTAAAAGCAGGTAAATTGCACCGTGGGTCATCATCAGTGCCAGGGTTGTTACGCCTGTCATGATAGCATACGGATTCAGAAATTCCCAGAAACCCCGTCCCTGATAATAGTAATTTTCACCAATAGCGATGCCCCCAAGCACATTACCCAGTACTACACCCAATAAAAATGCAAGCATAATACTACTGAAGCTATAGCTGATATCCCATACGCGGCGCCACCATTTCATCTCTTCCTTGCTGCGAAATTCAATGGAAACGGCCCTGAAAATTATGAAAACTAAAAACAGCATAAAAGGAACATACATGGCTGAAAGCATCGTGGCATACATTACCGGAAAACCAGCAAACAGGGCTCCACCACCTATGACCAGCCATACTTCGTTACCGTCCCATACAGGTCCGACTGCATTAAGGGCAATTCTTCTGCTCTCTTCTTTTCTAAAAAACAAATGCCATGCTCCAGCCCCGAAATCAAAGCCATCAAGAATAGCATACCCAGAAAACAAGGCACCAACGATTAAAAACCACCATGTTGGATAATCAAGTCCTAAAAATGTTTCCATAATCTTATTTCATTACAACATTAGCAATATCACTTGTGAGTGGACGATCATCCATAAGACTACTGTCGTCCGGTCCCTTCTTGATTTTTTTATCCAGCAGGTAAATAAACAATGTAAACAGCAAGGCGTAAATGGACGTGAACAATATCAGTGAAAACCATACCTGATTGGCCCTGACTGACTCTGACAGTGCATCAGAGGTGCGCAGCAAACCATAGACTACCCAGGGCTGGCGGCCCATTTCAGCTGCATACCATCCCAGTTGATTGGCAATTTGTGGCAATAAAACAGCAAAAATAAAAACCACCATCAGCCATTTTTTGGTGAACAAGCTGCGCCGCCACATCAAAAATGTAGCATAAACAGTGATGGCTATGAGGATAAGGCCGATAAAAACCATAAAATGGTAAAATTGAAATACAGCATTAACAGCAGATGGCCTGTCTTCCTCAGGAAAGGCATTTAACCCTGTTACAGGAGTATTGAAATCGTAATCAACCAGAAAGGAAAGCCCCCCCGGAATCTTTATGCCGGTAACTTTTTGTTCTTCTTTATCAACCCATCCCATGATATACATGTCGGCCGGGGCCGATGCTTCAAAATGGCCTTCAAATGCGGCTAACTTGGCCGGTTGGGTTTCTACCAGTGTATCTGCTGAACTGTGACCGGACAATAATTGCAGAACTGCAAACACGGTTGCCACGGATAAAGCTATGCGAAAAGCTTTTTTCGAAAGCTCCACATGGCGGTTTTTATATAAATAATAGGCATGCACACTCAATACCAGGAATGCCCCGGCTAATAAAGCACCCAGCCATACATGAAGTACACGATCGACTGATGAAGGATTGAAGACCATTGTCCAGAAATCGGTAATTTCAGCCCGGGCATTTAACCCTTCTCCAACAATATGAAATCCTGCAGGAGTTTGTTGCCAGCTGTTTGCTACCACAATCCAGATAGCTGAAAACATAGACCCCAGGAATACTCCAATAGTTGCTATCAGATGCACAGCCGGTTTCAGCCGGTTCCAGCCAAAGAGCAATACCCCCAGAAAACCGCTTTCGAGGGCAAAGGCAAAGATGCCCTCAGCAGCCAGGGCGCTGCCAAAAATATCACCAACGTAACGTGAATATGCAGCCCAGTTGGTGCCAAATTGAAATTCCATTACAATGCCGGTGGCCACTCCAATACCAAATATAAGCGCAAAAATTTTGGTCCAAAACCTGGCTAATACCTCGTATTCTTTGTTTTTGGTGCGTACATACAGGCTTTCCATAATAACCATGATTAGTCCCAAACCTATACTAAGTGGGGGAAAAATGTAATGAAAAGCAATAGTGAATGCAAATTGAATCCGTGCCAGTATTTCAACGTCCATGATTTGAAATTTCGGTTATGAGTAATTAGAATTCCTTAAAACATGAAAGTATATTTATAGATAAATTCATGTTATGTCAAAAATAGTAAATCTGGCGAAAAAAAATTACGGGGTTGGTTATTTTAAATAAAACCAAATAGCATTAACACAAGTGTCATGTCATTTTTACTTTTGCGGTTAAACCACAGTCAAGGTTTTCAATTATTGTCAGTGTATGCCCCGTCAATGGTCAACGACTATGATGGTGGCTAAGCGACATTAGAGTCTTGACACGACACTAGTATTTCTCCAAAACACTGGATAATAGTTCTTTATCAATCTCCTCTTTAATGATGTATGATCTGGCACCTGCTTCAATCATCTGAATAACATATTTCATATCTGAATGAAAGGACAGGGCGATAATGATTAAATTCCGGTAGGTTTCAGAGGCAATTTTGGTGGTTTCAATGCCATTCATAACAGGCATGTCAATATCCATAAATACAATGTCTATGACTTTTTTTGAGAGAATATCCAGGCATTCTTTTCCATTGCAGGCGGTATCGATGCTTTCAACGGTTTCATCAAAAGTATCGGTGATTAAAAATTTCAAGGCACTTAAAAATTGTACATGATCATCTACAAGTAATATTCGCAATTTTTTCACTATGGCAGGGTTTATGGTAAAATTTAAATCATCATAAATTTAATCATTGTTGTGTAATGAATCAAAGCAAACATCTCAAAATCACTCATAAAATAATTCTTTTTATAGTGATTAATCAAATGTACGATATGCAAAAAAGAAATGGTTGAGAAGATATACGCATATTGCGATGTACTGTCACGAATGTGTTAGTGGGTATTTACCGTCATTTTTAAAAAAAAGCATACAAAAACAGGGTAACGGACAGGCGTCCGTCACCCTGCAAACCAAACCACACTAAAACAACCCTAAATCAAACCTATTAAGTAAACTTAAATATCGAAAAAATGTTCAAAAATTTTCTGATATTTTTTATTTTTTTTCAAAAAAAGAGGTTTCTTCTGGAGAGGATTGTCATCTACCCGAAACCTCATCAATGTTTTACAGATTAAACTCAACATCTTTTCCTACCACACAAAATCCGTTAATCTGTAAAAGTCAAATCCCCTCATAAACTAAAACCACGCATTAAATCATTTCAGACATTTATTTTCCCCGCCTAGAAGAAACCTTTTTGTGTTTACAAAATAATTTTGTATACTTTCTATCAATTCAAATAACCTGATACAAATATACGGGGTAAAATGCCTTGTTTCTTGAGCACTACCACGCAAAATTAGTAAATTTTTACTCAAAATAAAATGTGTAGAAATAATTAATCATTACGTATCAGATTTTGGGTGTTTTCCGACATGAGGTTGAGTTTATAATATCCAGTTAATCAAACGGATACAAGATTGTTTTTGATAGCATATACAACCAGGCTAATGGAATTGTTACTTTCTGTTTTCATCAGCAGATTGGATCGGTGGCGTTCTACCGTCCGTTGTGAAATATGCAGCTCATCCGAAATCTGACTGTTCGAATATCCTTTGCAAATCAGGGCTAGAATTTCCTGTTCGCGCCTTGTTAAAGTAACATTTTGATTTTCTGATTTATGCTTTATCAGGCTTAGCAATAATTCCTGTGAAAAATATGTGCCCCCTCTGAGAATGTAGCGAATGCCGTTTTTTAATTCTTCGTTATCAGCGTCTTTTAGAATAAACCCTTTTACTCCAAGTTCAATCATGGTATTGTAATATGCATCTTCGCCAAACATTGACAGGACAAGGATGTTTAAATCAGGTTTTTTTTCGAGTGCAATGCGGGTAGCCTCCACCCCATTCATTACAGGCATGCTGATGTCCATCAGAACCAAATCAGGGTGTATGACTTCAAGCAATTCCAGGAATTCTTTTCCGTTTGATGCTTCAGCCACAACCTCAATATTTTCCATTTCATTGATTATGAATTTCAGCCCGTTACGAAACAGGTTATGATCATCCACAATGACAATTTTATGGTTTTCTTTTTCCATATTATAAAGATAATTCAACTTTTTTGAACCCCCAAATTGTTATTCTTCTGACAGCGGAACTGCCGGAGCTTCAATTTCTATTAAAATGCCCTTCTCCGGGTGTTTAAATGCAAAATTCCCGTTTAATGATTTAATCCGGCTCATGAGATTAAACAATCCCATGCCTTTTTTCTCCACTGCTTCGAAATCAAATCCTATGCCATTATCCCTGTAGGTAAGGTATAGGTTAGCGCCATCGTACTCAAGGTTTATTTTTATTTCACTGGCATTCGCATGTTTCAGGGTATTGTTTATGAGTTCTTTAATAATTCGATAGAAGGTTGTTTCCAGCATGTTGTTGAACCGCGTGTCGGCGATGCTGGTATTAAAATCTATCGATATGTGGTGGGTAAGTTTTTCAATAAAATTATCAATGGCCGATACAATGCCATAATTTGTTAGAATATGCGGACTCAGATCGTTTGAGATTTGTTTTGTGGTTTGAATGGCTTCCCGTAATATTTCGTTAACCTGCTCGATAATATATTTTTGTTTTTCAGGATTATCGGTATCAACAAATGAATTCATATACATCCGGATGCTGGATAATAGCGGACCAAGATCATCATGCAGGTTTTTTGCAAAGTTTTCGCGTTCTTTTTCCTCGGTTTTGATGATTGCATCCAACACTTTATGCTCTGTTAATTTGCGAAGAGTAATGTCCCTGATTATGGTTAAGATAGCTTTTTTATCTTCATAATTTATGGATTTGCTGTGAAATTCAACAGGACGGTGATGATGTTCATCCTTTTTATAGTCAAGTTCAAGGGCAGGAGCAGTGCCTTTTTTTTCAACCTCACTAAAATGTTTTTCAATTTCTTCCTGCTGGTGTTTTTCAAAAAATGAATAAATGGAACTTCCGATAATGTCTTTTCGGCTACAATTGAGATATTCCAATAGCCGGTGATTTGCCTCGAAACAAAAGCCTTGAACATCAGATATAAGAATAGCATCGCTGCTGTTATTAAAAATATTCCGGAATTTTCTTTCGTTTTCAAGAATGGTTTTTTCAGCCTTTTCGCGTTCGGATATGTCTCTGATGGCTGTAACCCTGGCCTGTTTTCCTTCATAAGGGATATTTCGTGCAAGGACTTCAACCGGAAAAGTTGTTCCATCCTTTCTGCGGGCAAGATGTACATAAGGGCCCTTAAAGCCTTCCTTTATGGCTTTTTTCACCATATCTTGTGACTCGGGCGCTACCATTTCAATGGCATTTTTACCGATTATCTCATCAACATCGTAACCCAACATCCAGGCAATTTGAGAATTCACTGTCAGTATTTTTCCGTCAATTGAGATAACAATTCCTTCAAAAGCTGATTCAGCGAGATTTCTGAAACGTTCTTCACTTTCTTTTAATGCTTTTTCAGCCTGCTTCCGCTCGGAGATATCTTTTACTGTTCCTTTTATGCTGGTAAGGTTACCCTTTGAATCAAATTCTCCCCGGCCGATATTTTCCAGGTAAAGCACTTTACCTGCTTGGGTCAGAATCCGGTAATCAAATTTTACAATGTCTTTTGAAACTTGATGTAGTTGAAGTTTTTCCCGCACAAGAGACTGATCATCGGGGTAAACGATTTTTTTTATGAATTTTTCCAGTCCGATGGGATTTGCGTAGGTTCCATCGCCAAGAATATTAAAGAATTCATCTGACCAGTGGATCACATTTTGATGAATATCAATCCACCAGTTGCTTAGTTTAGCAAGTTTTTGTGCCTCTTTGAGGTTTCTCTCGCTCTGTTTTAGCGCTTTTTCAGATTTTTTACGTTCGGTGATATCGAAAATTGCACCGATTAGGCCAATGATGTTTTCTTCAGCATCAGTATAGGCCGCTTTATGATATATCACATCGCGGATCGAACCATCGGCGTACTGAAGTGAGGCCTCCTCTATCCGGTTGCCACCAAATTCTATTAACTGAAGGTCGGATTGAATATCTTTTTCAAAATCTGTATTTGGAAACAAATCGCGCACAGTTTTTCCATGAATATCCCCCCGTTTGAATCCGGTTGAAGCTTCAAATGCAGAGTTACAACCTACAAATTCAGTGTTCACATTTTTGTAATAAACAGGTATAGGGATGGTTTCGAGCAGGGTCATCAGAAAGTCGCGGTGCTCTTTTTCTCTGCGTTCGGCTTTTTTTCTTTCAGATATGTCACGAACAATGGCCTGAATAAAGATCTCATTATTAAAAATAAGGGAGTTGAGTACAACTTCGGCATCAAAGGGTTTGCCTGATTTGGTAATATGCTGCCATTCAAATGAATGTGTATTGCCTTGCAAACTGGATTTGATATATTCCACGGCCTTTGTTTTGGATTTTTCACCATTGGGTTGAGTATCCGGTGAAAAATCAAAGGGTGTTTTACCTATAATATCTTCATAACTGCAATTAAAAATTTCAAGGGTTTTTTTATTGCAACTGATAAATTTATCTTTTTTCATCAGGAAAATAGCGTCGTTGGCGTTTTCAAATACAAGCCGGTATTTCTTTTCACTGTCAATCAGGGCCTGTTCGTTCTCTTTCAGTTCGGTGATATCGGTAATAACCCCTATGGATTTTACCGGAGAGGTATTTTCATCACGTTCAAAGATTTGCTCGCGAATCAATACCCAAAATACCTGATTGTTTTTACCGACCAGACGAATCTCGTTTGTTATGATCTGATTTCCTTTTGCTTTCAGTAATTTTTCCTGGTGCTGCTGGCATATAAGCTTGTCTTTATGGAAAACCAACAGGTCTATCACATTATTGGCTTTTTCCAGTTCTTTATCTGTGTATCCGGTTAACTCAGTCAGGCGGTTATTGAAAAAGTTGAACCGGTTGGATT
The DNA here is from genome assembly GCA_964652315.1 of uncultured Bacteroidales bacterium. Classification (GTDB taxonomy): domain Bacteria; phylum Bacteroidota; class Bacteroidia; order Bacteroidales; family JAAAOM01; genus CAZZBU01. Next base: position 30,688 of record CAZZBU010000006.1, read on the forward strand.
CGAGGTCCAGCACAAAAATAACATCAGGCGTGGCATTGTTAATGGCTTCCAGAAAGCTGTTTGACCTGACCAGCTCCTGTTCAAATTCTTTTTTATCGGTAATATCCCGGCCAACACCTATAATTTCAATCACTTCGTTTTTTTCATTCAGGATAGCCCTGTCGCTCCAGGCAAGCCATCGCCAACCATTTACTGTAAGTGCCCGTTGCTCAACATAAGCCGTGTAGGGAGGTTTGTAAAGCTTCATCATGGCGTCGGCTGTGGGTTTTTGATCATCTACATGAACAAATGGCATAAAGGAACTACCCAGGAGATCAGCTTCTGATTTGCCAAATGCCCTGCAATAGGATGGACTTACAAAGAGGTATCGGCCTTCTTTGTCCACTTTAACCACAAGTTCCGACTGCAATTCTACAATCAACCGGTATTTCTCCTCACTTTCTTCAAGTTTTTGCTGTGCCTCGCGTTCCTCTGTAATATCACGGAAAAGGGCCTGAAGGCGACCATCAGCCAGTTGTTTGCTATTCATCTGAATGATGATGGTTTTACCGTCTTTACGATTAAGCCGCCGTTCAGTGGTTACCACCTCACCTCTCAGTACTTTTTTATATTGAAGGGGCCTGGTACCCAACTCATCTTTGGAGAAAAGCATAGAAATATTACCATTGACCAATTCTTCACGGCTGTATCCGGTAAGGTGGCACATGGTTGTGTTGGTATCCAGAATTGTTCCGTCCTGCTTTCCAACCAGGATACCTTCGCCAGCCTGTTCAAATAAAGTCCGGAATTGCAATTCACTTTTTTTGATTTTTTCCTGGTTCGAAAGCCTTTCGGTTATATCCAGGAACAAAACAGTAACGCTTCCCTGTGAGCTTTGGAAAGCATGGACTTCATACGAGCTGTTGAACCGTTTATCGGCATAATTAAATTGTTCGGAATGCCATAATCCCCCATCCCTGGCAATGTTGCGATAAATCTCCGGGATTTCGGTCTGCGCAAGGTTGGGAAAAGCTTTTTCAATGGGCTTCTGTAAAAGAGACCGATGCTTTATGCCTATTATTTCATCTGCAGCATGATTGGTCATTGTAAGGATAAGTTCATTCTCTTCGTTTAACTCGTACATGTAAAGTCCCATAGGTGATGAGTCAACAATGCTTTTGAATCTTTCCCTGCTTATGCGCAGAGATTCTTCAGCAAGTTTCAAAGGAGTAATGTCGCGGGCAATAGAAAACACCTTTTTTTCCTCCTTAAGTGGATAAGCGTTCCATGACAACCAGTGATAATCACCGTTCTTATGACGGTACCGGTTATGGAGGTTATGAATGGTTTTTCCACGGGAAAGATCAACCGCAGTTTGCAAAGTAGCTTTTAAATCATCAGGATGAACAATGTCTTGTATTTTTATCGTAACAAATTCTTCCGGAGTATACCCTAAGATGGATTCAATAGAAGGACTGACCTGCTTGAAAGGATTATTAAAATCGGAAATCACCAGAATGTCTGCGGAGTGATTAAAAAACATTTTTCTTTCCAATTCGGCTCTTTTGGGTCCGGTTATATCTATTACCAGGGCATCCCATAATAATGTCTGGTCAGGCTGTCTTTTTGGAAGCGCTTTGATGCGAAGGTATTTTAATTGATTTTTATCTTTTCTGGTCTTGAGACGCACCTCACAATCCAGTACATTGCCTGTCTCAATGGATTTTTTCCGGAGGTTTTTAAGATTTTCAATGTCTTTCTGCAGGCAATTGCCATACATATTCCAGGAATTGGTATATACATCTTCTATGGGAACTTCAAATAATTCTTCGAGCTTAGTACTGGCGTATATAACTTTGTCCTGCCCACTGGAGGTAGTAAGGATTTGCAATACCGCCCCTCCTGGTAAATTATTGCTGAGGTTTTTTATGCGTTGTTCGCTTGCTTTTAACTCATTGGTTTTAAGCTCAACCAACTCTTCAAGGTGGTTTCGGTATTGGTCTAATTCATTTTCGGTTTTCTTTTTCTCCGTAATATCCCTTGAAATGGTACCGGTTAACACCTGTTGGTTAATCTTAATCGGGAAAGAGGTACTCTGGATGGTTTTGGTTTTTCCTGAGGGGGTATTTATGCTGTGTTCCCATGTATTTACGACAGGTTCTGTTCCTGAAGACCTTGATTTTAGAAAATCAGATTTAAGTTTTGCTGAAAATCCAGTATCCTTTGTTTCTTGAAAAAGGAGCACAGACTCTAAATCCCATACAAATTTTGTTATCGCCTCTTTACCGGAAATCTCGGTAATGTTTTCTAATGCCGGATTCCATTCAATGATTTTGCCATCCTGATCAACAATGGAAATACCATCGGCCGACTGCCTGATAAAGTTTAAAAGTTTTGTTTCGCTGGTTTTAAGTGCCAGCTCAACAGTTTTTCGTTCTTCAATCTCGGCTTTCAATTTTTCAGTAAGTGTAATCAGGTTGGTGTTTTTCTCAAAAAGCTCTTCGTTGGTTGCTTTGAGTTCCTCATTCACCAATTGCAATTCGTCCGTTCGCTCCTTTACCAGAATTTCAAGCTGGTTACGGTATTCCTGAAGTTTTTCCTCAGTGCTTTTTCGTATTTCTATTTCGTCGAGCAGTTTTTTATTTGCTGATTTTAAGGCACTATTTGTTTCTTTCAATTCTTCAACAAGCGCAACATTTTCATGCCTCAGATAATACGCTTCAAAGGCATTGTCCAGGGCATTTTTGATCTCGTCCCTGTTCCATGGTTTGGTCAGATAACTGTAAACCCTGCCTTTGTTTATGGCATCGATGACGGATTCCATATCGGCATAGGCTGTAATTATAATTCTTATAATGTTGGGATGTGTCTGTGCAATCTCTGATAAAAACTCTGTACCTGATTTCTCAGGCATGCGTTGATCAGATATAAGCACCTGAATATCATGGTTGTCGATAATATCCCTGGCTGTACTAATATCTTTGCTTAGATATATAGTATAATCCTTTCGGAACGTATACAAAAACCCATCAAGATTTTCCTGCTCGTCATCAATATAAAGAATGCACTTTTGCTCTTTTGTCAGTTTCCCCATGAAAAATCATTTTTTATTTTCACCACACACCATGACGTTGTTCATTTAATAGGAATATGTTAAAAATAATGATTAGGAAATTGTGATGTGATAAGGATTATTGGGTTATATATGGATATTATCCGCAATAGAAGCATAAGGTTCCTGTTTAAAAAAATATTCCGGTCATTTTTATAACTGATTTTAAAGATAGTTCAATTATGCCATCCTTAAAAGAAAAAATTCATTTCTTTTAGACCGGTTACTTCTTTCCGGAAGATAATAATATCATCCGTTCCCGCTAGAGCACATCAGCATACTCAATAAAACGAAACTCTATTGTTGGCAGCAGGGATTTATAGTACTGACCTGAATCGAGCATGTCCTCATCATCTTCGGCATAATACCAGTTTGCCCGCACCTTTTTAATTAAAGGGTTTTCAGTCAAAGTTTTAAACAGAATATACATTTGTTTGGTTGACGATGTGTTTAGGTACTCCACTTTTATGTCCAGTACCACTTCTACCACTTCCAACTTTCTGGCATAATCAAATAACGGTTGATAAAATTTCAGGGAGTCTTCGGGTAAGGAAACACCTTCAATTAAAAAATAACCATTTTGGGTGATTTTAATGAAAGGCGTTGTTTTTGTGCCTTGAATTAATATTTCCTGCATGAGTTGAGGTTTAATGACTTGTACAAATATAATCAGGCACGGTTGAACAACCAAACTTTTTTAAAAAAAAATGATATGATACATAATAAATTTATTTCGTGTTATTTTGTTAATCAAATTGAATGACTTTATTTCAAAGTCAGAGATAAAGTTTCAGACTATTGTCCAGAAACGAAATTCAAAGGCTTACGTTAAAAAAAGACTTTATTAATAACATGATTGTTTGTACCATATGAATGCTAAAACCGATTTAAGCAAGTATAACAATGCCTGGTATAAGCCAGGTAGCCTTTTAATGCGAAGTTTGTGGTATGTGACAAATATTTTCTTTATTAAAAATCAACTGGTTACATCATCTTTGTTCAAAGTTTTAATTCTGAGGCTTTTCGGAGCTAAAATTGGTAAAAATACCGTAATCAAACCGGGAGTGTATGTAAAATATCCATGGTTATTAGAGATTAAGGATTACGTATGGCTTGGTGAACATGCCTGGATAGATAATCTCACAAAGGTTACAATTGGTTCCAATGTTTGCATCTCACAAGGAGCATATATTCTTACAGGCAATCATAACTATACGAAAAGCACATTTGATCTGATGGTTCAAAGTGTTGTACTTGAAGAGGGGGTCTGGATTGGAGCAAAGGCCACGGTATGCCCGGGAATAACTTGCGAATCGCACAGTGTGCTGACAGCGGGTTCGGTAGCAACAGGCAATTTAAAACCTTTTGGCATTTACCAGGGAAACCCGGCAACATGGATTCGTGAACGAAACATTGATCCTGAAAAAAATAGGATGATATGAAATTCAGCATTATAACAGCAGTGTATAATAACCGGACTTTTGTGGAAACTGCCTTGTTAAGTGTCATCAATCAGAGCCACCCGGATATTGAGTATATTGTGATTGATGGTAATTCAAGTGATGGCACTGTTGAAATATTAAAAGACTATTATGGACAGGGCAAAATCACACATTTTGTATCGGAACCGGATAATGGAATTTATGATGCACTTAATAAAGGATTAACACGAGCAACAGGAGATGTAGTAGGGTTTTTACATTCCGACGATTTTTATGTAAAAAACAATATCCTTGCAGACCTGAATGATATTTTTGAAAATAATTTAACAGACGCAGTTTATGGCGATTTAACTTATGTTTCTAAAAAAAATCCTGAAATTATTGTCAGGTACTGGAAAAGTTGTATGTTCTCCCCTTCCCTGCTGTCAAAAGGGTGGATGCCACCACATCCAACATTCTTTGTAAAGCGGGAGGTATACCTTCGTGCAGGTTTTTTTGATACGGGGTTTAGAATTGCTGCCGATTATGAACTCATGTTACGATTTCTGGGGAAATATAAAATATCTGCGAAATACTTCCCTGAAACTATAGTTGCCATGCGGGTTGGTGGAGCCAGTAACAGGAGCATAAAAAACCTTTTTGTGAAATCTTATGAGGATTTCATTGCAATTAAACGCTATAATACAGGAAACTTTTTAACTTTGTTGCTGAAAAACATGTCAAAAGTCAGCCAGTTTTTCAAGCAATAAGTACGACTGTCAACCCAAAATGCATTTTTTTTCAACAAATTCCTAACATGATTGGTTATTATTTGTTAAGTAAATAAGTATATTTAAGAATAAATCGTGTTAATATGATACTAACCACTGAATGGATGTTGCTTCTTGCTCTGGTCGGGGCTTTTGTAATTACCTATTTATCTATCCCCACCCTTGTTAAAGTGGCAAAAGCCAAAAATCTTTTTGACATTCCCGGGATTCGAAAATCACATACTAGCAATATCCCCACTCTTGGCGGAGTAGCCATATTTGCCGGATTACTCATTACGGTGACTTTATTAATCGACACAAATTCGATTCTTGAATTTAAATATATTATAGCTGCCCTGACCATTGTTTTTTTTATAGGAATTAAGGATGATATCCTGGTTATTGCACCCAATAAAAAACTATTTGGCGAAATACTTGCTGCGCTGGTTTTGGTCTTATTAGCCGATCTGCGCATTACAGACCTCCATGGCTTTTTTGGTATCCGTGAGATACCTTATGTGGTAAGTGTATTATTGACACTTTTTGTGATTATTGTTATTCTTAATGGATTGAATCTAATCGATGGCATTGACGGGCTTGCATCAGGTGTGGGTATTCTTGCTTCCATAACTTTTGGTGTTTGTTTTTATTTGGCCGGCGAATACCAGTATACTATTCTGGCCGTTGGCTTAATTGGTGCCCTGGCCGCCTTTATGCGATTTAATGTGTACCAAGGCAATTATAAAATATTTATGGGAGATACAGGGTCATTAATCATTGGCTTATTTTTATCCGTTTTTGCCATAAAGTTCAATCAGATAAATGTATATAGCAACACTAATGATTTCAGCCTTTATTCCTCACCGGCCGTTTCATTTGGAATCCTTATTGTACCATTGTTTGATACGCTGCGTGTTTTTGTAATTCGCCTGGCCAGGGGTAACTCCCCTTTCTCTGCCGATAAAAACCATGTACATCACCGCTTATTAAGACTGGGGCATAGCCATTTAGGTGCAACCAGCCGCATCCTTTTAATTAATACTGCTTTTATCGCTTTTGTGTTTGTTTTTGATGGAATGGGTATCCTCGATTTAATGCTGATCATACTAACTGTAGCCACTGTTCTGTCGTATCTGCCATCCATAATCTTAAGAAATACAAAACCAAGACAGATTTATGATCCTGAATCCCTGCCTAAAGTTAAAATTAAATTCGACTACAGCCAACCCGAAGAGTATCCCCGGGAGCCTGTGGTAAAGGCCAAGGAAAAAGAAAGCATTTCAGTCTGATGATTACAAAATACAATATCGTGCTCACTTTTTGAAATATCTATGCCGGATGTCGGCAGCAATTAAAATTAGTGGTTGGCAGCAATTCTACCCTATGCATCATGATAGCAAAATGAACGAATTATGTGTTTACAAATCCGGAAATTGTAAATTTACATCATGAATAAATTGCGTACATGGATTGTATTCTCAGGTTTTTTTTTGTTCATCGTAATCCCCTTTGATGTACCTGCTCAAAAGTACTTTGAAACATCTGTAGATTACAGCAGGCCTCATTCGGGTTTCACCTACTCCGATACCAGCATTAGCAACATCATTTATCCGTATCTTACGGACTTTAATACCCATGTTTATAACGATGATTCCTTTTTCAACCAGCCTTTGATTTATTTCAATAAAAACCAGTATGCCCTTATTGTAAATCCTATAATTGGCGGTGAATTGTTCTCTTCCAACCAACAAAACAACCTGCATAGTTTTTTAGGATTGGATGCAAAAGGTTATTTCACCTCATATTTGTCAGCAGGAATAAATCTTTATACGCACCGGGGTGTGATACCTGATTTTGCCATTGAAAAAACAGATTCTATTGATTACCTGCCGCAGTTTGGTGATTTTTCAACTATTCAGGAGGGATACCATACGAATAATTTTTCATGGTACGTTAATTTTCAACCGGCAGGCTACCTGAGTATCTCAGCCGGAAAGGGCAATCAATTTATTGGCTCGGGCTATCGTTCTTTGTTCTTATCAGATAATGTTGAACCTTATCCATATTTCAGAACACTGGTGATGTTTGATAGAATCCAGTATTTTTTTCAGGTTTCCTTTTTGGAAAATAATCCGGAATTTATCCCAAAAAATAATTTTGCCTCTCAAAAATATAGCAGCACCCATTTCCTGAATTTTAATGTACTCCCTAATCTTGAATTGGGGTTGTTCGAGACAGTTGTTTGGGCTCCGGACGACTCTACCATTAACCGCGGTTTGGATATTAATTTCCTGAACCCTGTTATTTTTTTCCGGCCCGTTGAATTTTCCATTGGCTCACCGGATAATGTATTGTTGGGGTTATCAGCTGATTTAAGCCTGGGTAATTCAATCAATATCTACGGACAGTTCCTGCTTGATGAATTTAACATGCATTACGTAACTAACACCTATAAATGGTGGGGAAATAAATACGGTTACCAGGTGGGAAGTTCATTTTATAAACAAATGAATACCATTTCATATTCCGTTTTTTTGGAATACAATCAGGCGCGCCCGTTTACCTATTCACATCACTATTCTTCAAAATCATACGGGCATCAGCTATTTCCACTGGCTCACCCTCTTGGGGGGAATTTCAGGGAAACAACAGCAGGCATCCGACTTAAACAGAACAAACTCGTTATCCGCAATACCCTCTACCTTCAACAATATGCCTCAGATTCAACAGGAACCAATTATGGTAATGATATTTTTAAACCCAATGCCACACGATCGCTGGAAAATGGAAGCTTGTTGCTTCAAGGTATACAGAAAAAGGTATTTTCAAACCGCTTTTTGATTGGTTATACGCTGCATCCGGTATGGAAGACAAGCTTTACTGTTGAATATATCCTCCGAAAAGAAACAGGCAGGGGAACAGGGCATTATTTATTTTTAGGAATAAGAACAGGCCTGACTAAACATGATATTTACGATGCGAGATATTAAGTATACGATAAATAATACATGCAATGTATTGCTGCCAATGTTAATGATGCTGGTATGTCGCCTGTTACCGTTGGAGGCACAACCGTATATTCCGCTTGAACATAATCTGGCCTGGCAGTATGAACATGAAATATTGAAATCAGAAAAATCCGTGGTGACCTCTTTTAAACCCTTTTACATAACTGGTTATCACCCTGATTCACTGGTTTCTGACAGCCTGCTTATGCATTCACCAAAGGGGATGAAACCCTGGTTTCGAAGAAAGCTGTTCAGCGAACATTTTTTTCGAATCAAAGAAGGACCGCTTGCATTTGCAATGGATCCGCTTGCAATACTTTCATTCGGCCATGACGATCAGCAGACTGAACCATTGTACAGGAATACCCGGGGCATCAGGCTTGAAGGAATGCTTGGGCCAAATCTGAGTTTTACTTCCTCATTTTACGAAAACCAAGCCCGTTTCCCCCTTTACCTTACACAGTGGGCTGGGGAAAAACTCGTCATCCCAGGGCAGGGTACGATAAGGGAATTTGGGGTTGGAGGCTATGATTTTAACTGGGCAGACGGAAGAATCACATTCAATCCGGGAGAAAAATGGTTGTTTGAAATGGGGCATGGGAAAAAATATATCGGAAACGGGTACAGGTCGTTGATTCTTTCTGATAATGCATTTAATTATCCTTATCTGCTTGTTGGTTTTAAAAATAAATGGTTCCATTTTTACAAAATGCATGCTTCGCTGATGCATGATATATTTTTTATAAACCGAAGCAATGTTATGTACAATCGTAAAACAGCAAGCATGCATTATTTTGGATTTCAACCGATTAAGAATTTAGAGATTTCCTTTTTTGATGGATTCATCTGGTCTACACCCGACTCAACAGGACAGTTTAATTTTGAAGCAGAAATGCTCAGTCCTGTGCCATTTAAACTGAACGATCCGAAAAAAAACATCATTACGGGAATTAATATCAACTACACACTTAACAAAAGCTATCAAATGTATGGTCAGTGGATGTTCGACGATTTTAAATTCACAGGCTCTCAGAATTTTCTGAAACAAGGGTTTCAGGCAGGTTTAAAAGCTTTTTCGCCATTCTCCCTCAGTGGATTGTTCCTTCTTGCAGAGGTTAATCAGGTATGGCCTTATACTTATTCGCAGGCTTCGCCTGAATTTAGCTACACCCATTATAACCAGGCTTTGGCCCATCCCCTGGGTGCAAATTTCAGGGAATGGGTTGTTATAGCCACTTATGAGTGGAAGCGCCTGAGGTTATATGCAAAAATGAACCTGGCAAGGTATGGTACCGATAATGAAAATGAACATTGGGGGAAAGATATCTTCAAGTCAACGGATGATGCTTCCCTTAGTTTAGAGAATTCATTAACACAGCTTTTTCAGGGTAATCAAACATCATCAACCATAATGCATAGCAGATTATCAGTTATAGTAAATCCTAACACAAACCTTTTATTATCATTAGGTTTTCAAAAGAGGGTTTTGTCTGGAATCCCGGAAATCAATAGCAACTCAGGTTATTTTTATGTTTCTTTGCATTCAAACCTGAATAACTTTTATTACGATTTTTAAATGAGCTTAAAACCTGTTGATGACCGTATAGTTCGCTTTATTGATAAGCATCATGTCTTAAACCTTGCCACATGCAAAAATTCGATTCCGTATTGTGCCAACTGTTTTTATGTTTATCTCAGGGAAGAAAATATGTTTGTTTTCTCCAGTGATATGGATACCAGGCATGCTCAGGAAGCGATACAAAATAATATTGTGGCAGGTTCAGTGGTACTTGAAACAAAAAAACCCGGATTAATACAGGGGTTACAAATTCAGGGCCGGATGGAGCGGATTAATGAAGAAAACAAGAAAAAAGCCAGAAAAGCGTATTTTAAACGGTTTCCGTATGCCCAGGTAATGGATGTTGAACTTTGGACCTTGCATGTTGGTTTCTTTAAATTAACGGATAACCGTTTGGGTTTTGGTAAAAAGATAATTTGGCAGGATGAATCATTTATTAAAAGTGTGACCTGAGGATGAATTTAATAACAGGAGGAACAGGGTTGGTTGGTTCGCATCTTCTGCTTGAACTTACAAAAAGAGGCTGGCCTGTGCGGGTTATCGTCCGTTCAACCAGCAATATACAGCATGTTAAAGCTGTCTTTGAGATGTACGGTACGGAAAATCTGCCTTTGTTTGATAGCATTGAATGGGAAGAAGCCGATTTGCTCAACAAAGCTACCCTTGATGCAGCATTTAAAGACGCAGATTATGTATATCATGCAGCAGCCATAGTTTCCTTTAATCCTGCAGACAGGCAGCGCATGTTGCACAATAATATTGAAAGCACAGCCAACGTAGTTGATTTATGCCTTGAACATGATGTAAAAAAACTGTGTCATGTCAGTTCAATAGCTTCCCTCGGCGAGCCCTCAAATGGGGAACTGATACATGAAGACACCCTGTGGAAAAACAGCAAAGGACGTTCAACCTATTCCCTGAGTAAGTTTAAATCAGAAATGGAAGTATGGAGAGGAATAACAGAAGGATTAAATGCAATCATCGTAAATCCCTCAGTAATACTCGGACCGGGTTTTTGGAACCGGGGTAGCAGTGCGCTTATTTCAACTGTTGCCAGGGGCCTGCGGTTTTTTCCGGAAGGAGGCACCGGCTTTGTGGATGTAAACGATGTAGTGCATGGCATGATTGGCCTGATGGAAAAAGATGTTACAAACGGACGGTATATTCTAAATAGCGAAAATCGGCTTTACAAAGAAGTGTTTGATATGATAGCTTCCTGTTTGAATGTCGAAAAACCAAGCATACGTGTTGGCAGAATATTATCTTCCCTGGGCTGGCGGCTGGAGTGGATTCGATCCAAGCTTACGGGTAGCAGCCCAAAACTGACCCGTGAAGTGGCTGAGGCATCAAAAAATATCAAAGCATATTCAAACCGGAAAGTGAGTGAAGTCCTGGGTTTTTCATTCCAGCCGGTAGGCAATACCATTGAACAGCTTTGCGAAATGTATAAAGCAGAAAACAGCCGATGATGGTATACAATGAAATCAAATCAGGTAAGCCGGTAAAATATTATTAAGTTTAGTGTGGTAAACCATTGTTGTGATTTATTTTTAAAATGATAAAAAAAAATTCCAGGATATGAAGAAAAAGCTTGTGGTACTGACCGGTTCGGGCATCAGCGCCGAGAGCGGCCTGAAAACCTTCAGGGATTCCGGCGGATTATGGGAAGAACATGATGTGATGGAGGTTGCAAGCATTGATGGCTGGCATCAAAATCCCGAACTGGTTTTGAGGTTTTATAACGAAAGAAGAAAGCAACTGGCAACAGCAAAGCCTAATGACGGACATCTCGGACTGGCCGATCTTGAAAAAGATTTTGATGTGCATATCATTACCCAAAATGTTGATAACTTGCATGAAGCAGCAGGCAGCACCAATGTGCTACACTTGCACGGCGAACTTACCAAGGTGAGAAGCACAGGAGACGAAAGCCTGGTTTATGATATCGGAACCAGAGAAATCAAAATGGGGGATACCTGTGAAAAGGGGTTTCAGCTTCGGCCCCATATTGTGTGGTTTGGTGAGCCTGTACCTGCTATAGAACCGGCAGCCATTCTGTGCCAGCAGGCAGATATCATGGTTGTTATCGGTACCAGCCTAAATGTTTATCCGGCTGCCGGCATTATTGATTATGTTGCCCCCCATGCCCCGCTTTACCTGATCGATCCGGGAGAGTTTTCAAACGCGATGTTCAGACGGAGAATTGAGTTTATTCGCGAAAAAGCATCAGTGGGAATAGGAATTCTTAAAGGTCGTCTTAAAACCATAATCAAATGATCCGGAAAACACGTTGTCTGGTTTTACTTATCGGAATTTTATTCTTTGGATTTGGTATGGGCCTTCACGCTCAAAAATTCAATGGAGGCTTGTTGGCAGGCATCAATACAAGTCAGGTTGATGGTGATAATTACGGAGGCTATTACAAAGCAGGCATTACCGGTGGGGGTTTTGTAAACTATAAGCTCACAAGATATGCCGGTTTGCAAATGGAACTTTATTACATCCGGAAAGGCGCAGGAAAAAAACCCGATGAAACTAATGCTACCTATTACAAAGTAAAGTTGAATTATATTGAGCTACCTGTGGTGTTTTTTTATGAGGCAAGCGATCGGTTGATTTTTGAAGGAGGCCTTGCGTATGGTGTGCTTGCCACGGGTACAGAAGATATGGGTGCGGGTGACATCATCCCGGAAGACTATCCATTTGACAAGAATGATTACTCAGGCCTGCTTGGGGTAGGCTATCGTTTAGGCAACAATGTGATTGTTGATATCCGCTATTCCCATTCATTATTACCCATTAGAAATCATCCGGGAAATAAAACCTGGCTGCTCAACAGGGGGCAATATAACAACTGCCTGACGTTTACATTAAGATACCAGCTATGAATAAGATTAAAAAAGTAGTCGTTGCTGTTACCGGTGCCAGTGGATCAATATATGCCAAACGTTTGCTTGACAGATTGATGGAATTGAAGGGCCAGTATCAGGAAGTACATCTTGTGTTGTCAGAAACAGCCATGGAAATCTGGAGACACGAGCTAAACGGTAATTCTTTTCAAGAATATAATCTGCCCATCCATTCAAAAAAGGATTTTAATGCCCCGTTTGCCTCAGGGTCAGCCGGATTTACACACATGCTGGTTTGCCCCTGTTCAATGGGCACCCTCGCACGCATAGCCAATGGCATTTCCGATGATTTAATCACCCGGGCTGCAGATGTGATGCTAAAAGAAAAACGAATGCTCCTGGTTGTTCCGCGTGAAACTCCTTACAGCCTTATTCATATTCAAAACATGGAAAAACTGTCTTTGGCAGGAGGAATTATTCTGCCGGCAACTCCATCGTTTTATTCCAGGCCGGCAACCATTTTACAGGTTATTGATACCGTAATTGATCGGATTTTAGCGCACTGTGGATTTGAGTTTGAAGGTTTTCGCTGGGGAAGTAGTGTTTAAGCATCTTCTGTAATGGCCAGGGTAGCGATACTGATTTTTACGTCGCCGGCTTTTTGAAGAACAATTGATGCTGCTTCAAGAGTTGCCCCTGTGGTAACAATATCATCAACCAGCAGAATATGTTTTCCCCTGACAGCCTCAGGATCATTCAGTTTAAAAATTTCTTCCACATTCTTCCATCGTTCATAGCGCCTTTTCCTGGTTTGTGTTGTGCTGTGGATGCGTCTTGACAATGCTTCCGTAATTATTGGTTTATTTAGTGCCCGGGCCAGTCCCATGGCAAAAAACTCACTTTGATTAAACCCGCGTTTTTCTAATTTTATGGGATGCAGGGGCACAGGTATAATTACATCAACCGAGTTAAAAAACCGTCCTTTGAGGTGACTCCCATAGAATCGACCAAGAATTTCACCTATTGCCTGTCTGTTTTTATATTTAAACTTGTGAATGACCTTTTGGGTAAGGTTTTTTTTGCTAAAACGAAGAAATGAGTGTGCCTGAACTACAGGTATTCTTCCCCAGAATATTTTTTCGGTTTGTGTCTCCTTTGAGTTGTCCGTTGTAAACTTTGGCAATTTATAAATACATTTAAGACATATCTCCGATTCATTTGCCAGGAGTGTGTTATCACATCCAGCACAAGTTCGCGGATAGATAAAATCCAATAGGTCCCGGGTTATGGAGGCAATATTCATGTGGCTTAGAATATAAATATAAACTGCCCTTAAAAATATATTTTTTCGGGCAGTTTACATCCGTTTAGCTTTCATTTATTTTAATTTCATAAAATAAATCCATTACATCTTTGTATGAAGCACTGACTCCACAATAGGTTTCTTCAGATAATTTTATGGCTTTCTTGATTTTATCCAGCGGAAGGTCAGTTCCTTTAAAAGAATAAATGACTTTCATTTTAACAAACTTTTTGGGATGCTCCTCGGTGAGCTCTCCTTCCACGTTGATATCAAGGCTTTCATATTCGACCCGCATTTTTTTTAATATGGAAACCACATCCATGCCGGTACATCCTGCCAATGCAACCATCATAAGGGGTTTTGGTTTAGGTCCTTTATCCTGCCCGCCCGCATCAGGGGCTGCATCAATGGTAATCTTATGTCCATTTACGTCGGCTTCAAATGACATGCCTCCGGTCCATGAAACAGTTACAGATTCTTTCATAATAATTATTTTTGTCTGGTATTACATAATCCTCTACGAAAGTAGCAAACAAAATAGAATTTATTTTTGTTCGCTTAACATGTAATGCACACTTGATCCTATTGTTTTTTGATAAAAAAGAGCATCCTACCGCCAGAATTTATTTAGAAAAAATCAAAAACAGGGGTTAATACAGGGTAAAAACACATATTTGAAAGAGGTAATACAAAAATTACCCTGAATTTTGTGTATGGTTTATGTAATATGTTTTAATTTTAAAAAGATTTTAATATCAAGGCATCTATGAAAGCAAAAAAAATGGAACAAGAGCAACTTGATTGCCTCGACACAACAAATTCAATATTTAAACATCTTTCAGAAGAAGAAAAAGCAACCATGATGGATCAGGGTGGTGCTGATTTTTACAAACGCGGGACTGTGATCTACGAAGAGGGCAGCCGCATCAATGGATTTTATTGTGTCCAAAAAGGCATTATAAAAATATTTAAAACAGGCATAGACGGTAAAGAACAAATTATCCGTTTTGCCAAGAAAGGCGATATCATGGGTTTTCGATCAACCCTGAGCAATGAACTTGCATGCACCACTGCCAAAGTGATTGAAGATGCTTTTATTTGCTATATTCCGGGTGACCTGGTTATTGATGCAGTAAAATCCAATGGCAACTTTGCCATGGAATTGTTGCAGATTGCCTGTCAGGAACTGGGAGAAGCCAACGATTATATTACCGATATTGCTCAAAAAACAGTACGTGAAAGGCTTGCCGAAGTATTGATTCATCTTAAATCGACCTTTAATCTTGATGAAGAAAACTTCCTGAAAGTATCACTTACCCGTGAAGAACTAGCCAATATTGTGGGTACAGCTACTGAGTCAGTTATTCGTCTTTTATCAGAATTCAAACAGGATAAGCTAATTGAACTTCATGGAAGGAAGATTAAACTGCTGGATATTTCTAAATTGAAAAAAATAGGCAATGTCCAAGAATAATTAAGCGTCCTTTTTCTGGATTTTGTAAATCAAAAAAATACAGACTCAATTATGATACTTTCTCCGTTATGGCTGGCATTTGCGTTAACACTTTTCGCCGGCCTGTCGACTGGTATCGGAAGTGCAATAGCCTTTTTTGCAAAAACTACAAACACGAAATTTTTATCAGTTTCACTGGGATTTTCAGCCGGAGTTATGATCTATGTTTCCTTTGTTGAGATCTTCAGCAAAGCCCAGGAAGCACTCGAAGCGGCCCAGGGAATACGCATGGGTGCCTGGATAACTGTTATGGCCTTTTTTGGAGGCATGTTTTTTATTGCCCTCATTGACAACCTGGTGCCTTCTATGGGTAATCCACATGAATTGCGCAAGGTGGAAGACGCCGAACACCCTACCGAACGGATGAAAAAGAAAAAGCTCCTGCGATTGGGCACGTTCTCTGCCATGGCTATTGCCATTCATAATTTCCCGGAAGGACTGGCTACCTTTACTGCAACCATGTCTGATCCCAGCCTGGGTATTGCCATTGCCATAGCCATTGCCATACATAATATTCCTGAAGGCATTGCCGTATCAGTACCCATTTATTATGCCACCCGAAACAAGCGAAAAGCATTTATGTACTCATTTTTGTCTGGCTTAGCCGAGCCGGTTGGAGCTTTAATCGGATTTGCCATATTGATGCCGTTTTTCAGTGATACTGTTTTTGGGGTACTTTTCGCCTCTGTGGCCGGCATTATGGTCTTTATTTCCCTCGATGAATTATTACCCGCCGCCCGGGAATACGGACAGGCCCACTTATCTATCTATGGCCTTATAGCCGGTATGATGGTAATGGCTGTGAGTTTATTGTTATTTATTTAATGAAAAACGAGAAAAAAATAGCGCATGCTTCCTTAGTCAGTCTGATAGGGAATGCATTTCTGGCTGTTTCGAAAATTATTATCGGACTGTTATCCGGTAGCCTGGCAGTTGTTGCTGATGGGATTGATTCGACAGGTGATATTCTTTCTTCTGCCATAGCATTATACTCAGCAAAATTAATGTCCAAACCACCGACTAAGAAATATCCTTATGGTTTTGCCAAAGCAGATACCATTTCTGCCAAGACACTTTCGTTCATCATGCTTTTTGCAGGGTTGCAATTGGGTATAGCTACAGTTAAAAAAATCATGGATGGTACAACTGCAGGGGTACCCGGAATGGCAGCTATTATTGTTACAGTAGTATCCATTTTTGCCAAATGGCTTCTGGCCTGGTATCAGCTTAAAATCAGTAAGAAAACAAAAAGTACCATGCTACGCGCTAATGCTAAAAACATGCAGGGTGATATTCTTATTTCACTGGGCGTACTGATTGGCTTATTTTTCACCATGCATTACAATAATCCTTTGATTGACAATATCATTGCCTTGCTGGTAAGTGCCTGGATTATTAAAACGGGGTTGGGGATATTCTTTGAAACAAGCCGGGACCTGATGGATGGCATTCGCGATGAAAGCATTTATAATGATATTTTTGGAGCCATTGACTCGGTAGAAGGAGTATATAATCCCCATCGGGTAAGAACGCGGAAAATTGGCCCGCGCATCATGGTTGCCATCGATATTGAGGTGAAGGGGGATATCCCTCTCAAAGAAGCACATAGCCTGGCTCACAAAGTGGAACAAACCATAAAGGAAAAAATTGATGATGTGTTTGACGTGAACATCCATGTTGAACCTCTTGGAGATGAAACCCGTGAACAACCTTTGGGTTTTTCAAGAGAAAACATTCGGGATGGTTAAATCACTCCACTTTAAGGTGGCTGGATATTATCCGGAACAATTTAGAACTGTTAAGTGGTTTGGTAACCAGAGCGTCACAGCCAGCAGTTTTTGCTTTTCGCACATCACCCGGATCAGAATAGGCCGTTTGTATGATTACCGGCGTATCTGGATTGTATTGTTTGATTTCCTGGCAGGTTTCAAATCCATTCATTTTTGGCATTTGTAAATCAAGTAGCACGAGATCAACAGGGTTAGATACAATGGTTTTGATGGCCTGTTCGCCATTGTGTGCGCTGATGAAATTCGCTCCGGTTTCCTCAAAAATTTCTTTCATATAGGTATGGATATCATCGTTATCATCCACAATCAGAATGGATTGATTCCTCCATGCCTCCTTAAGCTGTAGATTCTTTTTCGCTCCGGGGTTTCCGGCTTGGTTTTTATGAGGAAGGGTAAAATAGAAATTTGCCCCGCTATTTATCTTTGATTCTACCCAGATATTGCCGCCAAGCAATTCAATAAAGGATTTTGCTATGGCAAGGCCCAGTCCTGTACCGCCGTATTCGCGGGTTTCAGCTTCCTCAGCTTGTCTAAAACGCTCAAAAATGGCATGTTTGTATTTTTCGTCTATCCCTATTCCGGTGTCCTTTACAAAAAATTTCAGGTGTTTTTTTTCTGTTTCGTAACCAAATACCACGCTGCCTGCTTCGGTAAATTTTATGGCATTGTCAAGCAGGGAGGTATAAATTCTTTTTAATAAACCCTCATCTGTTTTAATAAATGCCTCGCTATGTTTAAGGTGTTTTTCGCCTTTTATTTCCAGTTGCTTGGGATTTTTAACCGGGTCTCTGTAAATCCTTATTAAATCATCAATCATTTCATTTAAGTTGAATAGCCGGGGATGTGGTTTAATCTGATTCGATTCAATTTTGCTCATATCCAGAATATCTTCAATCACTCCCAGAAGCTGTTTGTAGAGATATACTGTATCGGCTTTGATATGTGAAGCAATAAATTGGAGTATCTCCAGGAATTCAGTTTTTAAGGATTCTGGTTTGGCTGCAATTAAATCCTTTGACTTCTTTGAAATAAATTCAATGAACTGTTGCCTTTTTTTTAGTCTTTTTTCCTGGGTGACAAATGGGCTGATGTCGCGTACAACTGCAAAATTCAGGTTTTCATATTCCTCCGGCAGTTGATTATGGGTAATCAGAAGCGTTTTCCCGGTGGGTTTGTGCCTGATAACCTGTTCATCACCGGTTTTACTAAACAGGGATTCATTTTTTGTGGTATCAAAAATTTTTTCATAACAATAAGAACCCGTAATATCTTCGTTGATGAGGTTTTTCAGGTTGTTATTACAATACGTGATTATGCCTTTCTCGTTGCAAAAAAAAATCCCTTCTGAAAAGTTTTCAAACAACAGATGTATTTTATGTTTATGAACCACATCCGGTTCCACATTAAACATATGGCCGCTGGTATCCTTACCGGCCCATGTTTTTACCAAAAATGCTTCCTGCTCATTGTCATAGACCCGGTGACTTTTTAATAACAGCTTAATTTTTTCGCCCTGCATATTGATCAGTTCAACCTGACAGCTCTGCTCTTCATCGGAGGAAAGGGCCTGATTGATGTGATGGTGAAATTTGATCTTATATTCATTGTTGATGAATGATGAGAGGGTGCTGTTTATCAGTGTTTCCTCCGGAGTATGTAAAAGCCGTTGAGCCTGATGACTGGCTTTCAGGATTTGTGTCCGTCCGTTTAACAGAAATAAGGTACATGAGGTTTCTTTTTTCGTAGGCTGCCGGCTGGCACTTAAA
Organism: uncultured Bacteroidales bacterium; assembly: GCA_964652315.1. Lineage (GTDB taxonomy): Bacteria > Bacteroidota > Bacteroidia > Bacteroidales > JAAAOM01 > CAZZBU01. The sequence continues at coordinate 49,778 of CAZZBU010000006.1, forward strand.
TATTCCTGACCCTTCTTCTTTGTTTGAGCCTTTTCTTTCTGCAGCCTGTTATTTTTTTGTGTTCCAGTCATAGCAATATGTATGTTAGAACGAAAATTTACCAGTAAACACTGGTAATTAATTACTCAATTTAATGATTTTTTTTGAGAAATAAAAATAATTGGTTGCTAATAAACGGCTTGAATAACCTTTTTTCAATTTTATCGTAACAACGGGTATATCAATTATTAACAATAACCCTTAACGAATGTATTTTTGGTCAAAGAAAACTCACAATTTATCAACCCCTGGAATAATTCATGCCAGAATAATTTTTACTTGTCATACATTATTTGATTTTTATCAATCAAAGCAATCAAAATAATCTGTACTTCGTATTTAACGGTAGAGAAAAAAATATTATTTGTTAAACCTAATAAACCTTAAAGAAAAAAATGGAAAATTTATTTATCGACGGTGATGACAGCTTTCCAACGGTATCATTTGATTTAGACGGTCGTTGTAAAATAGAAGGCCGTTTAATTCCCGAGGACGTAGCCAAAGCGTTTGCCCCTTTATTGGTCTGGGCTGAAATGACCACTACAAAAAGCCTGACACTGGACATTAACCTTTATTATTTTAATACTGCGGCTTCCAAACGGTTATATGATTTGTTTACAGCCTTTGAGGCAAATGAAAGTATCAAAAACATTGCTATCCGCTGGCATTTCGAAGAAGGTGATGATGAAATGATGGAAGCAGGAGAAATGTACGAAGACATGCTGGACCGTACCATTTTTGAATATATCGAATACGCCGAAGTGGTATAGTTGCAGCTAACTCCTAATGTATTTTTTGGTGAGTGCTGCCTGTTTTCAGAGAACCGGGCAGGCATTCAAAAAAAATACCCCGATAAATCTACCGGGGTACTTCACGAAAATCTTTCGCATGCTGCGTATTACAACGCATACAAGCTTATAATGCAGGTTTGCGTCCTGGAGTCCAGGGAGCATGAAGACCGTCAAGCGATTCTTCAATTTCAGGTATTTTTTCTTCTGCAATTGATTGTATCCGTTCTAATAAAGGTGGAAACTCGTCCTGCAAAATATTGAAATTATCCCTTTCTGTTTGGGTTGGAGGTGCTGTTGACGACCACTGCCTGCGCATCAGGTAGCTAAGCCTTGAAGCAATTGACACAGGCTCAGGGGAAACCTCTTCAGCACTAGCCCTGGCCGGGGTTCCATATAATTCCAACTGAATATCATTTATTTGTTTCTGCAAATCATAAATGGCATGTACCAGAGCATTGGATTCAGCGTTCACTTGAAGTGCAGAGGCCTCCAAAAGTTTCAGTTTTTTCTCAAGGTTTTCAACATACTCATAAGTGCCATAAATGGTATTGCCTAATTTGGCTATCTCTTTCTGAAATGCAACCAATTCAGCAGGATTTTCATTTTGAAGTGCATTTAATTTCAATACACTGGCTTCGAATTCTGTTGGGCCTACCAGGGGTATTATGTTACGCTGATGAATTATTTCTAATTTCACTGAATACTTACCAGGCATGGCCATAAAACCGCTACGGTTATTACCAGAACCGTTTTCAACTTTGGTAATGGGCCTGAATGAAGAATACCTTAAATCCCAGTTCATTCTGTTGATGCCCTTTCTGGGTGGAGTTTTAATCCTCCGTATCACATTGCCCTCTTCATCATATACCGTGAATAAAAGCATGGGTTTTTCTTCGAACTCTTCACTCCTAAGCGCTTCTTTTGTTGGTTGTGGGATCCGCTCATTTTTCTCAATCAGATCTTCTTCAGACAACCATCTTTCCTGTCGCTGTGTTTTTGGTACCTCTTTCAGATAATATGTGAAAACAGCTCCGTACTGGGGATTATCTGCTTTAAAGAATGTGGTACCCTGTCCGTATTTTCCTCTGCGAAGCATGTACATCTTTGCTTCTTCTACCGGGAAAATATGTGCTTCTTTTTCCAGGACTTCATTGGTGAGGTTGCGTAAGGCTGAATAATCATCAAGGATATAAAATCCACGGCCAAATGTAGCCAGTACTAAATCATTCTCTCTTTCCTGAATTTCAATATCACGCACAGAGATGGTGGGTAATCCGCTTCCCAGTTTTGTCCATGATTTACCGCCATTAATGGTAAAATAAACACCAAATTCAGTACCTGCAAACAGTAAATCGGGATGAACATGATCCTGCTGGATGGAATGTACTGTCTCGTTTTCAGGGAGGTTACCTGCGATGGATTCCCATGATTTTCCTTTATCAGTACTTTTTAAAAGATAGGGAGAAAAATCATCCCGCTTGCGGTTATCAAAAGCTGCAAAAATAGTTTCGGCATCATGTTTTGAGGTACGTAAATCGCTTACATAGGTATGTTCCGGCACACCGGGGAATTTAGCTATTTTTCTCCAGGTTGCTGCATCTTCTGTTACCTGAATTACACCGTCATCGGTACCAATATACAGCAGGTTCTCCTGCAGGGGAGATTCATCAATAGAAACAATAGTTCCGTACAGCGAGGTGGAAACGTCTTTCACCACAGCATCAGTACTCCAATAGCGCCCCATTACCGGCCATGTATTTCTGTCAATTCCGGCAGTCAGGTCATCGCTGATGCGGGTCCAGGAATCGCCCCGGTCATCACTTCTGAATACTTTATTTGCAGCGATGTAAAGCCTTTTTGAATTATGGGGACTGAGAATGAATGGTGTATTCCAATTCCAACGGAAGGTGTTTTCTCCTTTAGCAGGCATGGGTTTTATATACTGCTGTTCGCCTGTTACCTTATCAATCCGGTAGATATTACCATACTGATATTCGGAATAAAGAATGTTTGGATTATCCGGATCAATTCCAGGCCAGAATCCATCACCACCCAGCGTGGCAAACCAGTCTTCTGAGGTTATCCCGTCACTGCTCAGTGTCTGGGAAGGTCCACCCAGGGTATTGTTATCCTGTGTGCCACCATATACATTATAGAAAGGGTAATCGTTATCTACCGCTACCCGGTAAAACTGGGTAACTGGCAGGTTGGTCTTAAAATGAAAGGTATTACCACCGTCCCAGGTTTCATAGATGCCACCATCACCTCCAATAAGGAAGTGTCTGGTATCTTCCGGATCAATCCAAAGCGCATGATCATCCACATGCCTGTTTTCCAAACTAATTCTCCGGAATGTTTTTCCTCCATCTTCAGTTACATGGGTGTATGTTTCTACAGAATATACTTTATCAACATCCTTTGGGTCACAAAAGATTTCATTGTAATACTGTCCACTGCTGTGATGGTCGCTCATCCGGCTCCATGATTCGCCCCGGTCGGTGGAACGGAAAAATCCACTTTGATTTTTTCCGCTTTCATCAACCTGAGCTTCAATGATGGCATATATTACATCCGGATTTACCGGAGAAACGGCAATACCAATACCTCCCATATCAACCTGTGGTAATCCTGATTTAAGTTCTTTCCAGGTTTGTCCTCCGTCGGTGGATTTGTGGATGCCCGATTCCGGTCCTCCGCCAATTTTGGTGTGCACATGGCGACGGCGCTGTTCTGAAGTAGCATAGATGATGTTTGGATATCTGGGATCGAGAATCACATTGTTGATTCCGGTATTTTCGCTGATTTCAAGTACCAGGTCCCAGGTTTCACCTCCATTGGTGGTTTTATATAATCCCCGTTGTCCGCCCGGGCCCCAGGCAGATCCCTCGGCTGCAATGTAAACCACGTCGGTGCTGTCGGGATGAATGGCAATCATACCGATGTGGCGGGAATCTTTCAACCCCATATTTTTCCATGATTTGCCACCGTCCACAGTTTTGTAGACTCCATCGCCATACCCCAGGGCTCGCTGATGGTTGTTTTCACCGGTACCAGCCCATACTACATTTGGGTTTTTAGGGTCCATGGCCAGGCAACCTATGGCATAAGCACCATAGTTGTCAAAAACCGGTTTGTAAGTAGTCCCTGCATTGGAAGTTTTCCAAATATTACCACTGCCCACAGCTACATAATATTCGTTATGGTTCTGTGGATTAACGGCAAAATCTGATATCCGCCCCGAAGTCATCGCCGGACCAATGCCACGAAATGAAAGCCCTGAAACTACACTGGCCGGAATGCTGTCGTGCCCTGTAATATTGCTTTTTTCCTGGGCTGATGTTTTGTTGATTGTGAATAGAAATGCGAATACATTTAAAAAGAGTATGAATTTATTCATCATAATTAGATAAAAGTTATGAATGTTAGACTAAATCCTGCAAATTAAAAGAAATTTCCCAGAAATGAAATGACCAATTTACATCACTGTCTTACAATCACTGAAAATCAATATTTTACATAATGATTAAATGCATCGGTAAATATCTTGGTTCACTTCATGGAACCAGTAAGCCTGGTTCCTGTAATTTTTACGAGATTGATGAAAGCATGCTCACAGACTACTCAACCGGAAAGCGGAATATTTTTTTTGTATTTAATCTTCTTTTATATCACGAATGTTAAGCTGTAGGGTAGTGTTTCCCATGTATTCATTTTCCACAATGGAATAGGCAATATCGAAGGGAACGCCTTGTTTGAGCATAGGATAATGGTGCGCCTGGTTAAAAGCAATCGCCGGAAAAGGATTAAACGGATCAGCCTCTTGTATGAGGTTAAGCTTCAGATGTTCCCGGGTATTTCCTACAATACGCCCATCACCGTTATCAACCACATCCTCTGTGAAAAATACCGGAGTCATATTTTGTGGTCCAAAAGGCTCAAATTGTTGCAGAATGCGGTAAAATTTAGGTGTAATCTCATGCAGCTCGAGTGAACCGTCAATCTCAATGCGTGGGATTAACTGTTCGGTTGTAATGCGCTCACTTACGATTGTTTCAAACCGGTCGCGGAATTTTTGTACGTTCTCAATTTTAATAGTCATGCCTGCGGCATACATATGCCCACCAAAGCTTTCCAGCAGGTCTTCGCATTCGCTGATGGCAGAGTAAAGGTCGAAACCGTCCACCGAGCGGGCCGAACCTGTAGCAAATCCGTTTGATTCAGTAAGGATGATGGTAGGGCGATAGTATTGTTCAATAATCCGTGATGCCACAATGCCTACCACCCCTTTGTGCCATGATGGATTAAACAGTACCGTAGACCGGCGATTCCGCATTACAGGGTCTGAGGCAATAGACTCCAGTGCCTGTTCGGTAATGGTATGGTCAATGTTTCGTCGCTGTTTGTTAAAGGCATTAATTTTTTCTCCACGCTCATGAGCCAGGGAATAATCATCGGTAATGAGTAATTCAACTGCTTTTCGTCCGGATTCCATCCTTCCGGCAGCATTAATGCGGGGTCCTATTTTGAAGACAATATCATCAATTTTAATGTCCTTATGAATGCCTGCAATTTCAATGATGGTTTTAAGGCCCAGGCGTGGCGAGTGGTTCAGTACTTTTAAACCATAATATGCCATTACCCTGTTTTCGCCAATGATGGGAACGATATCAGAGGCAATACTGACCACTACCAGGTCAAGCAAGGGAAGCAGATGTTCAAAAGAATCGGTGTTTTTTTGTGCCATGGCCTGAATTAGCTTAAACCCCACCCCGCAGCCCGAAAGCTCCTTAAAAGGATATGGACAATCGGATTGTTTGGGGTCCAGCACTGCCAGGGCATCCGGAATGAACTCACCTGGTGTGTGATGGTCGCAAATAATAAAATCAATGTTACGCTGATTGGCATACTTAACCTTTTCAATGGCTTTAATGCCGCAATCCAGGGCAATGATAAGACTAACATCGTTTTTGTTGGCATAGTCAATGCTTTTATACGAAATACCATATCCCTCACTATAGCGATCCGGGATATAATAATCCAGATTTTCATAGCGTGCATGAAGGTAGGAATACATCAATGCCACCGAGGTAGTACCATCCACATCATAATCACCATAGATCATGATTTTTTCCTTGTTGCGCATGGCTTTTTCAATACGGGTTACTGCTTTCTCCATATCCTTCATCAGGAAGGGGTCATGCAATTGGTCAAGGGTAGGACGGAAAAATGCTTTGGCTTCATCAAAGGAATGAACATCCCGTTGAACCAGCAGATTTGCAAGTGAGGGTGTAATGCCCAGGTCTGCCGAAAGCTTCCGGATATCGGATTCATTACCACGAGCCTTGATTTTCCAAAGTTTCTCCATGTATGTTTTTCTCCCGGTCAGATTAAAGTAAGGAATGAGGTAAGAAAATTATTAATTTTTCCGCTGAATTTTCAGGTTTCTTGCGGTTAATTTTCAATTAATTTTTGAGTTTCTGCTAACAGGCTTATGGCTAAGCGTTAGCAAGGGCATTTAATTTTGACTGGATTGAATGGAATAAAAAATCCTTAATTTTTTGCATATCCGGCTTTTCACCAATCTCTTTTTCAATGCTGGTAACTCCTTTGTCAATGAAGCCACAAGGATTTATATGCCGAAAGTATTCCAGGTCTGTAGAAACATTTAACGCAAAACCGTGCATGGAAACATAGCGTGATATTCTCACTCCAATGGCGCATATTTTACGGGCACGGCCAGGCGTTTGTGCATCAAGCCACACACCTGTTGCCCCATCCATATGCGAGGCTTTGATTTCAAAGAAAGCAGCTAACAATTCTATGATGGCATCTTCCAGCAGGTGAATGTAGTTTTTCACGGAAAGCCCATAATGTTCCAAATCGATGATTGGATAACCCACCAACTGGCCGGGACCATGGTAAGTAATATCCCCTCCACGGTTTATCTTATAAAAGGTAGCTCCAATGGAACGAAGGTAGTTTTCCTGAATCAACAGGTTGTGTGCATCACCGCTCTTGCCAAGGGTATATACATGCGGATGTTCAACAAAAAGCACATAATCTTCAGTGGGTTTCTGCATGGCAGGATCCAATTTTTGATTAACCAGTTTTTGTTTTACAATGGCACCATGCAATTCTTCCTGATAATCCCATGTTTCCTTGTAATCTTTTACACCAAGATCACGATATTGTATTGAATACATTTGCGAATTTTTTGCTACGCGAAAGTATAAAAAAACATTGAAGTAAATTCAGGTCGTAATCATGTTATTTTATCCCATGTGAATGCCATGCGCTATATTTTAATTTTTAATCGTTATATTTCGGGTTTTTTACCAGGTAAGGCCTTAAAGAGACTATATCAATACCAGAACGGATCATTCCGGCTATAAATAAGTAAACGATTATTTTATAAATATTATGAAAACTTCAAAAACGTTAGTTTTAGCTTTTGCAGCCGTTTTATTGGCTGGATGTGCACAGGAGCAGCAACCTAAATCAGCCCTGCTGCAGTACGACCCTCAAATTGATACCATCATTAGTGAAATGACCCTGGAGGAAAAGGTGAACATGCTTCATGGTAAACACATGTTTGTATCCGCAGGTGTTGAACGCCTCGGGATTGCCGATATCAAATATGCTGATGGCCCATTTGGCATCCGTGAAGAATTGCAGCCCGATAGTTGGGCTCCCCTGGGCCTTGAAAATGATAAAGCCACGTTTTTCCCCACAGGCTCGGCCCTGGCTGCCACCTGGAGCCCTGAACTGGCTTATGCTAACGGCACTGCTATGGCAAAAGAGGCGCGTCTGCGGGGAAAAGATATGATACTGGCCCCGGCCATCAACATTCAACGCATACCTACCGGGGGTAGAACATACGAATACCTGAGTGAAGATCCATTTCTTAGTGGGCAGCTCTCAGCACAATACACCAAAGGGGTACAAGACAATGGTGTGGCCGTTTGCCTCAAACATTATGCCCTGAATAACCAGGAAAACAATCGCGGAAAAGTCAATGTGATTGTTGATGAACGCACCATGCGGGAGATATATCTGCCTCCTTTTAAAGCTGCCGTAGTAGATGCCGGTGCTTATGGCGTGATGGCAGCCTATAACAAAGTGAATGGCTGGTGGTGCGCCGAGAATGAGACACTGCTTACGGATATTTTACGCGAAGATTGGGGATTCGCCGGCATGGTGGTTTCCGACTGGGGCGGTACACACAGTACCGTGCACTCTGTTGAACATGGCTTGAATGTTGAGATGCCCGGTGATGAATATCTTGGTCAGGCTTTACTGGATTCGGTAAAAGCAGGCGCAGTGTCAGAAGAAGTGATAAACCAGCGGGTACGTGAAATATTGCGGGTGAGGTTGGCTATCGAACCTATTCCTGAGGAAGAGGCAAATGTGGAAATAACATCACAACCACCACAACAGCAAACAGCCTATGATATTGCAAGCAAATCCATTGTTCTGCTCAAGAATGAAGATGTACTGCCGTTGCAACTGGAAAACAAACCGGTGATAGCGGTCATTGGTGCAAATGCTGTTCAGACTATGGCTACCGGAGGCCTGGGTGCCGGTGTAAAAGCATTGTATGAAGTTACCCCGCTTGAAGGGCTAAAAGGTCGCATAGGCGATAAAGCCGAAATTTTATATGCCGAGGGTTACGTACCGGAGGTTTATACATGGGGGCGGAAAACTCAGGAACAACTTGCCAAAGAAGCTGAAGAAAAAAAGATGGCAGCAAAAAAGTTAACGGAAGAAGCCCTTAAAGTGGCGGCTAAAGCAGATATGGTACTGTTTATTGGTGGTAACAACCGTGCTGTGGAAACCGAGGGCAGCGACAGGGAAAATATTTTCCTGCCTTCCGGACAGGATACCCTGATTACGAAAATCGCAGAGCTAAACCCAAACATTATTACTGTATTAACCAGCGGTGCTCCTAATGATCTGAATGTGGTGAAGCCACTTTCCAAAGCACTGCTTATTTCATGGTTTAACGGTACCGAAGGTGGTAATGCACTTGCTGACGTACTGGTGGGCAATATATCACCCAGCGGTCGTTTACCTTTTACCCTGCCCGTTAAACTGGAAGATTCTCCGGCCTATGCCGAGGGAAACTATCCGCAGGGAACAAAAAGTTCGGATATCTTCAGCGATTTGGTGGAAGAAACCGATCCGCACGGAGAGGCAACCGGACAGGAGCCTGAAGAAATTGATTCAGATGATCCGAATAATGCCTATTATTCAGAACGATTGCTGGTTGGCTACCGGTGGTTCGATACAAAAGAAGTCCCCGTAATGTATCCTTTTGGTCATGGATTAACCTATACGACCTTCGAATATGCTGATTTAAACACCGATAAGGAAGAATATGGTAAAAATGATGTTATCACACTAACATTCGAACTAAATAACACAGGCTCCATGGCTGCCGATGAAGTTGTGCAGGCTTATGTGCACCGCATTGATCCATCTCAGGAATGGCCGGTAAAAGAACTGAAAGCGTTTTCAAGGGTATCAGTTGAACCAGGCGAAAGCAAGTCTGTAACCCTTGAAATCCCTGTTGAGAATCTAAGGTACTGGAATGCAGAGAAACAGGCATGGGATGATGATCTTTGTAATATTGAACTGCTGGTGGGGGCCTCAGCCGAAGATATTAAACTTAAAAAACAGGTAGCACTCCGGTAAAAACATAAATCAGCGTTATACAACATTAAGTCCAAAAAGACAAGATAAGCTTTTTATCTTGTCTTTTTGGATTTTTTTTTTCTCTTCTTAAATCTGGGATAAATTTATTGACCTAAAATAATATTATTAAAGCTATGCACAGTCTGCTATGAATAATTAAATGAAGGCCCAGCATCTGTTACCAGCAAAAATATTTACCTTTTTTTACTTATATATTTTATTTTTTATAATTTTAAACAACTCATTAAAATTAAAAACACAACAGCTATGATAACACAAATGGATGTACCCAAATGGAACAACAAATATTTAACCCATATTGAAGAAATAGATTATCAACACAAATATTTTCTGGGACTCATTCGACGGTTTCAACAGAAAATAAACGATTCCATGAGCGATTATATCATTGAACGCCATTTGAATGAGATCGTAAAATATGCCCAGTTTCATTTTTTCAGCGAAGAAAATTTAATGATGCTTATCAATTATCCGGATGTAAAACACCATCAGGAATTGCATAATGAAATAATAGAGCGGCTTGCAACTCGTGTGAACACCTGGAAATCAAATGAACAAAGCCTTGAAAAAATTCTACCTTTTATGATAGACTGGTTTTTTACGCATACTGTTGAGGAGGATAAAAAAATCGCAGATTTTATGTTAAAAAAATGCGATTAATTTTGAGTTTTTCGGAATATAAGTCATCTAACAAGAGTAAAAAAGAACAAAAAACAACCTGACTGTGAGGCAGAACCTGATGTTAAAAGGTGAATTTTTCCAGAATCCTTCCATAGCAACATCCCATGTGTTTGGTCATCTAAGATGTTTTATCATTCTTTCCCGGGATTATTCCCGCCAGTATTCCGGTTTGTCCAATGCTACAGCACATTTAACTTTACCGGTAATCTTTCTGAGATCACCTGAATTGAGTTTCATCATCATCCATGCATCTTTATCTTTTTCCGGGATGGGATAGGGAGCTGGAAAGCCTGAGTGTGCAGCATCCGGGATAAACCCGTGTTTCGGATAATATTCCGTATGTCCCAGTACAAAAGCGTAGTCAACATTCATGGCCCGTAGCCGCGACAATCCTTCCCTGATGAGCAAACCACCAATGCCCTGTTTTTGGTAGGAAGGGACAACTGCCAACGGTGCAAGAATATAACTTCTGCATTCAGGGCTGTTTTCTATAAACGCCCGGGTAAAGAGAATGTGCCCTACGGCTTGTTTTTTGTGCATTGCCAACAAGGAAACTACGGGTCGTGCTGTTTTGTCCTCTAACAGATTTTTAACCAGTATTGGTTCTTCCTTGCTGTTAAATGCCAATTCTTCTACCTGCAAAATGCTGCTCAAATGTGTTTGATTGGTCTCAATGCACTGAATGTTATCTTTTTTCATTTTCTGTATCATTGTTTGTTATTAAAATGGAATTTTTATAGGTATTCCAACCATAACGAATTAATGCATTCATTTTGATTTAATTTTAAGACCGGATTATTCAAAAAGAATAAACCAATCCCTGGTCAATACATGAATATTGATTAAAAAAAGGCGGAGGGGTAATTGATATCAGAATTGATATTCAATTACTTAGCCCACAATTATACATACAGCGTTGCGTTGCATAAAATGAATTTGTGCCCAAATATAGGTTTTTTTTTGTATTTATATATGGCATTTGATGATTTGGTCCAATCTGCATGTTACCCGGTAAGGCGGGGTTGGAAAAGATTTGCCATTAAACTTCCATTCCAATTTACGCCCAAATCCCGAATTCAGGTACTAAATTAATCAGCTTCGTTGTTTCAACAGATTTACGAAACAACCCCGATTTTTTCTTCATCCTTTTGGTAAAGTACATTCATCTGATCCCTGAATCGCCTAAGATCATTTTTCAGTTTTCGTCTGAATATGGGTGTTAGAAAAGCGGCCACGAAACGACCTAATTCTGTTTTTGCAGGACGATATATCAGCATCAACTTCACTTGTGTTTCCCCTATTTCCGGAATTTCATTGAATTCGATGCGGCCGTAGTTTTCCACATCCTTTGGGTCAATCGTGCGCCAGCTAATCCGACGGCCTGGCATATCTTCCATAACTTGTGCATTCCAGGTGAATTCCTGACCATTGAATACAGCTGTCCATTCGTATGTAGTGTCATCAATTTTCTTCACCTGCTTTAAATGCTTAAAGTATTTTGGAAGATCTTCAAAATTCCGCCATACGGAGTATATTTCTTCTGGTGTGGTACTGATGTATACCGATTTTTTTAATCTAAAGGATTCTGTACCTTCAGTGGTATCCCATCCGAACGAATCGGTAAGCGGACAGTACCCGCTTGCTCCCCGCCACAAGAGGTAGCCACCGGATAAGGTTAACAACAAGCCGCCTTTACCAATTTTTTTCAGACCCAGCGTACTGAGAAGTGAACCCAGGGTTGTGGAAGCAAACCGTTCAGCGGTTCCAAGATTTCGCTGCTCTGGCGGTACCAGTAAACTCTTCTGTATTATTGATGTGAATGCTTTTGTATACATGATTTTATTATTTAGTGATGTTAATCGCTTCTTTTATTACACTATCTGTTATTACATTCCCTGCAACAAGAAAAACAACCATTGGTGCTGGTATAATAATCCTGTGCATCTTCTATCGCATCATGGCAGTGGGGATAATCCCCAAGATATCTCGCAAATGTAAGGTCCGGCATGCGCTCGCATCCTTCACGATGAACCTCGTGCACGCCGTCTTCTGCTGCCTGAGTATTTATATAATAGCGATCCATTTGGTGCTCAACCAATGTTATCTCTGATTACTTAACCATTATTCAAGGGAATTGTTTCATCTTTGTAATGAAAATATTTCTCAATTAAAAGGTGTAAAAATAGGTTAATGAGGGCTTATGTATGAAACATGAATGTTTTGACTGTCATATAAAAACGGTAAACAAACTCATAAAAAAGTTTAAACCTGAAAGTGCCGTAGCAAATGAATTTTTAACCCGAAGTGAACATATTTTAAACAAAGGCGCAAAGATGGCCAATCCGGTTCTTGCCAGGGAAATACATAAATTGGCAGAGGAGCTGATTTCTGAAACCGACATTTACGAGAATGAAAAAATCACTGCCAACGATACCCTGCTGAAGAAGTACGATTATTGGAAAAATATGGTTCTTGAAGATAAAAATCCGTTAAACATGGCAGTCAGGCTAGCTGTAGCCGGAAACATTATTGATTATGGGGCGCATACAGCCACTGATGATGTTGATAAGGATATTCAAGCTGTGCTTCATACACCCTTAACCATTGATGAAACAGATCAAATGCTGGAACGCATCAGGAAAGCAAACATGGTGCTTTATCTGGGTGATAATGCCGGGGAAATTGTGTTCGACAGATTATTTATAGAGGTATTGGATCATCCTAATGTGATATATGTTGTCAAAGCGTATCCAATTATTAATGATGTTACAATAAAGGATGCAAGACAAACATCAATGGAAGAAGTAGCCCGCGTAATTTCAAATGGATATGATGCACCATCTACCTTGCTTGATCATTGCTCTGATGAGTTTCTTAAGCATTTTAACATGGCCGATGTGATAATTTCCAAAGGACAGGGCAATTTTGAAGGCCTGATGCATAGCAGAAGGGCGAACATCTTTTTTCTGCTTATGGCAAAGTGCGATCCGGTGGCCAACCTTATCGGAGTGCAAAAAGGAGATATGGTAGTAGCCGGCAGCGAACGTTTAAACATTATGAATTTAAACGGAAATGATCAACAAAAAACATTATGATAGCTTTTGGTCTCATTCCTTCAAGAAGACTTGGCTCAAGCCTTGGTATAAATAACATTGTAAAAAGAAAACAATGCAGCTATAACTGTGTATATTGTCAGGTGGGTAAAACTACGCACAAAACAACAATCAGGGAATCGAATTATGAACCGGAAGTGTTGCTTTGTGAAGTGAAAAATCATTTGTATAAACTTGATGCAACACATCAACCCGATTACCTTACTTTTGTTGCCAATGGAGAACCTACGCTTGATTTAAACCTCGGCGAAGAAATTACCCTGTTGAAGCAATTAACTGGCAGATTTTATTGGCCGGTTAAAACCAGATACTGCTTATCTCTCTATTCC
>CAZZBU010000007.1:0-60351 GCA_964652315.1 uncultured Bacteroidales bacterium
TTTTACAGCCAGGCTTTCTATGCCGGTAACTTTAAATACATCACCCGGTGTTACGGTGGATCCGTCAATTTCCAGCTCCCCATCAAGGATAAAAAAAGTATTGATAGTGTCCTTTTTCAGTTGTAATCCATGCACTTTGTATGCCAGGGTCATGTCTTTCATAAGAATGCCCGGCGTATCCAGGGTAACAGGAGATGATGGCCCGATAAGAATCTTTTCTTTTATTCCCTGCCCAATGCTCACAGGAAAATCATCATGCCTGTAATCGTTGTAACTCGCAGGTTTTTGCAGTGTTTTCGATAAATCCGGATCAAGCCAAATCTGAAAGATGGCACTGTCTTTTAGAAAACGTTCGGCATGCCTGATGCCATTACCGGCCCTGATGATTTGTAAATCGCCCTCTTCGAGAGGTACCCAAGAATTTTGTCCGTTATCAAAATGCTCCAGGTTTCCTTTCAGAACATAAGAGATAATTTCAAACCCCTTGTGCGGATGTTCACCAATCAACCCACCTGGAACAGACCAGGCATGGGACCAGTAAAACAGGTTCGAAAAAGAGGTGAGTTTGCCGCCTTCCTGAGGAAATCCAATGGGTTTGTTTTCCTCAATGCGCCCGCTATCAAACCCTCCTGCTACCTGATCATTTTTCTTTACTATAGTAATTGCCATATTTGTTGTGTTCTAAATTAATGTTTGTTTTATAACAAATAAAGCTAAAATTGGTTTGCCTGAACCTTGTCGGTCAGTTTGTCACTTTTTGTCACCTGGCAATAAACAGGGAATATTCTTTTATGATGCTGAAATATAAAATAAAAATTCCTTCTTCCGGAATCAAATCAATTCTGCCATATTTTCATTTTTATGCAATGGCATTTAAATTGTTATCCGGATAACATAAGTTGCCACATGTTACCAGTATGTTTAATTTATGGCATGGTGGTTTAACTTTATTTAACAATAATTTGTACTCTGTTAAACAGAGAAAATACTATTTTCACATTGCTTTGTGGTGTAATTTTAAAAATTCAAAGTTATGCTGGAGCATCAAATGATTGTGTTGTCAAACGTAAGTACTGATAAGCGATTATTTAAAAAAGAACTGATTAAATCACTGAAATGGTTGGACCCGATTGATTGCACAAAACTCCTTGATTGGGTTGAAACCAAGTACGGACATCTTCATAAAGATGTCATTGATGCTGTTCTGACTGAAACAGCAGCTTAAAGACAATTTTCAGTTTTTTGATAATTTCCCACATGGTTATGGTGGGATGGGATGTTGTTAATTAAATTATTGCGCTAATGGATATTATAGTTGAGAACATTACCAAAAAATACGGCAACCAGAAAGCCGTAGACGATGTTTCGTTTCAAGTCCGGACTGGTGAGGTACTGGGTTTTCTTGGCCCAAACGGTGCCGGCAAAACCACAACCATGAAAGCCATTACCTGCTTTATTGCCCCCAATTATGGAGATATAAAAGTAGGCGGGCTTTCCATCCGTGAGAATCCGGACACCATAAAAAAGAGCATAGGCTACCTGCCTGAATCCAACCCCCTGTATCAGGAAATGGCGGTTATTGATTATCTGGCATTTGTAGCTGAATTGCAAGGTGTAAAAAAAGCCGATATCAGAAATCGGATTCGTGAAATGATTGAAGTTTGCGGATTACAAGCCGAAAAGCACAAAAAAATAGGAGAATTATCCAAAGGATATAAGCAGCGGGTTGGACTGGCACAGGCACTGATTCATGATCCTGAGGTTTTAATCCTTGACGAACCCACTACCGGGCTTGATCCGAATCAGATTGTGGAGATTAGGGAACTAATCCGTAAAATCGGAAAAGAAAAAACAGTGATACTCAGTTCGCACATCCTTGCTGAGGTGGAAGCCACCTGCGACAGAATTCTTATCATCAACCAAGGCCGCATTGTTGCTGATGGCACCTCTGCAGAACTTAGGAAGAAAGCACAGGGGAATGAAATCCTTAAAGTGACTGTTGAAGGAGGGGAAGCAAATGATATCTATCAGGCCATCCAGGAATTGCCTTCTGTATCCCTTGTAGATTTTATTTCGAAAAGTGACCATACGTTTGAAGTCCATTCCATTCCTGAATCTTCGTCACGAAAGGATATTTTTCAACTCTGTGTTGAAAGGAACTGGTACCTTACCGAGCTTACACCTACTGAAACCAAGCTCGAAGATGTATTCCGTGAACTGACTCTGAACTAAAAAAAAATACAGAAAAACATTATGAAACAAATTTGGATAATTGCCAGACGGGAATTGAAATCATTCTTCGACTCGTTGCTGGCTTATATTTTAATGGTGATTTTTTTGGCTGCCACCGGTTTATTTACCTGGTTGTATGGTCACGATGTGTTTTTTTATAAGCAGGCCAGTCTGCAGAGTTTTTTTAGTGTTGCCTATTGGTCATTCTTTTTATTAATGCCGGCCCTTACAATGAGGCTGATTGCTGAAGAAAAAAGCAGCGGCACACTTGAAATGGTGCTTACCAAAGCGGTAAGCGACTGGCAGGTTGTTGTGGGGAAGTTTCTTTCTGTTTTTTTGCTTATCTGCATTACACTTGCACTTACCCTGCCTTACTATATCACTGTAGCCAGCATCGGCCCGATTGATCATGGGGCTGTGCTCACAGGTTACCTCGGCTTAATTCTTATGAGTTCGGCTTATATCAGCATTGGTGTTTTTGCAAGCAGCCTTACTCATAATCAGATTGTAGCTTTTCTGATTGCATTTTTTATTGGCATATTTTTCCATCTCATTGTAGGATTTATTGCCACCAATTTTAGCGGTACCATAGGGGGGGTGCTTAATTTTTTAAGCACAACATCCCATTACGAAAGCATGTCGCGCGGGGTAATTGACAGCAAGGATGTTATTTTCTTTTTATCCCTGATTTTTATGGGGCTGTTCGGTTCCGAAATGGTTCTGGCCCGCCGGAATGTTGCTGATTGATCTTGTGAATGCACATCCTGAATTTGTTTAATAGACCAGAAAAATATTAACAACTGATGAAGTCAAAACGAACAATACAATACGCAGTAATCCTGATAACCGGAATAGTGATTCTTATAAATATATTGGCAAACCGGTTCTTTTTCCGGTTGGATTTAACAGAAGATAAACAGTACACGCTTAGCGAAGCCACCCGTGATATTTTGCGCTCACTGGAGGAGCCGGTGACAATCACGGCTTATTTTTCCAAAAAGCTGCCACCCGATTATGCTAACCTGCGGCGTGATTTCAAAGATATGCTGACAGAATACAAGAACATATCGAAAGGCATGGTGGCTTATGAGTTTATTGATCCCCTGGATGATCCTGCTATTGAGGACAAGGCCCGCCAACAAGGTATTCTGGAGGCCCAAATTCCGGGAAGGGAGAAGGATGAGTTTAAAATCCAGAAAGCATATATGGGAGCTGTCATTCAAATGGGTGATCAGAGCGAGATTATTCCAATAATACAAAACGCCCGCGGTATGGAATATACACTCACAAGCAATATTAAAAAGCTCTCAGTTATTGATAAACCGTTGATTGGTTTTCTGCAAGGACATGGTGAAACCAGGCTCTATGATCTTCAGGCTGTAAACCAGGCGTTAAATGTAATGTACCAGGTGGAAGAAGTCAGGCTCACAGATACAACCCGGGCACTTGAAAAATATGAAGCTGTTGCCATCATTGCACCTGTTGATTCGTTTCCTGAAAATCATCTGCAACAGATTGAAGATTTTTTAGCACAGGGCAAAGGACTTGTTGTTGCACTTAACAGGGTTGATGCCAATTTTAATGAGACACAATATGTTACTCCCAATAATACCGGGTTTGAAACCTGGTTGGAGGAGAAAGGCGTGGTGGTGAAGGAAAATTTGCTCTTTGATAAAAATGCCAACATTGTTGGTTTGCAAATGCAGCAAGGCCCCTTCTCAGTACAGCGTCAGATACAGTTTTTCTACTATCCTGTTATTACCAGTTTTATTGAACATCCCGTGGTGTCAGGGCTTGAGCAGGTATCCATGGAGCTGGCGAGCACGATTGAATTTACCGGCGACTCTGCCATAACATTTACTCCCGTAGCTTTTAGTTCCGAGCATGCCGGCACCACTCCGGTACCGGCTTCGATTGATTTCCTCCGGGAATGGAATGAAAGCGATTTTACATTGTCAAACCTGCCGGTGGCAGCCATTCTCGAAGGAAAAATTGCCGGAGGAGTCAATTCACGAATGGTTGTTTTTGGGGATGGTAGTTTTCCGGCAGTTGGCCCCCAACAGCAGCAGATACCCTTCACGCCCGATGAGGTAAGTTTGCTGGCCAATGCTGTTGACTGGCTTGCCGACGATACGGGGCTCATAGAACTTCGTACCAAAGGGGCTACCTCGCGGCCGCTGGATGAACTGGAGGATGCACAGCGCACTTTCCTGAAATATACGAATTTTTTCTTGCCCATTGTCATGGTAATTATATTCGGTATTCTAAGAATGCAGTACCGTCAGAATTTACGAACTAAAAGAATGGAGGAGGACTATGTTTAATAGGTTAAATATCAGGTTACTATTGGTTATTTTTATGTCATTACTTATTCTTGTAATGGTGGTGCATTTATTTGATGCACAACGTGGCGAACGAACATTCAGAAGCAATCTTTTTGACCTGGATACGGCAGATGTAACCCGGCTGGTCATTAACCCCAAAGGGGTGGATAAACCAAATGTGGTTTTTACCAGGCAGGATCAGATCTGGTCTGTAGGTGATGATGAAACAAAGTACGCTGCAGATCAACAGGCTGTCAGGGATTTGCTTTCCACCTTGAGTTCGTTGGAAGCAGAACGGGTTGCTTCAAAAGATAAGGATAATTGGAAAAGATATGAGGTTACCGATTCTCTGGCTACCATTGTCACTGCCCAAACAAATAAAGATGAGCAGGAAATATATATCGGCAGGTTTTCGTACACCCAACCCCGCCAGGTACAGCCTAATCCTTATGCACAGCAGGGAAAGATGACCACCTTCGTCAGACGGGGAGATGATGCCGAAGTATATGCGGTTGAAGGTTTTTTGGGTATGACATTTAATCGTGACCTCAATAATTTCAGGGTGAAAACAGTGATTAAATCCAATCAGTTTGACTGGCGCTCATTGCATTTTAATTATCCTGACAGCAGCTTTAACCTTATGGCAGAGGAAACTCAATGGATGGTTGACGGTATAAATGCAGACTCTGCCGCTGTTGCAGGCTACCTTAAACAAATTGCCTCCCTGACCTCCACCGATTTTGTGTCCAGCCATGTGGTTCAGGGCGAATCAGTTTTTTCCCTGGAAATAAAGGGGCAGAACATGAATGAGCCAATAATAATAGACGCCTACAGAAAAAATAATAATGACGGTTTTATCCTTCATTCATCGCAGAATCCGGACGCCTATTTTGATGGTATAAACCTGACGAATAAAATATTTATTGGAAAAAAGGCCTTGCTTCCTTCTGAGGGATGAGAAATTGTTCATTGATACACCTGCGTTACGGGATTTTTACACCCCCCTCCAAGTTATTTTAGGAGCCGGGAACTAACATTTAAATGTCCTTCGCCTTGTTCCAACCCAGAGTTTTTAGCATCCAGCGGGGCAGGGGTTTTTCCGGATCACGTTTTCGCAGGTTCAGGTAAATGCCCAGCTTTTTTAAGATGGGTATTTTATGGGTCTCAACGAATTCAATCAGGGAGCCATCCGGATCTTCGATGTATGAAAACGCACCGGCAGCTTCACCCATGTCAAAACTATCGCCTGAATCCACTGTGAAGGGATGGCCTTTTTCTTTACAAAATGTCCGGAAAGCGTCCATGCCTTTGATATCAAAACACAGGTGAATGAATCCTAAATCACCCCAAAAGCGGTCTTTGAATATTTTTTCAACCGGTGTGTCCGTGGCCTGCACCAGTTCGATTTGTGAAGGGCCCAGTACCGGACTAAATGCACCTGTTCGTGGTTGTGAGTGTGAGAGCAACATCCGTCGAACCTTGCGGGTACCGCCAGGCAGGGCCGAAAGATCGTCAAACGCATCGGTTTTATCATAAATTACGGTATCATAGCCCAGGATGTCAGCATAGAATTTCCGGGATTTTTCCACATCAGACACCCCCAGAATAGCACCGTAAGAAGCCCCGGTGAGCTTATCCTGATCTGTAAACCAGCCGTTGCCTTCAACAATTTCAAAGATGTTATTTAAGGGATCTTTGATAAAAAAGTGTGGTTTTCCATTTGGGGCCTGACATAAATCTCCAAGGATATTTACACCATTGGTACGATAGTTTTCGTAGGTATTTGCTACGTTTTTGCTTTTTATCTTGCCAATGAAGATTCCCAAATCCCCAAGCTGAATTTCAAAATCAGGAGCTTTTGGCGTACGCTCAGTATATTGCCATATTTCAAATCCTCCTCCACCCTGAAGGTTTAATGCCAGGGCAGCATGTCGTTCACGGGGTTCACCACCGGTGTAGGGAAGCATCAGTTCAGCCACTGCAGCCTCCTCAAACATACGGATATCCATCCCAAAATATGCTTTGTACCATTTCCATGCTTCGTGAACATCAGGTACGCCTATTCCGATTTGCTGAATCCCACAGACAATTTTTTTCATATTGGTTATTGATGTTTTTCGGATTAAAAATACTGATTATATGATTATTACCAATGCTTTTTTTTACAGAAAATTACACCGGGCTGATCCGTTGTGCCAGCCTGTAGTATAACCATGGTAAAAACCGCCGGATATGGACCATGATGGTTTCATTACCTCCTACCAGGATTTCTTTTTTGTTTCGTTTTAATCCTTTGATGATTTTTTTTGCACACACTTCGGCTTTCATGCCTTTTTCCTGGCCCTGGTCCATTTTACCGTATGATTTACCCTCACCAGTAAGTGCATTCACTGATATGCTGGTCTTTATCCTGCCGGGAATAACAACAGTAACGTTAATGTTATCTTTATGATATTCTGCATATAAAGACTCAAAGAATCCATGCAGGGCATGCTTGGCGGCCGAATATGCCGAACGCAGGGGGAATCCGAATTTCCCGACTATGCTGCTCACAGCTGCAATATGGCCACCGCCGTTATCAAGCATCCGTGGAAGCACTTCTTTGGTCAGGGTAACAGCGCCAAAATAATCAACCTCCATAATTCTCCTGTCCATTTCAACAGGAGTTTCAATTACCTTTGAACGCTGGCTTATTCCTCCATTGTTAATCAGGACATCTACAGTGCCGATTTTTTCATATACTTCACGGGTTACCAATTTTATTTCTTCTGCATTGGTAAGGTCCAGCCGGCATACGTAATTTCCCGGACTGATCTTATCACAATTACTTTTTACGCGGTTAAGCTCTTCCTCCCGGCGTGCTGAAAGGATTACCCTGGCACCTTCGTTTTTAAAAGCATAAGCAAGTGCTTCTCCAATGCCGGAAGATGCCCCGGTAATCCATACTAATTTATCTTTATACATTATTTTGCAACAATTAAATCCATTAACTGAATTATTTCAGCACGCAGTTTTTTAAGATTCATTAAATGTTTGCGATTAATAATATACCGCCACTGCGCCAGGAGCTTTTTTAAGAAAATATAATATTCCAGTGCAAATTTACTTGTTGGATAGAACAATGCAATTGCAATGAATGCAATCCAGAACGGGCGAATAAAAATTAATGCCAGAATTCCAAGAATTAAATAATATACCGTAAAGAGAAGCACAGCAGAAACAAATTTTACTGAACTATGGAATTGTTTATCCTTTATCTTTTTCACAAATAAAGTCGGTATCTTAAAGGGAATATAACCGGTGACTAATCCTGTCAGGAACAGCGGAAACCCGAGTATTGCCATTAGTGTTTTCCCTGTCATTTCAAAAAATCCGTGTCTTTTTTTTTCGATCACCCAGTCACGTAAACCAGCTTTTTTCAATCCATCCTGGTATTTCAGGTCTTTCTCTTTTAGTTGATTAAGTTCTTCTTCTGTTGCTTTTTCGTCCAGAATGGCAATCATATGCTTATCCGCTTCAAACCGGTCTTGCAAATCGTTTTTATCAAGGCCCAGTTTTTCACACATTTTGTTTCTGTATATGGTACGCAGGTGCATATAAAGATCATAATAATCCTCTGACTCAATGTGAATCATCACCTTTTTCAGTTCTTCGGCGAGTTTTTCCCTCAGTTCATTTACTGTTGCGGCCTGGTTTTTCTCATATTTTTGAACATATTCGTGAATGGAAATCGGGTCGCCGTAATTAATAAACAGGTGGTGGTGAATGTTTTGGTAATGGCCATAATCAATGCCCACCGGATAAAGTTTAACGCCGGGATTGGTTCCAAATTCCTCCTGTGCTTTAAAAGCAATACGAAAAATGCCTTTAACCAGGGGCCTTAGCCTGCGTTTATCGCCATGATTGCCTTCGGGCATGATGCACAGCGGATTTTCTTTGTTATGAAGGACCTGTATGGTTTTTTCGAAAATCTCCTCGTTTTTCTTTAATTTATCTGCTCCATCACGAATCCGGTAGATGGGCATGATTTTTATCGCGGTAAGAATTTTCACTAACAATGGAGACGAAAATATATCTGATCGTGCCAGAAATACAGGTTGGAAAGGTATTAACAGCAGGATGGCCAGGGCATCCATCAAAGCATTCTGGTGATTGGCCGGAATAATTACCGGTTCGTTGCGGGGGATTTTTTCCAATCCCACAACTTTAATTTTTGAGTAGTAGTTTTTAAAGAAAAAACGCACATAAGCTTTTAGCAACCAGTATTTAAACGACCAGGCATCAATGCTTTTTTTGCTCATACCTTTCTGAATTGAATGACGCAAAGATAATAATTCGATTTTATTCTCAGTTAATGCAGCACAATGGTTTGTTCCCCTGTTTTACGTGGTTCAATTTTTTGTTTTCTTTCGTAATGAGGTAATCATTGTTCCTTTTCTTTTTCGGGCAGGGGTATTTTTGACCACAATGTTGCTATGCTTAATCCGGAGAGTATATGCCATATTCCCCACCAGGCTGCCACAAAAGCCATTCCACCTATAAGCATGGAAGGAGGGAATATTTTGGGATTAAAAATAAGTACCAAACCAAGGCCTGAATTTTGTATGCCTGTTTCAATGGCAATGGTCCGACGATCGCGCCGGGAAGTTTTAAAAATGCTCGCAAAACTATATCCTGTTATAAGCGCTACAGCATTATGTACCAATACAATAAATAAAATGTAATGAATGTGCTTTATAAAAAAATCATAATTATCCCTAAAAGCCAGTAGCACAATAATCAGAAACAGCACAATCGAAACTTGTTTAAAAGGTTTCATGATTTTTTCAGTTAGTTTTGGTAATTTATGGTTTACCAGCATGCCTAAAATGAGTGGAATTCCTAAAAGGATAAACACTGTTTGAAACATGTGTAGCGGACTTATTTCCAAGGGGCGGAGCAAAGAGCCAGCGTCTACCTTGCTTACAAGATTGGTGTACATGCCACCCCAAAAAGCAAAATTCAATGGGGTCATAAAAATGGCCGAAAGCGTTGCTAAGGCCGTAAGACTCACGGAAAGTGCTGCATTGCCTTTTGCCATGGCCGAAATAAAATTTGAAATATTTCCGCCCGGACAGGAAGCAACCAAAATCATTCCCAGAGCTACCGTTGGCGTTAGCTGATTGTGGAACAGAGCAGTAAGAAGAAAAGTTACTGCCGGTAAAAGAACAAACTGTGAAATAAATCCCAGAATGGTTGATCTGGGATTTAAAATTATTTTTTTGAAATGATCAAATTTAATTCCCAAAGCAACACCAAACATAATAAATGCCAGGGTAATATTTAATATAAACAAACCCTCCTGTGAAAAATTCAGCCTCAGATCATCCAGTTCCAACAGCGCCTCGTACATCCTGTATTTGTTAAATTCAACACCTCAGGGATTTTCAACCCTGTATCCAAGCAATCATAGTTAGCGCCGGCTAAGATAAGAATTTTTTAAAAACTCGGATTTATGTAGGTAAATCTCTTCTTTTGATGCCTAAACAATAAGTGTAATCTTTGGTTTGTTTTGACTGAACCCAACCTGATTATTCACTGTTAAGTACTTTATGGAAAAGCAAAAATCGCAGCATATTGTATTTATCGACAGCGAATGCATCATGTGCAATACCTTTATGCAGATAATTACCCGTGCCGATAAAAAGGAGCAGTTTTCCTTTATGCCGCTGCAATCGCCAAAATCTCAGAAGATACTTGAGCCTTTTCAGGAGAAGGATCTGGATGAAACAGTTGTTTTTCTCTCCGGAGGGCATGTTTATATCAAATCAGAGGCAGTATTGCAGATTGCCAGAATGTTGCCTTTTCCCTGGCGGTTAATTTATTATTCAAGGATATTCCCGCGAAGGTGGCTTGATTCTGTTTATGACTGGGTAGCCAGAAACCGGTATAAGTGGTTTGGGAAAAATAATTTTTGCCCGTTGCCAAATCTTAAGGATTAAGGCATTCATTCAAGTTCCAGTTTTCCTTCTTCAAATTGCTTGTATTTAGCTGAAAACAAAGCCATCAGGTTGCTTAGCGTAGTCATGGCAGATACTGTTTCCTGGGTAACCTCACGTTTTTTGAGCCGCATAAGCAATAAGCCATACAACCCGGTGAGGCTAACCTCAATATCGCCTTTTTTTACCGATTTGATCCGTTCGCGTAATTCCTCAATATTCGGCTTTGCCCAGGAGTATACTTCTTTGTATTTGGTTTCGGTATTGCTTTCAAGCAGCCGGTGATGAAAATCTTCCATATCGCGAAGCACATTATTAACCATACTCAGATGCCCTGATTCGGTAATTCCTTCTTCTTTCATCATAATGATGAGATTGGTATACCAGTCACTGATTTCGGCCAGAACGGATGCCGGTTGATCAAATCCTTTTATGATGTGTTCGTTTATTTTATCCAAATCAAAGTTATGTGCCCTAATGATATCTTCAACCTGCCACATATACAGGACATATTCTGCTATATTGCTTTTTTTCTTTTCTCTTGCAATGATCATAATTCACTCTATTATTCTTCTTTTCCAATGATGCGGTTCAATGTACGGCGTTCCTTTTTTGTTGGGCGCCCGCTTCCTCTATCTCGTTTGTAAAAATAATTTTCATTTATTTTCAACTTTTCCAGCTCTTCCAGGGAAGTTAAATCTTCATAATTTTGTTGGGCAACCTGCGCAGAAACCCGTTTTTCGATAATGCCGGTTACTTTATAGGTGTAAATTACAGGGTGCTTTCGAACCGTAATGATGTCACCTGTTTTTATTGTTCGTGAGGGTTTGGCCTCCATACCGTCTACCAGTATCCTGCCTTTTTTGCAGGCTTCTGTTGCTAAGCTCCGGGTTTTGTAAATCCGTATGGCCCATAGCCATTTATCAATGCGTATCTGATCCTTATTTTCCAAACTTTTTACTGCAAAAATAAAGGTTTTACAAGGGAAGCTCAAGATTTATGCCCATTATTTTTAACCTGTCATTAGTCATTAAGGGTTTAAAAAGTAAGACCAGAGCATCCAAAGCGCTACGATAAATAGCGTGGCTCCAAACACCCAACCCTGAATTTTTTGTGCTCGGGGCGAAGAAAACCGCTTTAAAAACCATTGCCCAAAAGCCCACCAGAGCAGATGTGCAGACAGGGATATCACAACTGTCAGGCCGGAAAGGATAAATATCTGGTTTGTTTTGGGATAGGGCAGGATAAGAAAGGTGTTGAACATAATGCTTACACCTACAATTCCTTTAGGATTAAACAGATTAATAATAACAGCTTCTTTTACATCCGGCAGTTCTTTAGTGGATGCTTCATTGCTGTTTTTTGGTCTGTATACAAATTTTACTGCCATATAAACCAAAAACAATGCCCCAAAAACGGCAATGAGTGTTTTTAAAAGAGGCCATTTTTCCAGCAACATGTTTAACCCAAAACCAATGGCAATGGTCATGAAAACAATGGTGATGTTTGCACCGGCAAGATACCGGATAAACTGATTTTTTGGTGCCTGACTGCCCAATGCAGCGCATATAAGGTTATTTGGCCCTGCTGAATAAACAATGGGGGCCATAAATAAGAACCATGCCAGTAGATAGGAATAAGTCATGTTTAAAAATAAGTGCAAAAATATAAAAATACCCTTGTCTGCAACTATGTGATTAATTATGGTTTTAAACAAGTCTGGATTAATCCGGTATTGTTTGTGACGAATCTTTTACTTTTGCATAAATACCGTCTGGAAATATGTTATATGTATGTTTGACATTTGATTGGGAAGGGGAGCATTTCAATAATATCCATGAGTTTAAAAGTATAATGGATGGTATTGGAACAGATATTCCTGTGACTCATTTTATATGCCCGGCATACTTTACCGGGAAAATCCCCCGGGCAGAGAATATAATTAATGCTACAGTTAAAAAGATCGATGAAATTGGATTGCATGTACATTGTTATAGATCCCTCATCCAGGCAGCAGGAGTTGAATTTCGGACAGAACCTGATTATTATAAGCAACACTCTGGGTTAAGAAAAACAAAAGATATCCTAAGTAGGATTTTCCCTCATGAGTTTACAAAGAAACTGATGCAGGCATTTATTTCGGGGCGTGGAGTACCATTGAGCGCATATAAGAAGATAGAAATTGAAACCATTCTGAAGTTTTCTGCCCATGTGCTTTCAAATACACTGAACAGGGAAATTCAATCTTTCCGGTCAGGAGGCTGGCTTGCCAATGACACTGTGTACGAGGCATTGATTAGCACCGGAATTCTGGTTGATTCAAGTGCTGTGCCACCTCAGGTTGTGGGCAAGACAAACAGTTATTTGCCTGATGAAGGGCTCACAGATGATTACGGCGAAGCATATCCGGTTTTCAGTGATTTTGTTAGGGCACTTTGGGGTAATTCTCTTCAGTCCACAGGTTTTTTATCGAATAGCTTGAGATTTAACGCCTTTAATGATAACATCACATACGATACATTCAGTTTTGATATTCATTCATTGAAAGTACTGGTTAATAATTTCGGGATGAGCGATTTTGTAACTTTTAAGCAAACCATTAAACCCTGGTTGGAAAACATCCAGGATTTGAATGACCAGGACTATGTGATTAACTATGGGTGCCATCAGGAAGGAGCGTTTTTTTATAAAAAACCTGTGCTTGATCTCGTCCGGTATTTAAGGGCCAGTCATCAAAAGGAAATTTCGTTTGTTACAATTTCAGAATTAAATCAAATTATGAGGACTAATAATTTTGAAAATCCGTGGATTTTACCTTAAACATCAAACTTTGTATTATTTTTATTGGTTAAACGGTTGAAAACTCATTAATGCATGATGATTTATGCGGGACTGAAAAGAATCCTTGGATTTGCATTATTATTTGCAATGGTATGTATGCTCACCGGATGTGGTGCAGGCAATTTTCCATTTTATTTTGAGAACAAGGTGCAGGATGAAGTTCCCATTGATGTTTTGAAACCGGGAACACTTGCCATTCCTGATGTCCCCAGAAAAATTGGGCTGCTGTACCTTCCTGAGGACTATAAAAAGGTGAAATTGTTATATGTGAATTCTGATGATGATCCGGATGATACCCTGAATCATGAGCTTGGAAATGACATGCTAAATGGTGTGTATGATGGGGTGTTTCAACAAATAAATGGCAATACACCATTTGAAATTATAGAAACAAAGGATACCCTGCAAAAAGGTGACAGCCTGACGGCATTATTTGGCCGGAGGTTATCTGAAAAGTGGCAGGTAGACGGAATTCTTACAGTTAACCGGCTACACGCCGAGTTTAAGTATGTTTTTCTGGATGAAGGACAGAATGAGAGTTTTGCAGAGCAGGTTTTGCTTGCCGGCTTGGCGCTGGAGATTTTCATGTACGATTATGCTAAGGATAAAATAACAACCTGGACCGATACCCTGGGGGATCACTTTTATTCTAAAACAGTGCTTGAGCTTATGGATTACAGCTATGAACGGACGCCCATAAGTGAAGTAGATGGGTATTTAGGATTTGAACTTGGCAAAGCGGCTATCAATAAAGTGTTTCCTCATTGGGAAAGTGTGGAACGAAACTTTTATGGACGCGCACACCAGGTACTCCGGAAGGCCAAAAGGCATGTGATAGCAGGCGAATGGGAAGCCGCAGGTCATTTGTGGAATGAAAATATAAACAGTGAAAACCGGGTATTGGCCAAGCACAGCAAGTATAATCTGATTTTATTCCAGGAAATAAATAATAACCTTAATGAAGCGCTGGAGCTGGCCAAACAATATGATAAGCAATATAGGGATCAAAGGGTAAAAAAATACATAGCCACTCTTGAGAAGCGGATAGAAGAAAATAAAATCCTTGATAAGCAATTGGATGTTATCCGGTAATTTATGTTTTTATTCGGGTACCAGGGTCCACATATAATGAACGCCTTTCTTTTGATCCATAAAAGACAGTCGCATCCTGTTTTTACCCAACTCATTGATGATGTATTCTGTGGTATCCTGGTCGATTTCTATTCTAAGAATTGTTTTAATATCATTGAATTGCCAGGAACCTGCAACGCTTTGATCGGGTGTGTCGCTACATACCGTATCTCCTTCGGTGATTTCAAAACTAAAATCAGCGTAGAAAATCCGTTCATTATCCAAAACACATTCAGGATAGTCCTCGGTAACATTGGAAGTGTCTGCAATGATTTCACTTATCAGCCAGCTTTTTCCGTCATTTGAGGATATAAGTTGTGTGTACGTGAAATCTTCTTCCTTGCTGCAAAATGTCAGGAGCAGCAGACTACATATCAGGGCAATAATTGATTTTGTTTGATTCATGTATTATGTGTTTTATTTTCCCAAATATACGGAAGAAACGCATTTAGGATTCCTTTATACCCTAAAAATATGCCTGGAATAAAAAAAAGCCTGATGAACCAGGCTTTTTAACAATAAATATTTTAGATAGTTATCACTAAACTACTTGACTTGTAGCTTTCTTTGTACCGGAAAACATTTCTTTGTACATATCTTTTAACCGGTTCTGTAAGGTATAAACCATTTCCCTGATTTGATTTGTTTCCTCAATGATTTTAGACGTTTCGTAATCCTCCAATTCCTCGTTGTGAAGAACGCTGTAGTTAAGCTCAATCTTTTTCTGATATTCGCTAATCCTGCTTTTAATAGCCTCAATATTAAGTGCTTCTGCTTTCATAGTCCAAGAAGTTAATGTTATCTAAAGGTAACTAACTGCTGCGTGAATGTCAATTATTTTTTCGATTTTGTAAAATCTTTTTATCAACAATTTGTTTATAACATAAAATCATTTTCATTAACCGTTTTTTGTAATGATCATAACAAACAACATTCGCAACATGTTTGGTTCGCATGAATATTTTCACTTTGTGGCACAAATATCGTGCCCATGAGAAAACAAGTATGAATGTTTGGTTGGTAGTTGTCAGAAAAAGCCAGATTGTTAGTCTACCTTTCTAATGGTACCAGCACTGGACGATTCGCTTTTTATTACATTGCCCTCGCCACGGTAACGGATATCACCTGCACTGCTGGCCGATAAAATAAATTCTTCATTAGCAAATACTTCAGCATTGCCGGAACTTGAAACAGATACTTTACATTTATTTGTTTCGAGATTAAATGCATTCAGGTCGCCTGCGCTGCTCAAACTGGCATCCATGCTGTTGGCCCTGCCTGATAGTGTGGCATTACCTGCGCTTGATATGTCCAAATCAATGTGGTTGGCATTTAACTCAAGGTGAAGATCCCCGGCACTGCTCAGGTCAATTTCAATGTTTTCAACATTAAACGGGGTTTCAGCCTTTAAATTGCCGGCACTGTTAATATTTATCTTATCCAGCAAAGGGGTAGAAACATAGATTTCTTTCTTTTTTGCCGAACGTATATTCACGTCACTCTCTATAACAAGTGTTCCGTTGAATACATCCGTACGGATGATATCATGAAGATTTTCATCAGCCACCACTTTTAGAGGTTGATTATC
Organism: uncultured Bacteroidales bacterium; assembly: GCA_964652315.1. Lineage (GTDB taxonomy): Bacteria > Bacteroidota > Bacteroidia > Bacteroidales > JAAAOM01 > CAZZBU01. Next base: position 16,095 of record CAZZBU010000007.1, read on the forward strand.
GCCCTGGGTTAAAAACACATCTATTCCATTTTCGACTGAGATACTGTGAAATTTATCAACAGTGCGTTCCATTTCAACCACATTTCCATTTCCGGATATGCCTGACCCATCCCAGAATACATCACAGGAGTAAGATAAAAGAATCAGGCTGAATAGTGAGGTAAAAAAGCTGGCTTTTGATTTCATACTTTGAGTTAATTGGTTATTGTAAAACTATGAATTATTCCTGATATTCAGTGAAAAAAGGATAAAAAAAGTGAATCAGGTGCATCTTTTTCTTAATGCAAGCAGTTTATACATAATTGTGGCACAATTGTTGAAATAATAAAAATACGATTATATAGTTAGTTTTTAGGTTAGTAGTTAGGTTTTAGTTAGTTGAAAAAGATTGCCTTCGTCGCCCGGCGAAGGCAGTTTTTTTTATAATTATTGCTTTTCTGGTGAGATTTTTAGAAATATAAACAAGGATTATTGCTGTGTTATACCTGATTTTTCATTCACTTCAAGTTTAAATCCTGAATTATGAATGTTGGTAATGGATATGGTGTCATCGTCTTTTAAAATTTTTCTCAATTTAGTTATATATACATCCATGCTTCTACCCATAAAATAGTCATTCTGTCCCCAAATGGTTTTTAGGGCGATTTCCCTCCGGAGCAGATTATTCTTATTGATGCATAGCAGGTGCAATACCTGGGATTCTTTTTTCGTCAGCTTCCGCTCGCCTTCGGGCCACGATAAAATCTGATTGGCATAATCAAAGGTATACTTTCCAAGCTTAAATAGCTGGGGTGTAGAAATAATGCCATCATGGAATTTTAACCGTTTCTGGATGGCACGGATCCTCAATTCAAGTTCTTCAGTTGAAAAAGGTTTATTGATGTAATCATCACCACCAATGCGGTAACCTCTGATTCTGTCTTCATCCATTGATTTGGCTGTAATAAAAATAATAGGGATCTCACAATCTTTTGTCCGGATCTCTTCAGCCAGGGTGAAACCATCTTTTACAGGAAGCATAACATCAAGCAGGCAGATGTCATATTTTTTCTTTTCAAAGGCTGTTAACCCTGCCTGTCCATTTTCTTCAAGATCAACTTCATAGCCTTTCATTTCCAGAAAATCCTTGATAATGTATCCAAGGTTTTTATCATCTTCAACAACCAATAGTGTCGCTTTTGCTTTCTTCATGCTAAAAATCTATTGTTAGGTTTTAGACTGACTGTTTTTGCTTATCTCATGATGCCCCACCGGAAACTGAATGGTAAAGTTGCTCCCTTTGTGGGGTTCGCTGCTTACTTTTATTTTACCGCCGTGTGCATCAACCATTGTTTTAACATAATAAAGCCCAATACCAAATCCCCGTACATCATGAACATTGCCTGTTGGTACCCGGTAAAACCTGTCAAAAATCTGATTTATAGTTTTATTTGGGATACCAATACCATTATCTTCTATTTCAATAAACGCATTTTCCTTTGCTGTATCGTAATATGTTTTAATTTTTATTTCTGGTTTTTCTCCTGAATATTTTGATGCGTTATCCACCAGGTTAATAATAATGTTCGAAATATGTAGTGCATCACCTTCAATAACCGGTTCATTTTTATCAAAATCATAATGCATAACAACTTCTTTTTCGCATTGTTCAAGGCAGAGATTATGTACTGTGTTCTTGATAAGGTTGTTGAGATGAATTTCTTCAACGTTTAGTTTTATTTCTTCCCTTTCAAGCTGGGCGAGTTGCAAAACCCTGTCAACCAGATCTTGCAATCTGTTGTTTTCTTCATGTATAATGGTTGCATACTTTTTTAGCCGCTCATTTTTACCTTCCACGCTTTTTAATATCTCGGAGGTTAATGCAATGGTGGAAATTGGTGTTTTGAATTCATGCGACATGTTGTTGATAAAATCATTCTTCATGTCAGACAAGCGTTTTTGTTTTAAAAGGTTATGAAGGGTAAATCCGAAAGTAAAAACAATGGTCAATAAAAATATTCCTGAAACAATCAGCCATGTCGACATTTCCCACAAAATTTTGTTTGACTGAGTGGGAAAGAATAAGGCTATATGAAAGTATTCTTTATTCCAGAGACACGATAAACAAGCTTTATGGGCCACTGTGTTTTCGGTCCGTCCGAGGCAATTCCGCGATTCATAAATTACAGAATCATTGGCTGTTTTAACTATCTGATATCCATAGTTGTTTCCCAGTTTGTGATAATGAATGTATTTGCGCATTAATGTATCAACAAGGTTTGTATCAAGCACCCCGAACAGATGACCGGGGCCGGGGGATGAATCAATATCTTGGTATTTTTCTTCGGCATAGATAACCAATTCATCCAAAACATCTTCGAGGGTAAGATTTGCCCGGTGATTAAAATGTTCTGTGCCCACTTTTATGGCTTTGATAATCCAAATTGTTTGAGTGAGGATTAATCCGGCTAGAGCAATGGCTGTAAAAATTACAATAAAACGAATTGAACCTTTTTTCATCAGTAATTATAAATTTTTTAAGGTCTGATCTTCTTTGCCGTAAGTATATTTTAGCTTTGCTGAGCTTGCCTGATGCAAACCGGTTCTTCGCCAACTGGCAGATTGGTTAATGCTTTTTGGACAATATAAAGCAAATATGCTCATGGGTAGATCATCTGGCAAAAGTATCAATAATTGTTGGTTGTTATAGGGTTGTGATGAGGGTTAACAGGGATTTAACAAGATGGTTCTAATTCATTTCTTATTAAATTGATTCATGGTATGATTGATTCCAATGGTACCAAAGGCTTTGATTATTTCTATGGCCTGGTCAATTTTTTCGGGCAGAAGTTTTTTTTCTTCTTCGTCCCACTTTCCCAAAACATAATCAACCTGTGTGCCACGAGGAAAATCATTGCCAATGCCAAAGCGTAACCTTGCGTAAGTTGAAGTACCAAGTACCGATTGTATATTATTAAGTCCATTGTGTCCGGCATCTCCACCGCGGGGTTTCAGGCGCAGGGTTCCAAAAGGAAGGGCCAGATCATCAACTATAACCAGCAGGTTATCAATGGGGATTTTGGACTTTCTCATCCAATAGTTTACAGCCAGCCCACTTCGATTGACGTATGTTGATGGTTTTAGCAGGACAAATATTCTGGATTTATACTTTAGTTCGGCGACAAATCCATAACGTTTATCCTTAAAAGAAATATTGGATGCCTGAGTCCAGGCATCCAATATATCAAATCCGATATTATGTCTTGTATTTGCGTATTCAGGCCCGATATTACCAAGGCCGGCAATCAAATACTTCAAAACAATAATTTATTTAATTATTCACTTGCTTCTTGTTTTGGGGCTTCAGCAGCTTCACCTTCAGCAGCAGCTTCTTCACCTTCAGCTTCTTCCTCTTCTTCAGCAGGCATCATACCTTTGGCAACTACACGTGATGAAGCAACACCAACAATCATGGCACTTTCCGGATCCAAAAGAGTGAGGTTTTCAAATTCTAGATCTTTCACATATACAGCATCGCCAATTCCTACATCGGTAATGTCTACCTTCAGTGAATCCGGCAGGTGTTCTTGCAATCCGCTGACCAAAAGATAGCGGCGATTAAAGCGCAATTTGCCACCATTACGTATACCAATGGAATTTCCAGACAATTCAACAGGAATGTTAATGGCCACTGGTTTTCCGTCAATTACTTCAGTGAAATCAATGTGTAAAACACGATCAGTTACCGGATGGAATTGAATATCTTTGATTACAGCGTGATGTTTTTTACCATCGATATTGAGCTCGACGATATACGCATTATCAGTATAAATCAAATCCTTGAATGTGTTTTCGTGTGTATGGAAGTGAATGTTTTCCTTACCACCATACAATACACAGGGAATATGCAAATCCTTGCGTAATTTTTTACTGTTTTTTTTACCGAGCTCAGCTCTTTTTTGTACGTCTACGCTAAATGTTTTCATTATAAATTTTTTAAATGTGCTACTCAGAATATCTGTGAATATTCCCCATCACACGGGAGGCTTTTCTAAAAAAGCGGTGCAAAGATATAAAACTATGGGATAAATTTCGAACTAATTGACTGATAATTGTAAACTTTGTTAATGACATCCGCCAGGAAAGGGGCAACGGACAGTACTTTTATTTTTTCAGAATGCTTGCCGTTGAGCGGAATAGAATCTGTAATAAGTACTTCTTCGATGGCTGATTTATTAATCCGGTCGATGGCCGGTCCGGAAAGCACAGGATGTGTAACCACCACGCGGATACTTGCTGCACCATAGCTTCTCATAATATCAGCTGCCAGACAAATGGTGCCGGCTGTGTCAATCATATCATCCACAATAATGATGTCTTTCCCTTCAACATCGCCAATCACTTTTATTTCCTCAACTACATTCGCTTTTTTACGGATTTTATAACAAATAACCATTTCGCTTTTTAAAAAGCGTGAATACGCATTGGCTCGCTTTGTGCCGCCCATATCCGGTGCTGCAATGGCCATGTCCGGCAGATTAAGGCTTTCAAGGTAGGGTACAAACAGGGAGGATGCATATAAATGATCCACAGGAATGTTAAAAAAACCCTGTATCTGATCCGCATGCAAATCCATGGTCATTACCCTGTCAACACCAGCGGCAGCCAATAAATCAGCAACAAGTTTTGCACCAATGGATGTGCGGGGTTTGTCTTTTCTGTCTTGCCGGGCCATTCCCAGGTAAGGAATTACGGCAACGATTTTATAGGCTGAAGCCCGTTTGGCCGCATCAATGAGCAATAGCAATTCCATAAGATTGTCCTGGGGAGGAAAGGTGGATTGTATAATAAATACCGTACAGCCTCTGACCGATTCAAGATAGTATGGCTGAAATTCGCCATCGCTAAACTCAAACAAGGAAGTTTTCCCAAGGTCCATGCCAAATTCTTTTACGATTTTTTCAGCCAGATAGCGGGTTGCCCGTCCGGTAAAAAATTTAATTGGGGTGTACGCCTTCATCCTCTACATTAATTAATTAAGGGGGTTAAAATTAAGGTGTGCAAAGGTAAAAAACCTTCTCAAATATTAAGCTTTTGCATCCTACTTTTTTCGATGTTTTTTTATCAGAAAAATAACAGGTACGACAAACACTAAGGTTACAGGTTTAATTTACGGGTTATCCAAGGATATTGCGGCATTTGTTTTCTCAATCAATTGAAGAATATCTTCCCGTCCTGTTGCTGTTGTGGAAGATGTTGCAATACTTTTTGGAAGTTCTTCCCATGACTTCATTAATTCGTTTTTATAAGCCTGCATGTTTTTGTTTAACTGGGCGCTTGACAGTTTATCAATTTTTGTAAATACTATAATGAACGGAACCCGGTTTTTACCCAGCCATTCAAGAAATTCCAAATCATTTTTCAAAGGAGAATGCCGGCTGTCAATCAGCATAAACACACATACCAGGTTCTTCCTTTTTTCAAGATAAGTGCTAATCAATTTCGAAAAGGTTTTCCGCTTATCTTTTGATAATCTGGCATATCCATACCCGGGCAAATCCACCAGATACCAGCTTTCATCAACGATAAAATGATTGATAAGCTGTGTTTTTCCGGGAGTACCCGATGTTTTGGCCAACCTTTTTTTATTGGTAAGCATATTTATAAGGGATGACTTTCCTACATTTGATCGTCCGATAAAGGCATACTCAGGCAGGGAAGGATCAGGGCACTGCGATAATTCGGCACTGCTTTTTACAAAGGCTACGTTTTTAATTTGCATGAGGCAAAATTAAACATTACCATGTATTTTTTATAAAATAAAAGCTAAAGGAATACTTAAGGGGATTTATTATCGTTTTAACCATTTTTTTTGGTTTATTTTATAGATTGGTAATTGTAATGATTAAAAGTAATGATAGGTGAGCACTGCTGATAACAGAAAAACAAAACCGGTATTCAATCTGGAAGATTATCAGTTTATTGATACATCTTTTAGCAAACTAATGCAGCGGCGCATCAGGAAAGTATTGCTGATATGCAGTAGTTATGATGCTTTTATGCTTGAAGAAGACGGCCGGATTGATGAACAGATCTTTAATGAATATGCTTCATTGAATCTCCGGTATCCTCCAATTTTTATTCATGCAGAGTCATATAAACGTGCATTGGAAATTCTGGATAGCGGGGAGATTGACCTGGTCATTGAGATGCTCAGCACAGGTGACGTTGATCCTTTTCAGTTGGCAAAACAAATAAAAAACGAACATCCGGATACCCCTATTGTAGTATTGACTCATTTTTCAAGAGAAGTATCCCTGCGACTTGAAAATGAAGATTTATCAGCCATCGATTATGTTTTTTCATGGCTTGGCAATGCAGATTTGCTGCTGGCAATCATTAAGCTTATTGAAGATAAAATGAATGCCGAACACGATATTCAACATGTCGGGGTACAGGCTATTCTGCTCATTGAAGATTCCATCCGGTATACTTCAACATATTTGCCCAACCTGTATAAAATTATTTTTGTGCAGTCGCTTGAGTTCATGAAAGAAGGATTGAATGAACACCAGAAAATGCTTCGCATGCGTGGCCGTCCGAAAATTCTGCTTGCAACAAATTTTGATGAAGCATTGGCTTTGTATCGTAAGTACAGGGATAATCTGCTGGGTGTCATTTCGGATGTTAGTTACAAAAAGTCACCAAACAGAAGGGATACAAAAACCAAGGCTGGTTTGGGCCTTACCAGAATCATAAAAAAAGATAATATCCACCTGCCGGTTTTATTGCAGTCATCCGATGTAAGCAATGAAAAATATGCACAACATCTTGGTGCAGGATTTTTGCATAAATACTCAAAGAACCTTTCCATTGATTTGCGGGAATACATAAAGACCTATTTTCTTTTTGGAGATTTTATATTCCGCAATCCCAAAACAATGGAAGAATATGCTGTGGCCAGCGATTTACAATCACTGCAACAGATTATCCACACCCTTCCTGATGACGTATTTCTTTATCACACCAGCAGAAACGACTTAACCAAATGGCTGAACTCAAGGGCTTTGTTTCCACTCGCCAACATGTTCCGCGATTTACGGGTTGACGATTTCGATAACCTAAGTGATGCCAGAGACTACATTCATCGGGCTATTGCCACATTTCGCACTTACAAGGGAAGGGGTGTGATCGCTCAGTTTGATCCCGAACGGTATGATGAGTATATGGCTTTTACCCGTATCGGCGATGGTTCAATTGGTGGTAAAGCCCGTGGACTGGCATTTATAAATACACTGATAAAAAAGTATAATCTGCACAATAGATTTCCTCAGGCCAGGGTGAGCATACCAAAAACCATTGTAATTTCAACGGATGTTTTTGAGGAATTTATGGAAAGCAATGCCCTTTACGATGTGGCACTTTCTCAGGCCAGGGATGAGGAAATATTGCAGGCCTTTGTTAAAGCCAAACTACCCGACTCCCTCAGAATCGATCTGGCAAGAATAATATCTGTCATCAACAAGCCCATTGCGGTTCGTTCATCAAGCAAACTCGAAGATTCACATTTTCAACCTTTCGCCGGAATTTATTCCACCTATATGGTGCCAATAAATCCTTTGGATCCCGACCAGTCAGTATCCTATCTTGAAGAAGCCATTAAAAGTGTATACGCCTCTGTTTACTACAAATCAAGCAAGGCCTATATGATGGTGACCTCCAACGTGATAGACGAAGAAAAAATGGGCATTGTTTTGCAGGAAATTTGTGGTAAACAGGTTGGCAACTATTTTTACCCAACCATTTCAGGAGTGGCACGCTCGGTAAATTTTTACCCCATTCATCCTGAAAAAAGCTCAGATGGCACAGCTACAATTGCTTACGGGCTTGGTAAATTTATAGTAGAAGGGGGGCTGGCCTTAAGATTTTCTCCAAAATTCCCGCGCAAAGTGCTACAGCTTTCTTCCCCTGAAATGGCTTTACGCAATACACAAAAACATTTTTATGCCCTAAATCTCGAACCCAAAGCTTTCACTCCATCAGTAGATGATGCCATTAACCTAAAAAAAATGCGAATTACCGAAGGAAAACATGACAAAACATTTAACCACATAACTTCAACTTTTGATTTTCAGAATCATATTCTTCGTGATGGAGTAGGGCAGGAAGGCAAACCAGTCATTACATTTTCAAATCTTCTCAACCATAATACTTTCCCTTTGGCAGAAATCCTGGATGAAATTCTGCATGTTGGGCAAAAAGAAATGAACAATCCGATAGAAATTGAATTTGCAGTTGACCTTGAAGAAGAGCTAAATAGCATAAATACGTTTAGTTTTTTACAGATCCGCCCCGTTGTTCAGAATGAAAACAGTTTTAGTTTTAAACTCGACAGGGTACCTCCGGAGAAAACCATTATTTACTCCGAAAAAGCATTGGGCAATGGTAGTTTTACCAATCTGAAAGATGTTGTTTATGTTCGTCCCGAGAGTTTCAATGCAGCACACAACCCTCGTTTGGTAGAAATGATTGAGCAAATCAACCAGGAATTTATGGAGATGAAGAAATATTTTATTCTTATTGGTCCGGGGCGATGGGGTTCATCTGACCCATGGCTTGGGATACCTGTCCGATGGCCTCAGATTTCAAATGCCAGAATTATTGTAGAAACCGGATTAAAAAATTACAGGATTGATCCCAGTCAGGGTACGCATTTTTTCCAAAACCTCACCTCATTTGGTGTGGGTTATCTTACGGTAAACCCTTCAGAAAACGATGGTTATTTTGATGTTGAATATTTGAATGGTTTTCCTGCTGTTTTTGAAAACGAGCATTTAAGGCATGTGAGGTTTGAAAAAAACATAAAAGTACAAATTGATGGAAAGCAAAATATTGGACTGATTCACAAATCAAACTAACAAAATATAAACACTTGAATTGTGTTTCTTTTTTTCGTAACTTATTCTTCTGGAATACTTGATTGGAGTTTTCATTAAAATTCACTAATCGTTGATTTATATTGTTAAACTTAAATCCGCATGCCATGAAGAAGTTACTGTTTTCTGCCATTACATTGCTTGCTATACTGGTTGTTTTAACCGGTTGCAACAGAGATAAAGTCAAAGTCGGATTCCTGATGGACAACGTGGTGCAGGAGCGCTGGGAACGTGACAGGGCGCTATTCGTTGAAAAGGTGCAGGAATTTGGAGGAGAGGTTGAAGTTTTGATTGCTGATAATGAAGCGGTGAAACAATACACACAGGCTGAAAAACTTATACAGGAAGGCGTTGATGTGCTTGTGGTTGTTCCTGTAGATTTAAATGCAGCTGCAAAGATTGTTGAACTGGCAAAAGAAAATGAAGTAAAAGTTATTTCCTATGACAGGATCATAAAAAATGCGGATCTTGATTTTTATGTTTCCTTTGATCATGTGGATGTGGGAAGATTACAGGCCGAATACCTCACCACTGTATGTCCGGTTGGTAATTATGTACTTATCAATGGTCCTACATCAGACAACAACACTTTCTTACTGGAGCTCGGTCAGTTGAATGTATTGCAGCCCCTGGTGGAACGAGGGGATATTAGCATTGTTTATAACCAATTTGCTGAACATTGGAGCCAGGATGAAGGATACAGGTTAATGAAAGAATGCCTCTCACAGTGCAAACAGGAGATTCATGCGGTGATAGCCGATAATGACGCCCTGGCTCGTGGTGCTATACTAGCACTGGAGGAAAATGGACTGACAGGTACAATTTGTGTGGCAGGAATGGATGCCGAAACCGATGCATGCCAGAGAATCCTTGAGGGTACCCAAACCATGACCATTTATAAACCCATTGAGGCCATCGCCACTACTGCTGCTAAGATTGCCTTGCAATTTGGACGGGGAGAAGAGCTTAATGATATTCGACTCACTGTCAATAATGGCAAGAAGCTGGTACCGTCAATTCTTTTGCCTTCCATGGTTGTGAATCGTGAAAACATCAGGTTGACAGTAGTAGCTGATGGTTATTTGGAGGAAAATCAGATTTATCAATAAAGCGGGCTAATGAATTGGATAGCTGGCATGAAAATCTGAATTACTTTATTTTATGAGTGAAATCATGGATTATTAAAAATGAAATGATTAAACTCGAATATATAAAATGTATTGATACATAAACATATTCGAGTATATGAATGTTGAAAAAATTATGGTCGACCTGGAACGAAGAAATCCGGGCGAAATTGAATATCTTCAGGCAGTAAGGGAAGTACTGGAGTCCATTGAAGAAACGTATAATTTAAACCCACAGTTCGAATCAGCCAATATCATTGAGCGGCTTATTGAACCGGATCGTGTGTTTACCTTCAAAGTTCCCTGGGTTGACGACCAGGGTGCCGTGCATGTAAACAGGGGTTACCGTGTTCAGTTTAACAATGCCATTGGTCCCTACAAAGGAGGATTGCGGTTTCACCCCAGCGTTAACCTGAGTATTTTAAAGTTTCTGGGTTTTGAACAAATATTCAAAAACAGCCTAACAACGCTTCCTCTTGGCGGTGGTAAGGGGGGGGCTGATTTCGATCCAAAAGGAAAATCGCCGGGTGAAGTTATGCGATTCTGCCAGTCCTTTATGCTTGAATTATGGAAGCTTATAGGCCCTGAAACCGATGTGCCGGCAGGAGATATTGGTGTTGGTGGCCGCGAAATTGGGTATATGTATGGCATGTATAAAAAGCTAACCCGTGAAAATACCGGCATCCTTACTGGCAAAGGTGTAAACTGGGGTGGTAGCCTTATTCGTCCCGAAGCAACCGGTTTTGGGGTGGTTTATTTTGCCAACGAAATGCTCACCACCATTGGAGAAGACTTCAAAGGAAAAACCGTAGCAGTCTCGGGTTTTGGAAATGTGGCCTGGGGTGCTGTAACTAAGTTGAATGAGTTGGGTGCGAAAGTGGTTACCCTTTCCGGACCGGATGGTTATATCTATGATCCTGAAGGCATATCAGGCGATAAAATCGAATACATGCTCGAGTTAAGGGCATCCAATGAGGATATTGTTAAACCTTATGTGTATGAGTTTAGTGAAGCAGAATTTGTAGAAAACAAGCATCCATGGGAGGTGAAATGTGATATAGCCCTGCCCTGTGCTACGCAGAATGAATTAAACGCTGAAGATGCCAAAAACCTGATAAAGAATGGTTGCATGTGTGTGTGCGAAGGCGCCAATATGCCATCTACACCTGATGCTGTAGAAATTTTTCAGGATCACGGAATGTTATTTGCTCCCGGCAAGGCAGTAAATGCCGGCGGAGTTGCCACATCCGGACTGGAAATGACTCAAAATGCCATGAAGCTGAATTGGACCAGGGAGGAAGTGGATGATCGCCTGCATACCATTATGAGTCTTATTCATCATTCGTGTGTGAAATATGGAACTGTTCCGGGAGGTTATATTGATTACGTGAAAGGTGCTAATATTGCCGGATTTCTGAAGGTGGCCAATGCCATGCTTGATCAGGGCGTAGTGTAGTAGCTGTAAGTTGTTAGTTGATAGCTGATAGTAGTTCGATTTTTTTTTTTTTTCAATTATTCTACCCAGGGCGTCGCTTTATAAGCCTGCGGCTTTATTTGCTCTGTCCTGGGCAATTACCTGTCGGGCCTAAGCCCTTTTTTAAAGCTTTAGCTATCAGCCAGGAACTATCAGCTATCCAACTAATCCACCGATTACTGATCCACTGATTACCGATCACTGATTACCGATCCACCACTTACCAATAACCTGTCCCCTATTCATTTCCCTCTTCCTCAACAACCACAATATCTTCCTCCCTGATTAGCTCCTCACAGCGGTATTTCTTCATGAGTTGTACAATGGCAATGACATCATTCTGGCAATAAGTGACGATTCTGGCCAGATTCTTCTCCTTCCAGAACACATCAGCTACCATGCTGCCGTCCATGTCGATTTTTGGGGTGGGTATACCGAATATATGCGTCAACAGGTCCAACGAGGTATAATTCTTGTAATCGCCAAAACGCCATAATTCCATGGTATCAATAAAAGGGACCTCCCACGGCTTTTTACCTGCTACATCAAACGAAAGAGGCAGAGGAATGCCATTGATTAACCAGCGACGCGCGATGTAAGGAAAATCGAATTCTTTTCCGTTGTGCGCGCAAAATTTATTTTTCTTTTCCAACTCAAGTTTCTGAACCAATGCCTTAAATTCAATTAAAAGCTCTTTTTCGTTTTCACTGGCAAAAGATTTTATGCGGAGTTTTTGATTGCCATCCTGGAGATATAAAATACCTGCTGAAATACAGATAATTTTACCGAATTCGGCATAAATACCGGCGCGGCCATAAACATCTTCAGCCGATTGATTTTCAAGCCTGAAGTGGGTGGATTTCTTGTCCCAAAGCTTTTGAGTCTTGTTGTCCAGTTCATTAAAATCTGCATTCTGAGGCACAGTTTCAATGTCCAGAAAAAGAATATCCTCAAGGGTTATCTGTTTTATCATTTTTGAGATGTTTGGTAAGTATGTTTTTTATTTTTTTTGCGCAGGATTCTTTTTTTTCTTCGTTCGTAACAATATAATCTGCAAGATACTTTTGTTTTTTTACAAATTCAAGATGCATGGGGTTAACGATATTCCTGAATCGAACTGCTACTTCATCAGGAGTCCGGTTGCGGCTTCGAAAGTCCCTTTCGGTTATGCGTTTCAGCCTTGTCGCTTTGGTTGATTCCAGATATATGGTGGGGTTTAAATATTCACGCAATGATTCATCCAGCAGGGGATACAACCCTTCGAGAATAACAATCGGTGATGGAGTAACAAGCCTGGTTTGTTTCAACCGGTTCATTTCAATATAAGAATATTCCGGACAGTAAACAGGTTTTTGTTGTTTGAGGCTTGTTAAATGATCGATTAACAGAGGAATTTCAAAAGCATCCGGATGATCAAAATTTATTTTACTTCGCTCGGGCATGGATAAATGAGTGGTTTCTTTGTAATACCAATCCATTGAAATAATGGTGATATACCCTTCCGGGAACATGTTTTTTAATGCATTAAGCACACTTGATTTTCCTGTACCTGATCCCCCGGCAACTCCCGCAATGAGCATAAATAAGTTTAAATGTTATATTTTTGTAAATATAAACGATAAAACAGGTGAAACAATGATTAAACATATCGTGATGTTCCGATTAAAATCTGATTATGCTGGAACCGGGCGCACAGCCAGGCTGGCGAGCCTTAAAAAAAGCCTTGATGCCCTGCCTGAAAAAATTAGGGAGATTAAGGAATTCGAAACAGGATTGAATATCAGCAAATCGCCATCAGCGTATGATCTTGTTTTGATTTCTGCTTTTGAAAATTCTGATGATTTGGATGTATATCGGAAACATCCAGAGCACCAGGCAGTAGTAAAGGAAATTAACGAGATTATGGACGTCATTACTGTAGTAGATTATAAAAAGTAAAATATGGAAGATACAAAGCTCTACCCTTTGAAGTTTCAACCCATCCTGAAGGATAAGATATGGGGAGGCAGAAAACTTCATGATACCTTATTTAAAAAAGAAGCCAGCAATACCTGTGGAGAAAGCTGGGAGATTTCGGGAGTAAAAGGAGATGTTTCCATAGTTTCGAATGGTTTTCTTGCCGGAAATGATTTGAGTGAAATACTGGAAGTATATATGGGTGAAGTAGTGGGAGAAAAGGTATATGATAAGTTTGGGAATGAGTTTCCTTTATTGATTAAATTCATTGATGCAAATGACAATCTTTCTATTCAGGTACACCCCGATGATGAACTTGCCCAAATTCGGCACAATTCATTTGGTAAAACTGAAATGTGGTATATTATTGAATCCGAAAAAGAAGCCAGGTTAATAGTGGGTTTTAATAAAGAATTGACCAAAGAAGAGTATCTTGAAAAAACAGAAAACACACAGCTTGAAAGCATTTTAAATTATGTGCCGGTTAAACCAGGTGATGTGTTTTTTATGCCTGCAGGCAGGGTTCATGCCATTGGAGCCGGTATTTTACTGGCTGAAATTCAGCAGACCTCTGATGTAACTTATCGGATATACGATTTTGACCGCAAGGACGACAATGGAAATACGCGGGAATTGCACACCGACCTTGCTGTTGATGCCATTGATTATACCTATCATTCTGATTACAAAACGCATTATGATTCAAAAAAAAATGAACCGGTAGAATTGGTTGATTGTCCTTATTTTACTACTAACATTCTTGATATCAGCGCGCCTCATAAAAGAGATTTCACAAAAATGGATAGTTTTGTGATTTATATGTGTACTGAAGGTAAGGCCGAAATTAAAGTGCGTACAGGTTCGGAAACCATTCAGAAGGGAGAAACCATACTGGTTCCGGCTATTTTGAACGATTTCGAGATTATTCCGGACAAACAGACCAAATTGCTTGAGGTGTATATTCAATAATAAGAATACAAGTTCTTAGCGATTAATTTAGTCTTTTAAGCGTATTAATCCCCAGGATAAGGCCATGTATGTCTGGTTGTTTGCTTTAAAGGTGGTTTTATGTTTGTCATGCAAATAGGTTCCTGCTGGAAATTTTGATATCAACAACCAACGATCATTATCCGAATCATATTTATATAAATCATTATTCGAGTAGACCACATATCCGGTATTCTTATGGGTAAAACCCATGGCGGTAATCTTGTTTGATTGATATGTAAACGGATTCTCAGAAAGAAATTGCCAGGAATCTTTTGCCCGGTTGTATTTCCAGGTTTGGCCATAAGTAACAGCAAAATTTTCTTCATCAACTTTAAAGGTTGAAGCAAAACCATGTTCAAATTCAATGGGGAAATCATTAAGTTGCACGTATTCATTCCTGGCAAAGTCACATTTCCAGCATTCACCTTTATCAGTAATGAGGAAAAAAATTCCATCCTCTTCAAAATATGTAGCATTAATAAAGCTGAATGGCAAATCAGGCTCCCTGTACCATTCACTGGTTAAAAAACTGTACGACCATATTTCATTGGAAGGCACCTCCGGAAAAATCATCCCTCCAAATTTGTAAAACTTATCTTGTTGGACTATATATAGACTGAAATCGTTTCTTTGTCCGGGAAAAAGGTTCTCTTCAATAACCTGCCAGGAATCTGTGTCAGGGTTGTATTCATGGAGTTTTTTGCTATCGTTTGCCAGAAAATATCCTTTGTTGTTGTATGAAAACGCTTTATAATCAGCCAACCAACGGAACATGGGCGGAGTTAGTTCCTCCCAGGTTTCATTTACCAGAAAAAGTGAATTATATTCTGCAGATTTTAAGTCGTTTTTAATCCTGACTGGGAGATTTTGTTTTTCAAAGAAAGAAACCGGTGGTGTTACTACAAATAATTCCTCATTGCTTTGGTCAATAATATGCGCCTTATGGTCAGCAAAATATACCTCTACTAATTCATCATGTGCTTTAAAATTATTCCCTGTAATCGTAACATAAGTGCCTCCCCTCCCAGATAATGGATCAATTGTGTTTATTTCAGGCCCTATTATTCGAAAGGGAATTTGAGCTGTTACCATCTCGGAATGAACCCGTATCTTAATTTCTGCATCACCTGAATATTCCATCAAAGGAGTTACAAAGATTAAAGTGTCAGGATTTGCCTCTAGCAGATTGCATCTGACATCCCTTAAAAATACTTCAATGTTTTCCGGATTATGACTAAAGTAATTCCCGGTAAGTGTAATTTTTGTACTGTCAATGCCTTTTTTAGGAGAAAAATCCTTAATAACCGGCAAAGCGGATCCTTTGCTCACAAAGGTTACCGTATTGGCCAGAATCAGGTTTTGAGGTGTTTTTATATATCCTCTGGCTAGGTATGTACGGTTATTAATTAGATCAATGCTTATTCTCATTTGAAATTCATTTGGTTCCACAGAATCGATAAGACTGAATTGTATGGAGTCCTGCCCGTTCCATAGCAAAAAACCATAGTCCTCGATTGGAGTATTGCTTGCAGCATCAATTCTTGCATTTAATGTGACACCGGTTGAATCCAATTCGGATACCGGAAGCGTTAATAAAAGGGGGTAAGTTTTTGGTTTTAAAGTGGCTTCCTCCTCACAGCTGCTACAAATCAGGAATAAAACAGCTATTAAGGATATCATTAACGTCTTTCGTTGAATAAGATGTGCTTTAAAAAAGCTTAGGCAATGGTTTTGCAGTATTTTCAAGGCCGATTATTTATATGTTTTGAGCAGTTAAATATATAACATATTCGGTTATTTATGTTTTAACTGTGTATTTTTTTAACTGAAATCATCCGGTTATTATTGAACCATTACACTTTTACGTTAGTTTCATGGAAAAAATGTAACGTAATTTATATTTCGACGTATAACCCACCAAAACCCAATGAATAATCAGCGATAAAATCCTGAAAAACAAAGAATTATTAGATGACCGGATGGTTGTCTAACAAACAAAAAAGAACAATTGAGAATATCACGCGACAAAGCGAGTTCGTTATTCGTCAAAAAAAACAGCATGTTTATGGAAAGCATGGTTAGAGGCAAAGTGGGATATCCGTTAGCAGTTCTTTTGAACTTGATATTCTCAATTTTTCTTTTTTCTTCTGATTTGCATGCTCAGTGTTCGCGCATAGGCGATAACGGCAGCGACCAGAGCACCAATGGTAGCTGTGCGCCAATAACCCTGGACATGAGTGTGAACTTTGAATTTGACCTGCCTGTAGATCCTTCGCTGGTGAAGATTCATTTTAGCTGGGGTGACGGGACCCCGGATACCATTATTTCTCCGGATTTTGATTCCAATAACAGGCTTTACTACGATACCGTCAGGCATTATTATCCGCCAACCGGACCCGAATGTAGCTATACAGCTGAAGCTTATGTTATTTATGATGGTGAACATTGTTTAAGCAGTACACAATCCCAACAATTTCGTTCATGGAATATTGACAATGAAAATGGTGGACATGTAGCCATTAATCCGGAAAGAGCTATCGTTTGTGAAGGCGATCCGGTGTATCAGGTATTTGCCGACGCGTCCACCTTTAATTGTAATGTCTCTGTAGAACCTGATAAACCCAATCTGGAGCCCCGTTGGGTTCAATTTATTTACGGTACCCAAAGCCGTGCAGGCGATCGGATCCCAAATATTACCATCGAAGACGAAAACGGTGTTGTCCATCAGATGACAGATGCTGCAGGAAATTCTCTTGGATTGGTTTACGGGCCCATTGTAAAAATACCTTATGAAGCGCATGGACCAAATCAACTATCGTATCCTGTTATGGCCCCACCCGATGGCGTTGCCGGTGATATTTTTGAAATCACCATGCGCAACTGGAATATCTGCAATCCTTATGATGATCCTTATGACGGATTGCCGCCGGCTGATACGGTGAATGGTGATAATGCCCCCATTGTTACCACCGCCATTGTAGAAATAATCGCTACCCCACCACAGATACCAACTCCTTACAACGAATATTGCGCTCACGAAAATATTTCGCTTTATGCCCATTCCAATACGGCTACCATTCAGTGGTATAAAGATTCAACCCTGGATACCCTTTTGCATACTGGTGAAAACTTCGATCCTACCCAACCTCCACTTAACCTTGACAATACCATAGGCGGGGAGTATTCTTTTTGGGTAACAGCCATTGAGAATGCCTGTGAAAGTGCCCCCTTTAAGGTGGATTTAAAAATATATGACAATCCCGCTTTTCCGGATGCTGGTCCCAATAGGGCTGTATGCTCCGATGAGGTCACGCTTTTTGCCACACCAATCTCTGTGGGTAGTGGTCAGTGGACAACCGGTAGCTCAGCCATTATTAATGATCCTTTAAATGACACCACATTAGTAACCAATCTGTCACCTGGTCAGCAAGAATTTACCTGGACTGTTACCAATGGGCCCTGTGTATTGTCTGATGATGTTGTTATTACCCGTGACCTACCCACTGTAGCTGCACATGCTGGTATCGATCAGGGCCTTTGTGGTACAGATTATATCGATTTAGATGGTAACTCCCCAACAAATGATGGCTATGGTGAATGGATTCAGATTCACGGCTCAGGAAATATTTCGGATCCATCAGATCCCCATTCCAGAGTGAATGATTTGATGCCGGGCCAAAATACTTATTTATGGTCTGTTCATAGCCAGAACAATGCCTGTCCGGTAACAACCGACACGGTAAGTATAATGTTTGATCCGTTACCCGGTGTTTCAGATGCCGGGCCAGATCAGGCTTTTTGCGATACCACCAGGGTACAATTATCAGCCAATACCCCAATAAACGGAGGTTATGGCTGGTGGCAGGTCCTTGATGGCAATGGGAATTTTAATGACAGTACATTTAGCAGTGCAATTATTGATCAGCTAAGCTATGACAGTACATTATTATCATGGACTGTGCATAGTGCTTACGGAATTTGCCCTGTAACTACCGATTCGGTAATAATATCGATCGATGAAATGCCCAATCCGGCCAATGCCGGTGTTGATCAGGATTTCTGTCTTTTTGCCCAGGCACAACTCAATGCAGATTCGGCGAACATTGGTACCGGTTATTGGTCCGTGCTGCAAAATCCATCAGGTACAGCACCCGTGTTTACGCCTTCTGAATATGCTCATAATGCCATGATCAATATAAATTCTGGTGATGAGGGACTTTACAAGCTAGCCTGGACAGTTGAGAATGGCTCCTGCATTACAACTGATGAGGTAGAGGTAGATTTCGGTATTCCGCCTCCACCTGCCTTTGCCGGTCCTGATGATACTGTTTGTGGCACAGCAGCTCAGTTACATGCAGTAGAATTTTCCATTGGTACGGGTACCTGGAGTGTAATTGAGGGGGCCGGAAATGTCACATTTTCACCTTCCACCCATGATGCTGAACCATGGGTATTGCTTGAGCCCGGAAGAAGCGGAAAATATACGTTTGTCTGGGAACTTTCAAGCGGCGATTGTGGGGTTACGAGAGATACTGTAAGTATTTGGTTCAATCCTATACCGGAAAATCCACCAACTCAGGTATTATCTAATTGTGGCCCCACTGATTTTGAAATAATCAGCACACCAGCCACGAATGCTAATACCATCAACTGGTATGATGCTTCAACAGGAGGCAACCTGATTCATCAGGGCGACACTTTTAATACAGGGGTAATTACCACAACTACCTCATTTTATACAAGTAATTACAATTCGGTTACTGGTTGCGAAAGCAACCGGAGCGAAGTAATTGCGGAGATTAATACCATACCGGATTTGCCAATTTCGCAAAACATTGAGAACTGTGGTCCGGGATTATTTAACCTCGAGGCTTCAATCGGCACCCATGGACATATTAATCGCTGGTATGATAGCGAAACAGGTGGGACCCTGCTCTCCACATCCAAAAACTTGCTGACTAATGTATCCGTCTCGGAAACATATTGGGTAGCTGGTTACGATACGATTACCGGATGCGAAGGTAGTCGCGATAGTGTATATGTTGAGATTCATCCAATACCCGGTTCTCCTGTTATAAGCGATGAGGAAGCATGTGGTCCTTCAGATTTCACTTTGGTTTCGTCTGTAGGAAATGATGGTACAGCTAATTACTGGTATGAGAGCGATACAGCTTCGGCTCCAATCTTTGTTGGAAATGACTTTAACACACCGGTATTAAGTAACACAACAACCTATTCAGTAGTTACAGTGAATGAAAACACAGGTTGTAGGAGTAACATGGAACACGTAAACGCAATCATTCATTCCATTCCTGATCAACCTGATATCGATGATATCGTGGTTTGCGGTCCCAGCGCCTTTGACCTTACAACCACTATCGGAACAAACGCTACTACCCTGCGCTGGTATGAAAATCCAGTAGGAGGATCACTACTTGCTCAGGCAGATACTTTTTTTACCCCCTTATTATCCAATACTACAAATTATTATTTATCGGCTTATAATGACAGTACGGCATGTGAGAGTTCACGTGATGAAATCAATATTACCATTAACCCCATACCTGATGCAGGCATAATTACAGGTGTCCAAAATGTTATTGTTGGTCAGACGGATGTGGTTTATTATGTAATCGGCAATCCGGGCTCTTCCTATACCTGGGATATTCCTTCGGACATTGATGTCATTGAAAATAATGGATACTGGATAAAACTTGGATTTCCTACCCTTGGCTCTTTTGATATTTCAGTAGTGGAAACTTCTTTAAATGGTTGCCCGGGCCCTGAGATGAATAAGCAGATTAATGTCACAGATGGAGAATTTGCTTTAAACCTCGATATAGGCGATCGCACTGCATGTACTGCTGCCCCATTCCATATTCAGCCGACAGTAATCGGCGGAAAAGGGCCATACCAGGTCGAATGGACGGGTGACACGGCTGAACTGACAGTAACCGATCAATTGGAAACCTACCTCATACCGAAGAGTGCCGGAGAATATAAATTACGTTTGACTGTTACAGATATGAATTATAAAACGGCTACCGATAGCATTATTGTCAGCGTTTATTCAAGCCCCACAGCATCTATTCTTGCTCCGGACACTATCGTATGTGTGGGTGAATCCATGCAGCTTGATGTTCAAACGATTGATCCGGCTTTGGAACATACCTGGTCCGGACAAACCATTGCATTGTCGGCCACGGATATCACCAATCCGGTATTTCTTCCTACAGCCAACGAAACATATTCCATGGTATATCAGGTTACTGATATGAACAATTGTGTGGCATCAGACAGCATTACCATTTATACCGAACAAACCCGGGCCCTTTTTACAACGGATGCAGTACCTGCTTGTAGTCCTGTTTCGGCCGGTTTTGTAAATCAAAGCACAAACTATGATTCATTAATCTGGGATTTTGATGATGGAACTGTCACAACAGGAGAGGAGCTGAATCATATTTTTAATAATACCGGCACATCAGTGGAAAACTATAATGTTACTCTTACCTCTATCAGTGAACATGGTTGTATTGACAAAGCCAATGCGTTTGTAACGGTATTTCCTAAGCCTTACACAGAAATAATTGCCGATCCTGATTCGGCATGTGATCCTGCAATTGTATCGTTGGCAGCATCGCCGGGAAATGCAGGTTATCAATGGGATTTTGGAGATGGAGAAGTCTATGTTGGGGGATATAATGTGGTTCATACCTTCAGAAATGAGGGATTTAAAGACACTACATATACCATTAATCTGATTACTACATCATCTTTTGAATGTTCAGATACCATTCAGCATGAGGTTGTTGTGTTTCCATCGCCTAAAGCTGATTTTGCTGTTACACCAAAGGAACAGATGTTTCCGGATGCTACGGTGGATATTGTTAATAACACGGAGGGCAACTGGAATTACATGTGGTATTTCGGAGATGGCACTCAGTTGCAATTGGCGCAACCCGTTAAACATGAATACGAGTTTCCCAATAATTTCACCATATCCATGGTGGCCAGTAATGCTCATTGTAAAGATAGCCTGGTAAAACACATCCTCATTAAACCGCATCCGCCGGTTGCCAAATTTGAGCCGGTTGATCCGGGCTGTATGCCGCTTACAGTAACCATGGTGAATACCTCATCTTACGCCGACGAATATTATTGGGAGTTTGGTGATGGAAGCGTTTCCAATAAGCCAAATCCAAGCTATACTTATTATGAGCCGGGCATCTATAAAATAAAATTAAAGGTAATGGGCGATGGTGGGGAGGATATTCACTCAGATACCACCCGGGTATTTATTCTTCCAAACTCATTTTTTGATCTGGCCCCGCGTTTTGTTTATGTTAATGATGAGCCTGTAAATTATTTTAATTTGAGTGATCATGGCGACGTGTTTGAATGGGATTTTGGAGACGGGACCACATCCAACCAGTTTAATCCTGAGCATATATATATGGAAGAAGGTACGTACGATGTAACCTTAAAAGTATGGACTGAAAATGATTGTTTTGATCTGTATGTGATGGAGAATGCCGTTGTGGTAGAACCTTCAGGTGAAGTGGCTTTTCCTAATGTTTTCAGACCCACATCTCCAATTGAAGAAAACAGGTATTTCTCTCCGGGCGTGATTGATAATGTTGAAGAATACCACCTGATGATATTCAACAGGTGGGGTGAGTTGCTGTTCGAAAGTTTTGATCCTGACGAGCCATGGGATGGCAGGTATCAGGGGCGGACAGCCAAGCAGGATGTGTATGTATGGAAAGTGAAAGGTACTTTCAGTAATGGAAAACCATTCGTGAAAACCGGGGATGTGACACTACTTCATTAATTTATTACCAATGAAATTAATTATACTCAACATATTTATAATTACTGTATTGATGGTAAATCCCACCAAAGGTCAGGATCCGCATTTTTCACAGTTTTATAGCAATTATTTATATCTGGCCCCATCCTTTGCCGGTTTGTCAGCACCAAATCGCCTGGCCGTGAATTACCGCAATCAATGGCCCGAAATCTCCCCGGGTTTTGTTACTTATTCGGTTTCTTTTGATCATGATTTCGAGAAATTCAACAGTGGGCTGGGAGTGTTGTTAATGCGTGATGAGGCCGGAACGGGAAGGTTACGTTCCACCAATATTGGGTTGCAGTATTCTTATGATTTTAAGGTTAACGAACGGTTTCACATCCGGCCGGGAATGCATTTTTTATATACTGAGCGGGGACTTGACTTTGATAAACTGTTATGGAAAGACCAGATGTCAGCAGCCGGTTATTCCTCAGTTACTGCCGAGCCCTATTCTATGGATTATGTTGGTGATATTGATTTTTCAACCTCGGTGCTGGGTTATTCCGGAGATTTTTGGCTGGGTTTTAGCGTGGATCACTTATTACGCCCCAATCATTCTTTGTACGATTTTGAAGAAGAAGATGGAAACAGGGCAAGGGTGCCTTTGAAATATCAGGTGTTTGGCGGAACAAAGTTTGTAGCGAAACAAAAACTATTGCAACCTATTCCAACCAGCCTGCAACTGGCCTTTTTATTCAAGGCGCAGAAAGAATACCGATCCCTTGATTTGGGATTATACTGGCACCGCGAGCCTCTTGTTTTGGGTTTATGGTATCGCGGAATTCCTGTTGTTCGTTCATTTAATAATAATGATGCTCTTGTGTTGCTCTTTGGCTATAAGGCGAATAATGTTAGTGTTGGATATAGCTATGACTTTACCACTTCGCGCCTGATTACCAACACCCAGGGCTCACATGAAATTTCAATGGCCGTTACTTTTGAGGTAAAACCAAGAAAAAAGAGGCCAAGGATAGTTCCCTGCCCTCAATTTTAATACATAATTATCAGTATGTGATTATTTTAGTTCAGAACGCCGGAAGACAGCGGTTTTAGCAATCATATCATGAAAACCCTGCTTGCGGGTGCCCAATACGAAAAAGAAACCGATAAATATTACCAGTCCAAGTATTCCTCCAAGTTGTCTGAATAAAGCAACGCCTGTTAACATGGCTAAAATGCCGAATACGGAAGCAATATTTTTAATAAGGTACCGGGGCATGAGTTTTCCAATTCCGGCATGGGTACCGTCTTCATTACCAATCTGTATACCTACGATGAGTTTTCCAACGGTGTATCCCACCAATCCTTCAAGAAGATACCAAACAAGGGATACAATATACATTACAATGGTAGATGCCATGATTCCGTCAAGGAATCCCGCTGCCATTCCGGTAGCCATATCAGCTGAGTCGCCGGAAGTGGAGGAAGCACCTGCAGCCATGCCGCTTACACCAAATACTGTGGCAATAATTGCCGATAATACTGCAATTAACACAAAGTCGATTAGAACTGCACCAAGCCGGGGACCAAAACCAATTCTGTTTTCCATAATTTAAAATTTTAGTTAATTAATTTAGTTTGAATCACATATAAAGATAAGAAAAATGCTATTCATTGTGCAACACCAATGAGATTCGTTTTCTTCCATCCATCATCACAGTTAATGGTTTATCAAATCGAATGTGTTTAAAATACTTTTTTTCCTCCATAATTTTTTGCTGATTGATAACCTTCCAGTTCAGGCACTCATCAACCTCGCTTTCAGTGATTGAGAAATAACCGACATTCATTGAGGTAACATTATGAAAAAAGTGCGATCCAAGAGATGCATCAAGCGGAAACCCCTGCAATCCTAATTCTACAATAATCTTTGCATGCGATATTTGTGGCCAACTAACAGGGACCCCGATATATTTATCCCTTGTGCCCCACCTGCCAGGCCCTATCAAAATATATTTTTTCCCTTCCTGTTTAAGTTTTTTATTGAAAGCACCAACTTCTTCTGCCATGATTTCTGTAGCCATTTTATCAAATCTGCCAGGCTCAATAATAATAATGTCTGCTAGGTTTTCTATCAGTCCGTTTCCCAGGCTTCGTTGTGTATATAATAACCAGTTAGGATATTCATCTTTTTCTTTTTCAATGGTATAATCCTCGGCATTTTCCAAAAGGGGCTTCATCTGGAGGAGATAAAAGGATGGAAGAGAATTGGGTTTTTCATTCAGATTGACGGCAAATTCCAGCTCAACCGGTGCCCCAAGCGCTTCATGAAAAACATTAAGCATCACTTCTATAGTTTTTGCCATGGGGATGTATTCATACTTAATGATATTAGCAAAGTTAAGAATACGGGGCCCGGCTTTATCAAGGCCTGGCTGAATGGTATCGTTATTCTCATTATACACTGAAGCCAGGTGTTTTAAGGTGCCGTGTTTTTCAGCTTCATAGATTGACAACCGGTCAAGGCAGGTACTGTCACCATCAATGGTTAGATCAATGTTGTTGTTATCCATGTTTAGGGCGTAGAACTCGGTTTGTGTATTTATTATCTGATCTTTGGGTGATGTGATTTCAAGCGTTGGGAATTTGGGTGAGAACCGGTAGGCTTTTTCGCCCTCTACAATATATTTACCAAGACCCAGGCCTACAACAGCAAATCCATCTGAAGGCTCCATGTGGGCTATTGGGTAAAAATTATGTGATTGACAATTTCCGCTTATGGTAGGGTAGTGGTGTTTCCCGTATTGATTACCAACTACTTCCTGTATTATAACTGCCATCTTTTCCTCCTCAATTTTATGATTCACTGCTTCAAAATACAATCTGGCTGAGGGAGAAAAAACGGAGGCATACACCAGTTTAATGGCATCTTTCAGTTGATTGAGACGGATTTTATCATCAGGATGATTATTAGGAATCAGATAAGTATCAAAAATGCCCGAAAACGGTTGCATGGTAGAGTCTTCAAAAAGGCTCGATGATCGAACGGCAAGGGGCTGTTTTACTTCTTTTATAAATTCTCGGAGTTTTTTGGCCAGATCATAACTAAGCTTTGCATTTACAAAGTGAGTACATATTGTATTGAAGTTTTGCTCCGTCATAACTATCTCGTAGAGCTTATTCTTTTCCATAAATACGTCAAACTCATCTGTACCGATTATTGAAGTGCGGGGGGTCTTTACAGTGATTCCGGGGATTATCTCTTTAAAGTTAATGTTATGCACCAGGGTGTTGATGAAAGCCAAGCCTCGTCCTTTGCCGCCAAGAGCTCCCGGCCCAAGGCTTACTATGCTGGTTTCATCATGCACGGCTTTTGAATTGTAGTTCACTATACGCCCGGTACTGGCTTCATTGCGATATTTTTGAATAATTAACCGTAAATAACTTCTGAATTCCTGAGGAGAATTGAAGTCCGATATTTTTATCGGATTGATCATCCTGGCAATTTTTATTTCACCACGGGCCATTAGCCAAAGTGAAAAATGATTGCGGCGACCATGATAAGTCAACGATTCTTCCGGAACAATATCGATATATTTTTCAAACTCAAGCAAGTTTCGGGCCTCTGCAATCACATGTCCTTTTGAATCTCTGTAAATAAAGTTTCCAAAACCCAGATAATGGTTAATGAAGCTTTTAACATCCTGAATCAGGGTATCAGAGTTTTTGTTTATAAATATCGATTTTAATTTATGAGCCTGATGTGCGTTTGCCGGATCTGAAGACTGAATGATGGTAGGTAAATCTTCATACTGTTTGCGTATTGTTTTTACCAGTTCAAATCCCGCATTCTCAGTTAGTTTACCATTTCTGGTGAATTTCACATCGGTAATGAGGCATAAAAGATGATCCTGGTACTCAGTGAAAAAATCAATGGCCTCTTCATAGGTTGTGGCAAGAATCACTTTTGGACGGGCACGATAACGGAGCACCTTGTACATTTCATCGGTTTTCACATCTTCCATGATTCGTCGGGTCTGCTCCATTACACTATTGTATAACAACGGTAAATATTTGGAGTAGTATTTTACAGAATCTTCAACCAGTAAGATTATTTTTACCATCCCGATATCCGTATCATTCTTTATATTGACCCTATCTTCAAGATGTTTAACCATGGCGAAAAACACTTTTGCATCGCCATTCCAAATAAACATACGATCAATATGCTTTAACTTTAATGGATTTGAGAAAAACTCCAAATCAAGGTTGTTGTTTAACAGAAGATAGATTGGCATGTAAGGGAAAAGCTTTTTAATTTTTTCGCTCCCTCTTAAAGGTGCCTGTTTATCAGTACCAACAATAAGGATTACCATATCAAAATGTGTGTGTTGTAGTTTTGAAATGGCCTCCTGATAACTGGTTACGCCGGTAATGCGTGGCATTGAGGTGAGATTGAGTTGATGATATTCACCAAGAATGTGTTCAGCAAACCGGCCTTCACGTTCAATGCAATAGGCATCGTAGAGGGTGGCAACCAGAAGGATTTCTTTTACATTAAATGGCTGCAGGTCATGAAAAATGTCACGGTTGCTATTGTATTTATTTAACAGGATTTGCAATAGTTGACGGCTGTTGTAGGTGCCTTCTTTGATTTCAAGAATTTCCTGCTCGTAGTTTTCGTTTTTAAGTGTTTTTTTTAGTACTATCTGTGCTTCAAATGAATTGATGAAGTTGGTAATCATACTGCAAAGGTTGTTCAGCAAATGCCTTTCTTCATAGAGGAAAGGGCCTTCGTCTTCCTCGGGGTGCCTGCTTAGATAATATATTTCAATCGCTCCTCTGCGTTCAGTCAGCGTTATAAAAGACTGGCTTTGTCTCCAGTTCGATTCTTGAAATCCTGGAGAAGTGTATTTTTCATCTTCATAATAAATCCGTGCCCGTGTATCAGATGGGTATTGCCAGGCATCAGGCAGTATGCGGACAATTTGCTGTAAGGTAACCGGAATGCTCTTACCTTCCCTGATGATTTGGGTTGTCTGGTTGATACAGGTCAGCTCCTTAATTCGCTCTTTATTTTCTTCGAGTAATTTTTGATATTTATTCTTCACTGGTAATGCACTGTTATTTTATCAAAACACAATAGGGATTTACTCATTCGTGTTGCATGTTAACAACAATTCGATGATCGATGGGATTTATCCTTCCGAAAAGGTAAGAAAAAAATGGGATAATGCAAGGGATATGTTCCTGGGTAAGGAAACAAAAAAAAACCAACACAGATAAATTGATTCTGCATTGGATTCCATTTTGCAACTAAGCAAAATATGATGTCTTATCTCTAATTTATTCTGAACACATTGCCACTATGTAGCAGGTCGTTTACTGACTTTTGAGCGTTATGTTCTTTTGCGGCGGTGATTTGCTCTTCCAGGGCATCTTCATAAACAGGATGATCACACGAGCGAATAACTCCCATAGCTACAGGGTAATCGGGCAAAGTCATGCGTGAGAGCATATAATGACGGGTATCATCTGCATTCTTTGCATCATGAATGAGAATGTCTTTTTTGGTGACACCATTTTCACCGATTTTTACAGATACGAATTTGGAACCCACCTGAACAATACCCCGGTCATTATTTTCGCCATAAATCATTGGTTTTCCATGTTCGAGGTATATCTGATTTTCTTTTCGTACCTCCTTACCGGTGATTTCCTTGTGAACCTCATTATTGAAGATTACACAATTCTGGAGTATTTCAACCAATGAAGTTCCTTTGTGTTTTGCAGCTTCACGAAAGACTTCCTGCATCATCTTTGGTTCCGTATCTACAGTACGGGCGTAAAAGGTACCCATAGATCCCATCGCAAGCTCACCTGGTTTAAAGGGATTTTCAATGCTACCCTCGGGAGATGTTTTTGTTTTACTACCCCGTGGAGTAGTGGGAGAGTACTGTCCTTTTGTCAATCCGTAAATCTTATTGTTAAACAAAAGAATATTTATGTCAATGTTACGCCGCAATAAATGGATAAAATGGTTTCCTCCAATGGCCATAGAATCTCCATCACCGGTTATGACCCAAACACTGAGCTTTGGATTGGCAACTTTGATTCCTGATGCAATGGAAAATGCCCTGCCATGCAGGCTGTGAAAGCCATAAGCATCAATATAATATGGGAATCTGGATGAACATCCGATACCCGAAACAAATACCACATCCTCCACATCAACACCAACATATGGTAATGCTTTACGCACGGAAGCAAGCACTGCATGTCCGCCACAACCGGCACACCATTTTACAGGTGTGTCAAGTTTAAAATGATCAGGAGTAATTAAAACTTCTTGTTCTGGATGTTTTGTCATGTTATTTTTCCTCCAGTAATTCGTTAAACTTTTGTTTTAGTTCGGCAATCATAAATGGCAATCCCTGAACTTTATTGTATTGATGATATGGGTATTCAGGCAACTGCGATCGAAGGTAATTGGCAAATTGCCCCATATTTAATTCACAAACCAGTATTTTATTAAATCTTGAAAACAATTTCCCGGTATTTCTTGGAAGGGGTTTGATGTACTTGAACTGGGCAAGGCTAATTGATTTGCCTTCATCCTGCAATTCATGCACTGCAGTAATCAAGGCGCCATAAGTACCACCCCAGCCAACAACCAGCAATTCACCTTGGTCCTTTCCGATGATTTCCTGTTCAGGAATAAAATTGGCCACCCTTTGTACTTTTTCTTCACGGATTTCAACCATAAGCTGGTGGTTAAAAGCATCATGTGATACTTCGCCGGTTACATCTGTTTTTTCAAGACCGCCAATTCGATGCCGTAGGCCTTTCTGACCGGGAATAGCCCAGTACCGCGATAACTTTTTGGGATCGCGATGGTATGGATAGTAATTCTTATCATTGTCCTCAACCATAGGAGCTTTAATAGGATCTAAATGTTCTGTATTGGGTATCCCCCATAACTCTGAACCATTTGCCAGGTAGCCGTCAGTAAGAAGGATTACCGGAGTCATGTGTTCCATGGTAAGTTTTGCAGCAGTGTAAGCTGATTGAAAACAATCAGCCGGAGAAATGGCAGCCATAATGATGCATGGACTTTCACCATTTCGTCCGTACAATGCCTGCATCAAATCTGATTGTTCTGTTTTTGTGGGTAATCCTGTTGATGGCCCTCCCCGCTGTACGTCTATAATAACCAGTGGTAACTCTGTCATGATGGCCAGGCCAATGGCCTCGCTTTTTAACGCCAGGCCGGGGCCGCTTGTGGTTGTTACTCCCAACCTGCCTGCAAAACTTGCGCCTATGGCAGAAGTAATCCCTGCTATTTCATCTTCCGCCTGAAAGGTAATCGCTCCAAGATGTTTCATTTTGGCCAGTTCCTGTAAAATCTCAGTAGCAGGAGTGATAGGGTAGGATCCCAGATAAAGTTTCCGTCCTGATTTTTCAGAGGCAGCAAGCAATCCCCATGCTGTTGCAACATTGCCGGTTATATTCCGGTACAGCCCTTTTTTGCTTTTTGAGGGACTTACCAGGTAAGTTGTCGACATGGCTTCTATAGTCTCGGCATAGTTGTACCCTGCTTTTAGCACTTCAATGTTTGCTTTGGTAAGTTCGGGTTTCGACTTGAACTTTTCTTTCAAAAAGTCTATCCCGATATTGATATCACGATTAAACAGCCAAAAAAGAATCCCCGCCACAAACTGATTCTTCGTTTTATCAGCAGTGCGGCTATCAAGGCCAAAAGCTTTTACCGTTGATCGGGTTAGGTTTGTTATTGGTGCCTTTACCAGATTATAACCATCCAGGGTATTTTCATGTAAGGGATCTTCAACAAAGCCTGCTTTTTTATAATGTTTATTGTCAAAATTATCAATATCAATAATGATGGTAGCACCTGATTTTACCCATTTCATATTGGCTTTTAAAGCAGCCGGGTTCAGCGCAACCAGTACATCAGCATAATCGCCTGGCGTTTGAACCTCCTTATGCCCAATGTGCACCTGAAAACCTGAAACCCCAGCAATAGTACCCTGCGGGGCCCTTATCTCCGAAGGATAATCAGGAAATGTTGATAAATCATTTCCTACAAATGCGGAAGTATCTGAAAATTGTGTTCCGGTAAGTTGCATTCCATCACCGGAGTCGCCTGCAAACTTTACAACCACCTCGTCGAGCTCAATGACTTTTGGATTTTTCATCTAATCTTTGTCTTATGTATTGTACCTGGTGCCTTTGATAATATGTGAATGGATAAATGTTGATGTTTGTTTGACTGAAGCTATATTATTTAAATATTGATTGTTTTTAATTCTTAGTTTTTATTCTCTTTAGTTCATAATTTTCACAGATCGAAGTTCTGTTTTTGTTATTTATCTGCAAATGATTTAAATCAGTGATGAATTATTAGTAATAAATTGTTAAAGCATTGTACTTTTACATTTTATTATAATGGGATGAGTTATGGGATTAATTAAGTCAGTAAGAGGTTTTACCCCAAAATTAGGAAATGGTTGTTTTATAGCTGATAATGCCACTATTATCGGTGATGTTATTGCCGGTAACGGATGTTCTTTTTGGTTTAATACTGTATTGCGTGGTGATGTCAACTCAATTCGTATTGGTAATAATGTAAATATACAGGATGGTGCTGTTTTACATACTTTGTATCAAAAATCAGTAGTAGAAATTGGGGATAATGTTTCAATTGCGCATAATGCCATCATTCACGGTGCAAAAATTCATGCTAATGTGCTTATAGGTATGGGGGCAATTGTAATGGACCATGTAGAAATAGGCGAAAATTCAATAATTGCTGCAGGTGCCATTGTCCTTTCAAATACTAAGATTGATCCTGGTTCTGTATGGGGAGGTAATCCTGCAAAAAAGCTTAAGGATATTGAACCGGAACAGACAAAGGAAATGATAGAAAAAATTGCCAGAAATTATGCCATGTATGCCAGTTGGTATAGTGAAGGAGAGTAGGGCTTAAGGCAACGATATTTTTTTTGAAGCAACAGGTTCATTAAAGAAGATGCTGGCATGCGCATCGAACATATCTGTTGAGTCTGTGGTGAAAAATTTAATGGAACTGTTACGGCTACATCTGGAATACATTTCATTATGCCTGAGCAGGTAACCAACAAGGCTTTTGCCAACAATTTCGCCTTGTTCCAGTACTTTCACGCCTGAAGGAATATATTTTTTTATCTTGGGTAATAACAAAGGATAATGTGTACACCCCAGGATCACAGTATCAATTTTGGAGGATTTAGAGAATAACCGGCTAATATTATTTTTTATAAAATAATCGGCTCCATCGTTTTTGTGCTCATTATTTTCAACCAAAGGAACCCACATGGGACATGCTTCCTGAAATACCTGAGATTGAGGAAAATTTTTTTTAATCTCCAATGGATAGGAATTTGAACTAATGGTTCCGTGCGTACCAAAAACACCAATATGTCCTGTGGTGCTTTCCCGGCCTACAATCTCGGTGGTGGGCCTAATAACGCCAAGTACACGTTTGTAGTCCTCCACGGTAGGTAGATACTGTTGTTGAATGCTTCGCAGCGCTTTTGAAGACGCAGTGTTACAAGCAAGAACAATCAGGGGACAGCCTAATTCAAAAAGTTTTTTAACTGCATCAAGGGTAAATTGGTAAATGGTTTCGAATGAACGGGTACCATAGGGCGTTCGGGCGTTATCGCCAAGGTAAACAAAATCGTGTTGAGGAAGGTGTTTTTTCAGGGCTTTCAGTACGGTAAGTCCACCGTAGCCTGAATCAAATACTCCTATGGGTCCTATTTGGTGCATGTCTTAAAAAAAAGCCATTCAACAAATGCTGAATGGCTCACTATGTATTTTAATACTCGTCATTTTATTACAATCCAAGCTTTGCTTTTACATCTGGCAGGATATCTATAGCGTTTTCCGACATGTATATAAGCACGCCGGTGCTTGAATCAAAAACATAGGTATAGCCTTTTTCCTGTGCAACGTCTGAGATAGCTTTATTTGCTTTATCAAGAACAGGTTGGAATAATTGCGCCCTCAATTCCTGAATGGATTGACTGGCACTTGCTTCAAAGTTCTGAATTCGTTGTTGCAGGCTTTGAAGTTCTGCTTCTTTATTTTGAATTATTACCTGTGATAGTTTTTCACGGTCAGCAAGGTATTGTTCAAGCTTGTTGTTGTATTCAACCTGCAGTTCTTCAAGTGTTTGCTCCAGGCTGGTCGCCTCTTGCTGAATTTGGGCCATGGCCGAATCACTCTCAGGCATCGCGGCAATAAGCTCTTCAGTATTGATGTGTGCATATTTCTGAGCATGTAATGCAGTTACAGAAAACATCAGGGTAACAATTCCCAGTAGAATAATTCTCTTCATTGGTCTCTTTTTAAGTTTTATATTAGATGATTCTTATTATTACTTATTTATCTGTCTGAAAATTTTTTTACAAAAGTATAAGATTAATTTTTATAACCTAATTTTGTTAATACTTCATCACTAACGTCGTTTTTAGGATTGGTATACAGCATACTCGGCCCACTCGCACTGTCAAATATCACTGCATAATTACCTTCGGTAGCAATTTCTTTTACTGCCCGGTAAATTTCATCCTGAACAGGTTTGATAAGTTCCTGACGTTTTTGAAATAATTCACCTTCACGGCCAAAGTACTGATTTTGAAGTTCTTTAACTGCTTTTTCGCGTTCAATAATCTCCTCTTCGCGTTTTGCCTTCATCTCTTCAGTAAGGAGCACTTTCTCAGCCTGGTAGTTTTTATATAAGGTTTCAATTTCATCATACTCTTGCTGGATTTCCTTTTCCCATTCTTCAGAAAGGCTATTGATTTGTTCCTGCGCAGCTTTATATGCCGGTATATTTGTCAATAAATACTCTGTATCAACAAATGCAAACCGTTGGGCATTTAGACCTAAAATTGTAAGGAATGTAAGTGTGAATACTATTGTTACTTTTTTCATAAGATTATTTTTTTACCTATTAAACTTAGAATTGCTGACCCAGCACAAAGTGGAATTGTCCACCGTTTTTGCCCGGGTTATACGGAATATCATCAAAACCATACCCCCAGTCAATACCCAACATACCAAACATGGGTAAAAATGCACGGATACCAAAGCCTGCCGAACGCTTAACAATAAAGGGGTTGAAGGTATTTAAATCATACCATACATTACCTCCTTCTACAAATAGCAGGCCATAAATTGATGCTGAGGGCGATAAGGTGAACGGATACCGCAGTTCGATGGTGTATTTATTATAAATATTAGCGTATCGCCGTTGAGTGCGGCCTACAGTTGAACCTGGTTGTGAAACCTGATGTTGCGTGAGTGAATAATTTTCATATCCACGTAAACCAATGGTTTCAACGCCAAACCGGCCATATCCAAGTCCATCGCCACCTACCTGATAGCCCTCAAAGGGTGAGGATCCTATATCGCGATTGTAATAACCCTTAAAGCCAAACTCTGATTTGGTCATGATAACCAGGTCATCAAAGATTCTTTGAAACCACGAACCTTTTACGGTCCATTTGTGGTGCTCAACTAACCGGAACTTTTCAGCCAGTTCTGCGTCACTAACCGCTTCGTTTTGTTCAGCAATGCTGGCGGATGGTTTTCTGGACAGCAGATCGCCGCGAATAATCTCAGCTTCACTTTCTGAAATTTCCCAAAATCTGTCTTCTTTGAATAGAGACCAGGGCGGGGTGAGTTGCACGCCAACAGAGAAGTTTGAGCCCCTACGCGGATAGATGGGCTGATCCTGTGAGTTACGGCTCAAGGTAGTATTAAAACTCAACAGGTTAAATGCACCATCATCCAGAAATTGGTTTTCCCCCACCTGAAAATAGTCGAAATAATCGTTAAGGCGATACCGTTGATAACTTAATTCATTGTATAGGGTAAAGAAGTCGTCCGGCCATTTCAACCTGCGTCCGAGACCGATTGACCCCCCGCTGATCTTCATGTATTCTTTTGATTTATTGAGCTCCCTGAGGTTTTGGAAATAGTAACTTCCCCTGGTTTCATTGATTTTTTGATGAAACAATGAGAAGGAGAATGAATTTGGCTTTTTACCGCCAAACCAGGGCTCAACAAAGGTCATGTTATATGATTGATAATACCTTCCATTGGATTGTGCACGAAGGCTTAGCGTCTGTCCATCGCCGGTTGGTACCGGGCGCCAGGCTTTAGGATCAAGCATGCGCCGTGTCGAGAAATTCGAAAACCTTAAACCTATGGTACCAACAAACATACCTGCCCCCCAACCACCGGAAACCTCCAGTTGATCGTTTGCTTTTTCTTCGAGCTGGTATTCAATATCCACTGTGCCGTCTTCAGGATTAGGAATGGGATTAGGCACAATATTCTCCGGGTTGAAATGCCCCAGGGCTGCCAGTTCTCGCACCGTACGGATGATATCAGACTTGCTGAAGAGTTCACCCGGTTCAGTTCTCAGTTCCCTTCGGATAACATGCTCATTGGTTTTTGTGTTTCCAGAAATAATGATGCGGTTTATGGTAGCTTGTTGTCCCTCGTATACCCTCATTTCAAGGTCGATGCTGTCGTTTTCAATGTTTACTTCCACGGGTGTGATGCTGGAGAAGAGATAACCATTGTCCATGTACAGTCCTGATACAGCATCTTCTTCAATGTTAAGCCTGTTTTCAAGCAATGTCTGGTCGTACGGATCACCCTTTTTGATACCAAGCACTGTGGACAGAATTTCATCAGGATATTTGGTGTTGCCAACCCAGGTTATATCTCTGAAGAAATACTTATCTCCTTCTTCAATCCGGATGTAGAGATTGATGCGTTTCTCATTCAAAACTTCGTAGCGTGTATCAAGAATTTTTGCATCGCGGTATCCGTTTTCATTATAGAAGGTGATCAGGCTTTCCCTGTCTTCCTTGAAATCGGGTTCAATATATTTTGAGCCTTTAAAGATGTTTAGGTTGCGTTGTTTGGTGTTTTTCATAACTCTACGTAACCTGCTGTCTTTGAATACATTATTTCCTTCAAAGATTATTTCTTCAATTTTAACCCGGGCATTTTTATCAATTTCGATGGTAAGGTTCACTCTATTCTGGTGGGCTGTATCCTCATGCTGGATAAAAGTTACTTCAGCATTAAAAAATCCTTTTTCAATAAAATGATTTTCTACCAGCAGTCGGGTGTTGTTCATGAGTTCTTCGGTAATCTGGCTGCCTCTGCGTAATTCCAGTTTTTCTTCTATATCCTCCTGTTCCGATTTGTTAACCCCTTCTATAGTAAGGTTTGATATTCTTGGTCTTTCTTTCAGAAGTACCCGTAAGAATACTTTTTTCCCTTCTATTTTATCAACAAATACCTGAACATCAGAGAATAATCCCTGACGCCAGTATTTTTCAATCATCTGTCCGATGGCATCGCCCGGAATCGTAATTGTTTGTCCAATGCGTATTCCTGAAATACTGGCCAGTACTGTT
Organism: uncultured Bacteroidales bacterium; assembly: GCA_964652315.1. Lineage (GTDB taxonomy): Bacteria > Bacteroidota > Bacteroidia > Bacteroidales > JAAAOM01 > CAZZBU01. Next base: position 51,860 of record CAZZBU010000007.1, read on the forward strand.
TTGTCTAAAAACTCAACACCGTCAACGGTGAGATCTGCGACAATGTATTCTTTCGGGTTTTTATAACTGATGTTGGGTTTATTGGTTTGCCCCCAGGAATTAATAAAAATAAGGAAAGATGCTAAAACCGTTACAAGGATGTTTTTATTTATTATTTTGTCCATTTTATTCACAAATTTGCTCGCTAATCTTACCAAAACGACGCTCTCTTGATTGATAATTTATTAATGCTTCGTAAAAATCTTCCCTTCGAAAATCAGGCCAAAGTTTATCAGTATAGTACAATTCGGCATAAGCAATTTGCCACAGCAGAAAGTTACTGATCCGGTGTTCGCCGCTGGTGCGGATTAGTAATTCAGGATCTGGATAACCTTTAGTATTGAGGTATTTATCAAAGGTGGTGTCACAAATATCATCAGTGGTAATTTTACCATCAATCAAATCTTTGCTGATTTTACGTATGGCATCGATTATTTCCCAGCGTCCGCTGTAGCTGAGCGCTAGAATGAGGGTGAGGCCGGTATTTTCTGATGTTTTTTCAATGACATTATCAAGCTTTGTACGTACTTTTCGTGGTAAACTATCCAGGTCGCCTATGGCCTGTAGTTTCACGTTGTTTTCCAACAATGTTTTGAATTCATTATCCAGGGAATTAACCAATAAAGACATCAAAGCATCTATCTCTGTGCGCGGGCGATTCCAGTTCTCTGTGGAAAATGCATATAACGTCAGATAACCCAAACCTAGTTCAGCAGCAGCTTCCACGGTGTCACGTACAGCTTTTACGCCATTTTTATGCCCAAATATCCTCTGATTTCCTTTTTGTTTTGCCCAGCGACCATTCCCATCCATTATAATTGCCACATGCCGGGGCAATTTGTCCAGTTTAATTTCCGATTTTTTCGACATTTATTTTAAACTCAATAATTTAAATATGCAGGACATTTTTCTGCAAATTTAAAAAACTTATAGGTAATAAAAATACCAAGGAATGAATACCAGTCATTATTTGCTATAGAAGAAGCCTCCTGATTGTTTGTAAGGGTAGTAAAACCATCAATATTATCAGTGAAGGTTTTCCTTACACTCCACTCTGTGCCAAGGGATACGCGATCGTTGAGGTTGTATTTTATCCCTGTGCCAACCGGGATCATAAAAAATGTTAAACTTTCTGCATTGGTTGATGAAATAATTGTGCCACTTCCAACTCCAAGGCTCACATAAGGAGTAAAAGCATTTTTTTTCTCGGTCGGCAGATATTCAAAAAAGTTGAATTCAAACTGAATTGCCAGATCAATCAAAGAAGTATTAAAAGAGCCTTGATTAAACTGAGGGTAAAGGTTCTCAGGATCTGAATCCTTTAAATTGGCGTAAAACAGATTTCCACGAATGGCGTATCGTTCCGTAAGATTTAAACGGTATATTCCACCAAACACATAAGATGGGCTATGAAATGGAATTAATGGGTTTATATCGCCCAAATAGGATGTAGTTCCACCAAAGATACCGAAATCTGCTCTTCTTTGCGCCTTTGTTGAGGCACAAAAAATTAACAGCAGCAATAGAATACCTGTGATTTGCTTCTTCATGTAGGGTAAAACGGATAGTTGAGAGAATTATTATCTGAATATAACAGGTCGCCCCCGTCTGTCAGTACGGACTTTATATATAAGAGAGATGCTGGAGAAATAATAAACGTCATTGTGTTCGTTGTTAAACGGCGGATTGTATGCTGAAATTCCATCAAGCAAGTCAGTGAATGAGTAACGATAGCCGAGTTCAAAACCCAATGAATATTTACTGTCAAGAGTGTACTTAAGGCCCAGGCCACCCAGAAGCACGCCCGAAAATGCTGTTTCCTGTAATACTTCATGCCGGTCTTCCATGGTGCTGTTCCACAACGACCATGCTTCGGAAGGCTCTTCTAAAAACTGAGGTTTAAAAGCAATACCACCAGCTCCTGCAAATACATATAGAGCTGTTTTGGCATAATTATTTATCATTCCTCTACGGTTAAAAACCGCTGCTGATTTTAATCTTCTGTCTTCTTTTAGAAGATAATATTCATATTGAATCGAAGTTTCGAAAATTCCGGTTCGAAATCCCAGATTTCTGTCATCATTTCTGGATTCGTCATCTGTGCTGTATCCCCTGCCATAAATAAAATTCATTTTCAGGGACATGTCTTCTTCCAGTTTATATCGAATGCCTAACCGGAAACTTGGTCTGACATCTGTGATACGGATATCTTTTAATCCAAAAAGATTGGATTCGTCAGCAGTACCGCCAATATCACCATACACAGTGGTGGTACCTACTCCAACGATTGCTTCGTAACGCCTTAATTTCCAGCGTTGTGCATCAACACTTGTGCTAATAGTGAGAGAAATCAATAACAGTAGCAGGTGGTTTCTATTCATAATTAAAGACACTTATTGTATAGATAAACTATAAAATTATAATAAAGTTAATAAATATCATTAAAATTATGAAAGTATCCTTTGTTAATTTCTTTTTTTAACACGACCCGGAATTTTTACCATCGGTTAATTTCTTCTGTCTGCACCCCACATTAGCTTGTTTCTAAGTGTTTTATAAAAATTATTGCTATGTAGCTGCAGCATTTTTATTTTAAAGGGCGCAAGTTTTAACCGTATCTCGGTAGATTTATCCATCTGCCTGTATTGATTATCAAGAGTTAAAAGGAATTTATCAGAACGGCAGTCAACTTTTAGGGTCACTTCCATATTGTCAGGAATAACTATTGGCCTTACTGTAAGATTGTGTGATGCAATGGGGGAAATGATAAAATTACTTGCGTTGGGTAAAATAATGGGGCCTCCTACACTCATGGAATAAGCAGTGGAACCGGTTGGTGTGGAAATGATTAACCCATCGGTCCAGTAGGAGTTCAGATAATCGTCGTTCAAATAGGTATGAACTGTTATCATGCTTGAATCTTTTTTTTGAACGGTGACTTCATTTAATGCATAGTTGAATTTTTCAAACGCCGATTTGGTAGTATCCAGTTCAATCAATGAACGGTATTCATAGGTGAATTTATTTTCAAAAATGGCTTTAAAAGAATCGCTTATAATCTCCTGCGAAATATTTGCCAGAAACCCTAATCGGCCTGCATTAAGGCCTATAATTGGAATGCCTGAATCTTTTACAAATGAAACAGTTTCCAAAAATGTACCATCACCACCAACACTGACCATGAAATTTGTGTCTTCGGGAAGATCGCTGTTTTCATAAAATGAAGTAAAACCTCCTAAATCGCAGTGCATACCTTCTTTAAGAAAATTCGCAAAAGGCCGGTAAATACAAAGATGAGCATTATTTTGCCTGAGCAGCCCGAATAATTCCTCAATGAATGGTTTAAATTCTGATTTAAATGGTCTTCCGTAAAGGCTTATTTTCACAATATCAAATAGTATTTGTTGGCTAAACTAGATAGATAAGTATTTCATAAATGCTTCATACCGGTTATCCATCAGGTCTTCCAGATCTCTATCATGCATGTAGGATGCTTTCACCGTATAATCAAACCGTTCGAATGTTTGAATGATTGATGTTAAATCCGTACGGTTGATTTTTAAAGTTACTTCTACCCGCATGGAGTTGTCAAATGTTTTAAGATAGAGGCTGAGGATTTTTGCATCATTGCTTTCTACAATACGGGAAATCTCTGATAAGGCATAATCGTTTTCGTTCAGCTCAAGCACCAGAATGCCACCAGGTTGGTTTAAGGCCGATAGCTGGGCAATGTAGTCAATCATATCGTTCATGGTAATAACCCCGAGGTAATTTTTTTTTCGATCCAAGACTGGGACCACAGATAGTTTTAATCGTGATGCCAATTCGATTGCTTCATAAATGTGTTGGTCTTCTGTTGCATAAGGACTGAAAAGCGACAAACTGTGATTTCCGATAGGATCATCTGCCATATTAAGATCATAAATGTCCTTATCAGAAATTAATCCCAAAAACTCCTGATTATTTACAATGGGTAAATGGGATATTCGAAAAATATCCATCCAGTAAAGCGCCTTCAACCCACTGTCCGAAGTTTTCAGTGCCGGTACTACCTCTGATATGATCTCATTTACAAGCATAAAAACCTACGCTATTCTTTAAAATCCTTTAACTTTACATCAAATACTATGCAAAGATGACAAGATTAAGTGTAAATATAAACAAAATAGCAACACTTCGGAATTCAAGAGGTGGAAATATTCCGGATGTTATTGAAGCTGCGATAAGCGCTGAGAAATATGGCGCACAAGGCATTACTGTACATCCCAGGCCTGATGAAAGGCATATCAGGTATCAGGACGTGTATGACTTAAAGCCTGTCGTAAAAACAGAGTTTAATATTGAAGGATACCCTTCTGATAAATTTATTGATTTGGTGCTGTCTGTCAAACCCGGGCAGGTTACGCTTGTCCCTGATCCTCCAGGCACACTCACTTCAAATGCAGGATGGGAAATAGTGCCCAATATGACTTTTCTTCAGGGGATCATTAAAAAATTCCAAAAAGCAGGCATCAGAACGTCTATTTTTATTGAAACAGATCTGGAGAATATGCGTGCAGCCAGGGATACAGGCACCAACCGTGTTGAATTATATACCGAGCCCTATGCTTCCAGGTATCATGATCATCCGGATGAAGCCATTGAACCTTTTGTGAAAGCCGCTGAAGTTGCTCAAGAGGTTGGGTTGGGAATTAATGCCGGTCATGATCTGAACCTGCATAACCTCCGTTTTTTTAAGCAAAATATCCCCGGGCTTCTGGAGGTGTCAATTGGTCATGCCTTAATTGCAGATGCCATATATTTTGGATTGGAAACAACAATTAAAAAATACCTTACTGAATTAAAAATATAAATGGAACTAGCGTATAAAAAAACTGGAAACGGTTCGCCGCTTATTATCCTTCACGGATTATATGGTTCGTCTGATAACTGGATGAGCATTGCCAAAGCATTTGAATCGGAGTATGAAGTGTACCTGGTTGATCAACGAAACCATGGTGAATCGCCTCACAGCAATGTTCACACCTATGAAGAAATGGCGCGGGACCTGATGGTGTTTATGTTTCATCACAGCCTGGGTCCGGCTTCTATTATCGGACACTCCATGGGAGGTAAAACGGCTTCTTTTTTTGCCGCGATGCACCCTGAACTGGTTAACAAACTGGTAGTTGTGGATATTGCTATTAAGGCTTATGATGCAGAAGCGGTTGTTAGCGACAAGGGGCTGTCCCATAAAAATATCATTGATGCTATGTTGTCGATTGACCCGTCAAAATATGAAAACAGAACGGAAATTTCTGATAAACTTCTGAAAAACATTCCATCCAAGCAAGTGGTGCAGTTTTTATTGAAAAATTTAAAAAGGCAGGGTGGTTCATTTCAGTGGCAATTAAACCTTCCTGCCCTCAGGGATAACCTCCCTGAGATTTACAAAGGATTGGATGAACCGCTTGTTAAAAAACCGGATATGTTGGAAGAGATGCCTGTACTTTTTATTAATGGGGAATTATCAGGCTATTTGAAACGGGATGATTTGAAGGAGATACAAAAAATATTTCCCAGGGCTCAAATGGAAACCATTGTGGGAGCAGGGCACTGGGTGCACGCCGAAAAAACGGACTTGTTTTTGAAGTCGGTAAAAGGGTTTTTATCAGATTGATTTATAGTTAGGGATTGTTCTGTTGTTTTTAAAAAGGAGCTAAATTTGAGTAAAAAACGTTAAATTTGTATTAATGCCCGTTATATTGAGATTAAAAGGATATAAATTTCTATTTTTTAGCAATGAGGGCGATGAGCCAGTTCATATACACATTCAAAAGGCTGGTGGAAATGCGAAAATGTGGTTAGACCCACTCATAGAAGATGAATATTTTTATGGTTTTAATAATCGAGAAATTAAAGAAATTAAAGCGATAGTAAACGAGCATCGTGAAAATTTTAAACGAGCATGGTATGAATACTTCGGACAATAATATTGTGACCAATATAAGAGCAAAGGATCCAATTGATGTATTGATATTTGAAAAGGGCCTACGAATAAAAAAGATTATTTTTGATAAAGAACTGGACTTACTGGCAATTATTTTAAATAATGGAAAGATATTAGAGTCCAGAATATCAGATTATCAAAAGCTTAAGAATGCAGAAGAATCTCAGCTTCAAAACTGGCAATTAATAGACCAGGGGGTTGGAGTAACCTGGGAGGAACTAGATGAGGATTTATCTGTAAAAGGATTTATAAAAACTGCAGCCATAAATGAAATGCTGGAGCATTTAGCAGCTTCGGGGAATAACAAAAAATCTGCCTGAGTATAAAATCAAATCAAAATCCCTTCTTCCCAACCTTTCCTGACTAATTCAATATTTTCGGGATTGGCAACACCAAGATGGTGGCGCGTTTCTGCCAGGTAAATATGCTTTGGCGGCGGATTGATCGGGCGTTCTTCGCCAAAAAATTCTTTGCGTTTTTCCTGTAGGATACGTACACCCGTGGCATCAACAGCCACAGGATCGAACCCCACCAGCAACCCGCCATACGTCCAGATATAATTTCTATTGTAGTGATGTGGCCCTACACCATGGAAAAGTGGTGTAAGCATTACCAGAATGTTCAGGCGGGTTTTTTTGTCCAGCCCCTGGTCTTTCCATATTTTTGCCAAATCAGCACATGAATCGCCATGGTAAGCCGATGGCCGTTCAACAAACATGATGTAATTTTTAATTAGCGTTCCTACTCCCGACCAGTGGTGGGTACGTAACGGGCGGACATTAATTAGAGCTGTGGCATTTTTAAAGTTATCATCGCGTAAAATGCCACGATCTGAAGTGCTGATTTTTTTTTCCTGAATACCTGTCTCCAGCGCCCGTTCTTTAAGCGCGTCTTCCAGTTCATGTGGGGTATGCAGATGGCTCCATACATTGGTTTTAATACCGAGGGTGTCATCCGGTTTTAAGATTTTGTTCCAGGCCTCGTTTTTGGATGTCGCGCCGGTGAGGTCAATCACAGCTTCATCAAGCATGTCTGAAATGATGTTTTTATTTACTATACCATTATCATCTACAACATTTTTATTCCGGATGAGGATGACTTTTGATTTTCCTGAGGTTTTTCCAGCTTCTTTTGGGGATGCAAAAGAAGAAAATGGTGTGCTGAAATACAAACTGCTACCAAGAGCAACTGTTGCCGACTGTTTTATAAGTTTTCTGCGCGAGATGTTTTTCTTTTCCATAGGTCTATTGTTTGGGTTTATTTTGGATTAATTGTGTTAATTTTTTCCGGGCAGCTTCTTCATCAGGGAGGTTGAAGACCCCATAAATCATGTCATTTCTAATGGTTAAACCCCAGTAGTTGTTTTCCTGATGTTGAAACACATGGGGGGATTTGTTTGCATTCAATTCTAAAGCAGTTGTTACATGATCCCATGCTTTCATTGCCTTTTCTGACTGGGGGTATTTAATCAGCAATACAATGGGTCTTTGTTTACCACCGGCATTGTATTTAGCAAGTACAGCATCTGTGTCTTTATTGAGGTCAAAAATGTTATCTTCATGAATAAAATTGTATGAATTAAGCCAGATATAATGTTTGAAATACTTTATGGTTGTAACATCAAGCTGCTCTTCAGGCAGGTGTCTTACCACTTCAGGGCGATTGCCCTCTGATTGGATATTATCTGCAATGGCATAAGCCAAATCATGCATGGCTTCTTTTACCTGTGGGGTCTCACGCTGGTTCATAAGCGAGACAAAATACGGCCCCTTCCAAAAAATGATGGAACCCAGGATAACCTGGGCTGCCTGACCAGGCGCATCAACCTCTTCTTCACGTTGCTGGGTAAACACACCATAGGCATTTTCAGGTTCCAGCATGTCAAAGATTTCCACGGTAATGTCTTCACTATTCGGATGACTGTAAGTACGGCTGACTACATGGGAAAAACCATAAGAGATATACAATTCGGCTCCACCATTAATGTAATCATACAATGATTCAGGATCAAAAACCTTATCCTCTTTAACAGTCCATTCGTTGATTTCATTTGGTAAGAGTGCTTTCAGCTGTTCCTGAGCAGATATATTTATCATAAACAGAAAAATGTAAATTCCGGTTAAAAGGGTATAGTTACGCATACCATTTTTCCATAAAATTAAGGAAAAAAGTGTACAATTAAAAGTAGTATCAAAAATCGGGAGGCCAGGGTGTTTTTGTTATTGATTAACCAGAACGCTCTGAAGCACAGATTGTCTTTGTTATATATATTTAGTCAGTTCAGTTTTAAGTTCGTCATAATCCATGCATACCGGAAACCCAGGGTAGTCGGCGATGACATTCTGTGGCGGTTTAAATAAAATACCTACTTCTGCCTCTTGAAGCATAGTGATGTCATTGTACGAATCGCCAAAAGCGATTACCTTGTATTTCAGGCTTTGTAATGCCTGTACCACTTTTTTCT
>CAZZBU010000007.1:60451-62582 GCA_964652315.1 uncultured Bacteroidales bacterium
CCAAAAGCGATTACCTTGTATTTCAGGCTTTGTAATGCCTGTACCACTTTTTTCTTCGGGTCTTTCTGGCGGAGGTTGTAATCAATAATGTTATTCTGTTTGTCCACTGTCAGGGAATGACAGAAAAGGGTTGGGTAGTCGAGTTGTTTCATCAGTGGATCGGCAAATTCAACAAAGGTGTCGGAAACTACTATGAAACGCGATACTGCCTGTAGCCATTTGATGGTTTCCAGGGCCCCTTCCAGGGGCCTGATGGAGGCAATCACCTCCTGAATGTCTGTTAAGGTGAGCTTGTGTTTTTTAAGGATTTTCAGCCTGTGGGTCATCAGTTCATCATAGTCTTTTATATCACGGGTAGTAAGTTTGAGGTCCTCGATGCCGGTTTTTTGGGCTACATTAATCCATACTTCAGGCACCCATACGCCTTCTAAATCAGAGCAAATCGTGTACATTCCTTAATAATGATTTAATAGATATTCTTTAAATACGTCGTAATCGGTTTTTATAGGAGTATATTTTTCTTCTTTTTCGTCCAGGCCCTGGAGGCTGATTGGTAATTCCGGGTCAAGTTCCAGCAATTCCCTGATTTGCCGGGGGAATTTAGCAGGGTGTGCTGTTTCCAGGCTGACTGTGAGCTTGTTTTCCGCATCAGGATAAACTGCAAGGTATTCCTGCAGTCCTTTCCAGGCTACCGCACCATGAGGTTCCAGCAGGATTTGATGGGATTCATACACCCGCTTTATGGTTTCTTTGGTATCATCATCAGGTACACTGATGCCCCAAAAATCTTGTTTGAGCTTTTGCACATCCGTCTCCTTAACAATATTTCCTTTTTCATCCATCTGACCGCCGTAAAGTGCGATAATCCTGGCCATGTTGCTTGGATGTCCCACATTCATGGCGCTGGAGATGCAGTTTTTTGATGGTTCAATGGTTTTGTACACATTGGTTTTGAGGTAAACCGGCACTTCGTCATTGGCGTTGGTGCTGATGATGAAGCGATCCACCGGTAAGCCCATGTGTTTGGCAATGATGCCGCCCATCAAATCGCCAAAGTTACCCGATGGTACTGAAAAGATGATTTTTTCATCGGCGGTGTTTGTCAGCCTTGACCAGGCATAAAAATAATACATGGATTGGGGCAGTAACCGGCCAATATTTATGGAGTTGGCCGAGGATAAAGGCAGGTGGGTTAAGGCTTCATCGGCAAAGGCTTTTTTTACCATGGCCTGGCAGTCGTCGAACTTGCCGTCGATACCAAGCACAGTGATGTTTTTTCCCAGGGTGGTCATTTGCCGGCGTTGACGGTCAGTGACCTCTTTCGTCGGGAAAAGAATCACGACCTTAATATTGTCTAGCCCATAAAATGCATTGGCAATGGCACTGCCTGTATCCCCTGATGTGGCGGTAAGGATGAGCATTTCACGGTTTTCTTTGCTAAGGAAGTACTGCATCAAGCGGCCCATCATGCGGGCGGCAAAATCCTTGAAGGATGCTGTTGGTCCCTGGTCGAGGCGCATGATGTAATGCCTGTCGTAGACTTTCTCGAGCGGAACGGCATAATTGTAGGCAGCACCCACTATGCGCTTCAATTCTTCCTGCGGCACTTCATCTGCCAAAAATTTGGCTCCAACCAGTTCAGCTATCTCTGCATAACTGAGGTTTTTAAGGCTGGCCAGTTCTGTAGCTGATAATTCAGGAATGGTTTCAGGCATGTACAATCCCCGGTCAGTGGCCTGCCCACGAAGCAAGGCATCCCGGAATTTTACCTTAGGAGCCTTCAGGTTTGTTGAATAATAAAGGATTCCGCTCATTAACTACGTGTTATCGAAAGTGATTATTATCATCTTTAGCCGCGAAGATAATGCTTTTTGCGGCTATGGCAAAAGGAGAGGGATGGGTTTTTGAAATTGGGTGTTTTACGTGGTTTTGAGAAGGTGAATGTTGGTTGCTTGAGGTTTATGATGCTTGGATGATAGCTGTTTTTAAACACTGCCAGGTCCTTCAGTCGCTGGCAGGTTTTCCGTTTTGTTATGTTTGCTGGTTACTGGAAAAGAAGTTTATCATTCCTCTGAAACAAACACCAGGCTGTTCATCTCGCTGTTATATAGTTTTAATTTCCTGCCCTGAA